>WRAG01000012.1 GCA_009780345.1 Oscillospiraceae bacterium
AGCCCGTATTTTAGGATTGCGGTTTTGACCGCGGCGCGGATTACGGCGTTTAGTCCGGGGCAGTCGCCGCCGCCTGTCATTATTGCTATTTTCTTGATTTCACTCATCTTTTTTCTCCTCTTTTGTTTGGTTTTTCCTAAATTAATGTATATTATATAATTTCATGCGAAAAATGTCAAGTCTATTCGAGAAATTCATTGACAATGCTTGATTAATCATGTACAATATAGAAAATTGCAAAATTAAAGGAGATGTATTTAAAATGAAAATATTTATTGACACGGCGGAGGTCGCGCATATAAAACACGCCAACCAAATGGGTATTATTTGCGGAGTTACCACAAATCCGTCGTTGATTGCGCGTTCGGGGCGCGATTTTGTTGAAGTTGTGACCGAAATAACTCAAATTGTTGACGGCCCTATTTCGGCGGAAGTTATATCGTTGGATGCCGAAAACATGGTTAAAGAGGCGCGTGAACTTGCGAAAATTCATAAAAATATCGTTATTAAAATTCCTATGACCGCCGATGGACTTGAGGCGACAAAGATTCTTACGGCCGAGGGCATTAAAACTAACGTGACGCTGATTTTTTCAGCGGCACAAGCACTTTTGGCGGCACGAGCCGGCGCGACATACGTAAGTCCGTTTATTAACAGAATTGACGTTCTGAGCGGAAGCGGAATTGGCTTAATAGAGGAAATCGCACATATTTTCGGGGTTCATGGAATTGAATCCGAAATTATCGCGGCGAGTATTAAAAACGCGAAGCAGGTTGTTGACGCGGCGAGCGCAGGCAGCGATATCGCGACAATTCCGTATGATGTGCTTTTGCAAATGGTTGAACATCCTTTGACCGATAAGGGAATTGAGATATTTTTGAAGGATTGGGAAAGTGTTCCGAAGTAGCAGTTAATCAATATTAAAA
Organism: Oscillospiraceae bacterium; assembly: GCA_009780345.1. Lineage (GTDB taxonomy): Bacteria > Bacillota > Clostridia > Monoglobales > WRAG01 > WRAG01. The sequence continues at coordinate 927 of WRAG01000012.1, forward strand.
AACCGCCGAAAGGGCGGTTTTTTAGTATATTATATCATCAAATTTACTCATCATCAACTTCATACCACGGGCAGTCTTGCCCTCTTAGCCGGCGGCATTCCGCCCTAACCCTTTCGCAGGGCAGCCCTTGTTCGATAGAACAATATTCAGTACCATAAAACTCGCAATGCAATATTCTATGCCCTGCTCTTTCGCGTCTTTGGCGACCGAATCCATTGCCGCTTATTGCGAAAATCATTAGTCCGATTGCGGCAAGCACCAAAACAACCGAGATAATTACCGTTGCTTTTCTCGCTCCCATAAAATGCCCCCTCCTTACACCAATATATCACATTATATTACATTGTTTTCGTAATATTATCATATAATTATGTTAAGGTTATGTTAAATTTGACAATCAAGAGCGCAACAAAATCTATTTTACAAACGTCAGAGGCATTTTTCGCTTATGTTCGCTTGAGTTGTGATACCTGTCAATGATCGCTTTGTCCGATTCACTCACTTCGCCGGTAAGTAGATAATTATCAATCGCGCGATAGGTAACACCCATATCAAGCTCATCGGTCTGACCTTCGAACAGCCCGGCAGACGGCACTTTGTCGATAATAACGTTCGGGGCGTTAAGATAGCGCAGAAACTCATACGTTTCGGTAACGGTAAGGTCGGCAATCGGGTTAAAGTCGCAAGCGCCGTCACCCCACTTCGTGAAGTACCCCATGTGCCGCTCGCTTCGGTTGCTCGTTCCCGCGACAAGTAGGTTTTCGCTCGCGGCAACGGCGTAAAGCGCGGTCATTCGAAGCCGAGGCGCGATGTTGGACAACGCGGAATCAGTTAGTTTGGTATTTCCGCCGACCGTCGCAACGAGTTCGTCTCTCGTAGACGTTAAATCAACAATTCGCGTGTCGATATTGAATTGTTCCGCCAAAATTTCGGCGTCGGTTTTGTCCGAGCCGTAGTTTTGCGATGTTCCGCACGGCATAATGATTCCGACGGTGTTGTCGCACGCCATTTTGCAAAGGATTCCTACAAGCGCGCTGTCTTTTCCGCCGCTGTTGCCGAACACAATGCCGTTTACGCCGGCGGCCTTAACGATTCCGTGGATAAATTCGAGCCGCAACTCGGTTTCAAGCTTCCAATTTTTCATAACGAGCCCGCCTTTGTTTTAAAAATAGGCTCCTTTGGCAAAGGAGCTGTCACGAAGTGACTGAGGATTGTATTTTGACAATCCCCCGCCCTTATGGGCACCCCTTTTGCCTAAGGGGGCTTTTTTTTAATTGGGGCGACCGTTTTCTGCCGCCTGTTATATTAAAAACACAGAAATCAAATAATGGCGGGCGGCAAAATGCCGCCCCTACATATTTTATCTCTTATGATACTCCTGTAATGAGTATACCACTTCTGTCGGGTTTTTAATCTTGTCCGCGATACCTTTCGTGCTTGCCGCCGCGGCGGTTAGCGTCGTCAAGTACGGAATATTGTATCGAATCGCCGATTTTCTGATATAAGAATCGTCAACACTGCTGATTCTACTTGCGTTCGGCGTGTTGATAATCATATCCAAACTGTGATTCTTAATCGCGTCCTCGATGTTCGGGCGACCTTCGTGGATTTTGTTAATCATGGAGGCGCTTATGCCTTTTGACGCGAGATATGCGTGCGTTCCTTTAGTCGCAACAATCTTGAATCCGAGACTTTCAAGCTCTCGTGCAACTTCCGCCGCAGGCTCTCTATCCTTTTCTGCCACCGAAATTAACACAGTTCCGCTAAGCGGAAGTATGGTTTTGGTCGCCTCTAACGCTTTGTAGAACGCAAGTCCGAACGAGTCGGACAATCCCATAACTTCGCCGGTCGCTCTCATCTCAGGCCCCAAAAGCGGATCAACTTCGGGGAACATATTAAACGGGAACACCGCTTCTTTTACGCCGTAATACGACACTTTCGGCGGTTTCATAGCGGATACGTCAATATCTTCATTCGTATACTTCGCCATAATCATTTTTGTCGCGATATTCGCCATGTTAAGGTTACACACTTTCGAAACAATCGGCACGGTTCGTGACGCGCGGGGGTTGGCTTCCAAAACATAAACCTTGCCTTGGTGAATCGCGTATTGAACGTTCATAAGTCCGACAACGCCAAGCTCGCCGGCGATTTTGCAGGTGTAATCACGAATGGTCGCAAGCTGCTCGTCGGTAATATTCACCGTCGGGATTACGCAAGCCGAGTCGCCCGAGTGAATTCCCGCGTATTCGATATGCTCCATAACCGCCGGCGTAAACGCAACGCCAAGGTTCGCAAGCGCGTCCGCCTCACATTCAAGCGCGTTATCCAAGAATCGATCAATCAAAATTGGCGCGTCGTTGCTTATATACTGCGCGTTGGTTACGATATAATTTCTAAGCTGCTCGCCGTCGAACACAACTTCCATTGCTCGTCCGCCAAGCACGAAAGATGGTCGAACCATAACCGGATAACCGATTTTTTCAGCAACAGCCGCGGCTTCTTCAAAGTTGCACGCCATTCCTGATTCAGGCATAGGAATATTCATTTGCTCCATTTTTTGCTTGAACAAATCGCGATCTTCAGCCATGGCGATCACTTCGGGAGAAGTTCCCAAAATCGGCACGCCTGCTTGCTTAAGTTCCATTGCGATGTTAAGCGGCGTTTGTCCGCCGAACTGCACAATCGCGCCGAGCGGCTTCTCTGCTTCGCAAATGGATAGAACGTCTTCCACCGTCAAAGGCTCGAAATACAATCGGTCCGACGTATCATAATCGGTCGAAACCGTCTCGGGGTTACAGTTTATCATGATAGTTTCGAATCCTAACTCCCGCAATGCGAAAGCGGTATGTACGCAGCAGTAGTCGAACTCGATTCCCTGCCCGATTCGGTTCGGGCCGCCGCCGAGGATGATGACTTTCTTGCTATTGCCGTTGTCAATGGGAGCAATCGGCGTAACGCCGCGCTTCTCGCGTGACGCGTTCACTTCGCCGCTTAAAATTCCTAAACCGTTGTAAGTTGAGTAGTAATACTCCGCGTCCGCGCCGCTCACCGGCACGATATCCCACTCTTTTTTGATTCCAAGCACTTTTCGGTGCAATCTGATATATTCCTCCGGAACATTGAGCAACTGCGAGAGATATTTGTCCGCGAAACCGTCTTTCTTCGCCTTGAGGAGCAGCTCGTCCGGCAAAACTCTGCCTTTATACGATAGAATTTCGGTTTCCATGTCCACAAGCTCTTTCATTTGGTTCAAGAAGTGGAGCTTCACTTTGCAGATGTCGTAAAGCTCATCAACCGTCACGCCGCGGCGCAACGCTTCGTATATCGCGAAGAATCGCTCGCTGTTCGGAGTAGAAATTAGCCGCAAAAGTTCTTCTTTGCTTATTTCGCAAAAGTTCTTCGCGAACCCAAGTCCCGCGCGTCCGATTTCAAGCGAACGAATCGCTTTTTGAAACGCTTCTTTAAACGTTCGCCCGATGCTCATTACTTCACCGACGGCGCGCATTTGCGTTCCAAGCTTGTCTTCGATTCCGGGGAACTTCTCAAACGCCCACCGCGCGAATTTCAGCACGATATAATCGCCGTATGGCACATATTTATCCATGGTTCCGCCGCGCCAATATGGAATTTCGTCAAGCGTATGCCCCGCCGCCAAAAGCGCGGAAACATAAGCGATCGGGAAGCCCGTCGCCTTACTCGCGAGCGCCGACGAGCGAGAGGTTCGTGGATTAATTTCGATAATAACGATTCTGTCCGTTGTGCGGTCGTATGCCATTTGAACGTTACAGCCGCCGATAACGCCGCACTCGGAAACGACATCAAACGCGATTTTGCGCAGGCGTTCCTGCACCGATTCGGGAACGTCAAGCATAGGCGCGGAGCAGAAGCTGTCGCCTGTGTGCGTGCCCATCGGATCGATATTTTCAATCATACAAATCGCAATAAGCTGATTTTTCGCGTCACGGATAACTTCGACTTCAAGCTCTTCCCAGCCTAAAATGCTTTCCTCGATCAAAACTTGGTTAATTCGGCTTGCAAGTATGCCGCGCGCCGAAATTGCCTGCAATTCTTCCTTATTATACGCGATTCCGCCGCCGGTTCCGCCCATTGTGTAAGCCGGACGAACAACAACGGGGTATCCCAAGTCCTCGGCGATGGCAACGCAATCCTCAACGGTGTACGCCTCGGCGCTTCGCGCCATTTCAACGCCGATTTTGTCCATCATTTCTTTAAATATGATACGGTCCTCGCCGCGTTTGATCGCGTCAAGGTTAACTCCGATAACTTCAACTTTATATTCGTCCAAAATGCCCGCTTCTTGAAGCGCGAGGCTTAGGTTAAGCGCGGTTTGCCCGCCCAAATTCGGCAAAAGCGCGTCCGGTCTTTCTTTCGCAATGATAGAAGTCAATCGCTCAACGTTGAGCGGCTCGATATAAGTTACGTCAGCAACGGTAGGGTCGGTCATAATGGTTGCGGGATTGGAATTTGCGAGAATAATTTTATAGCCCAGGTTTCTAAGTGCTTTACAAGCCTGCGTTCCTGAATAGTCAAATTCGCAAGCTTGTCCGATAACGATCGGCCCTGATCCGATAATCATGATGGTTTTTATGTCATCTCTTTTTGGCAATTTTAACACTCTCCTTTTTATATTTTTAAGTATTTCTATAGTTTACGTATTCTTTTGCACCTGCGGTGCGGGCTTAAAACCTTTTCAGCGAAGTCGCTGTAGCAATTGCGCTTGTCAGCGCAGGACGACAAGGGTTTATTGAAACCCTTGTCAAGCCCCAAAAATTTTTTTCAAAAAAATTTAGTAAAACTTGCGGCGCAAACGCGCTTTCGCGCTATTAAAACCGCGCCGCTATTTGGGTTAGCGAACCGCATTCGCGGTAAATGAGACTTAGCTTGCGTATTATGCAAGCTGTAGTCGAATTATCCAGTGAGCGTAAGCGAGTCGGGAAAGACTAGCGAGTACGCACGCCGCGCTCGTTCGAGAGCGACCCGCGCCTAAAAGCGCGAGATGTTTTTGGGGGAGGAGCGAGTTGTTTGCAGTAACTTTCGCCCGTGGTTCCGCCAGCGGGGCACCCGCGCGTCTTTTGCGTGGGTCGCGGCGGGGAGGGCGACGGTTTTAGTCAAGTTTTTGGCGCGCAAAAACTTGCTGGATTGGCAAGGACTGGTCCTTGCCGCGCCGCGCGCGCCCGCGCAACGCCCGCCGCCTCAGCGGCAAAAAGGTTTTTAGGGCAAAGCCCTAAAAACTATGCGGCGTTCGCCGCAAGGTCTAAGGCGCAACGCGCCTTAACCCCGCGCCCGTTGGGCGCACATATGCGCTTGTCAGCGCAAGACACCCTGCGCCTGTCGGCGCAAAAACGGGTTTATAGGGCATTCGCCCTATAATAAAGGGGAGCAAACGCTCCCCCCCATAATATAAATATTAAATAACGCCTTCAGCCAACATGGCTTCCGCGACTTTCATAAATCCTGCAATATTAGCGCCAAGAACGTAATTGGTGGCGTCGCCGTACTCTTTCGCCGTCGCGCTTGCTTTTGCGAAAATATCTTCCATAATATTTTTCAACTTCGCGTCAACTTCTTCAAACGACCAGGAATATCTCATGCTGTTTTGGCTCATTTCAAGACCGCTTGTCGCAACGCCGCCGGCGTTCGCCGCTTTACCCGGAGCGAAAAGAATATTGTTTTTATGGAACACTTCAACGGCATCCGGCGTACACGGCATATTCGCGCCTTCCGCAACCGCGAAGCAACCGTTAGCAACCAAAGTTTTCGCCGCGTCTTCGTTAAGCTCGTTTTGCGTCGCGCAAGGAAGCGCGATATCGCACTTAACTTTCCAAACTTCGCTGTAATCTTCATAAAACGTTACCGACGGAACTTCTTTCACGTATTCACAAAGATTTTTTCTATCATTTTTCAATTTTATTACAACATCTACGTCAATGCCATTTTCATCGTAGATACATCCGCTTATATCAGACATTGCGATCACTTTGCCGCCCAATTGAACCGCTTTTTCCGCGGCATACATGCCTACCTGTCCCGAACCGGAAATTACAGCCGTCGCGCCTTTGAACGATTTTCCGTTCGCGCGAAGCATAGCATCGGCAAAATAGCACAAACCATAACCGGTCGCTTGCGGGCGAACCAAACTTCCGCCGTACGATAAACCTTTACCGGTAAGAACGCCGGTAAACTCGTTGCGTATTCTTTTGTATTGCCCGTACATAAAGCCGACCTCGCGCGCGCCAACGCCGATGTCTCCCGCGGGAACGTCGGTATTCGCGCCGATGTGTCTCTCAAGTTCGGTCATAAAACTTTGGCAAAATCTCATGATTTCGTTGTCAGATCTGCCTATCGGATCAAAATCCGCGCCGCCTTTACCGCCGCCCATAGGAAGTCCGGTAAGCGCGTTTTTAAAGGTTTGTTCAAATCCCAGGAATTTAACGATTCCCGAGTTAACCGACGGATGGAAACGAATTCCGCCTTTGTATGGACCAATCGCGCTGTTATATTGAACGCGGAATCCGCGGTTCACCTGAACATTTCCCGAATCATCAACCCACGGAACGCGGAAAGAAATCACACGCTCGGGTTCAACAAGCCGCTCGATAATTCCCATTTTCTCGAAATGAGGATTTTTTTCAATCGTTGACTCAAGACTTTCAAGAACTTCCGTAACCGCCTGATGGAACTCGCTTTCAGCAGGGTCTCTCTTTTTCACAGTTTCAAGTACGTTTTGCAAATATGCGCTTTTCAATGCCATCTGTCATCTCTCCTTTTTAATATAATATTATACACTTAATAGCTCGGCTTGTCTACACTTTTTTTGCGAATTTTGTAAATTTTTTTTGAGCGTTTTAAAATTGTCCACAAAAAAAGGATACATATTAAAATATATCCTTAAAAGTATCCTTAAAAATTGGGGTGACGTTACCGAATTAGGTGTCATCCTAACATTTTGCATAAAAACTTTATTTATTCAGAACTTTTAGTCGGCTTTCCTTTTCTTTTCCAATTCGATGATTTACTATGATTCGCTTTCCGATTACTTTGGCTGTTTTTCGGTTTTTTCTGATTCTCTTGACTCCGCTGCCCGCGCGGAGGTCTTGGCGGGCGTTGTTGTTTCGGAGTTTTTACTAAAATTTTCATGGGATACGGATGTTCCTTAACTACAGGAATTTCTTTGCCTATCAACTTTTGAATATCTTTCAAATACTCCTTTTCATCAAAGTTGCAAAACGAAATCGCGATGCCGCTAAGTCCTGCTCTGCCTGTTCTTCCGATTCGGTGAACATATGTTTCCGGCTCGTTCGGCAAATCATAATTTATCACGTGAGATAATTCGTCAATATCGATTCCGCGCGCCGCAATGTCGGTTGCAACCAAAATTCGTGTTCTGAGCGCTTTGAAATCAGACAGAGCTTTTTGCCGAACGCCTTGCGTTTTGTCGCCGTGAATAACGCCGGTTTCGATTCCGGCTTGGGTTAATGCTTTCTTGATTCTATCCGCGCCGTGCTTGGTTCGTGAAAATACCAACGCCGAGAAAATTTTATTATCCTCTAATAAATTGATAAGCAACTTAATTTTGTTCGATTTATCCACGAAATATATGTATTGTTCGATTGAGTCAACGGTTGAAGAAACAGGCGTAACCATTACCGTCTCAGGATTATCGAGAATAGAATTCGCTAACGCTTCGATTTCCTCCGGCATAGTTGCGGAAAACAGTAAAGTTTGCCGTTTTTGCGGCAATCGAGCGATTACCTTTTTCACATCAGGAAAAAATCCCATATCCAACATTCTGTCCGCTTCGTCTAGCACAAACATCGAAACATCGCTCAAATCGCACAATTTTTGCCCGATTAAGTCGTTAAGTCTGCCCGGCGTCGCAACCAAAATATCAACGCCTGCGCGCAATGCGGCGGTTTGTGGATTTTGACTTACTCCGCCGAAGATTGCAATGGTTTTCAAGCCTGTATATCGTCCGTATGTAACAAAGCTTTGCGCAACTTGTGTCGCAAGTTCTCGCGTCGGTGTTAGAACGAGTACTTTCGGCGAATTTGGTTTCGGTTTCGGCGCGCCGTTTTCGCGTTGTTGATATAGCATTTGCAAAATAGGAATGGCAAACGCGGCGGTTTTTCCCGTTCCCGTTTGCGCGCAACCGAGTAAATCTCTGCCTTGCAACAATATCGGAATGGATTCCTCTTGAATTGGCGACGGAATTTCGTATCGTTCGTCGTTTAAAGCTTTTAATATTGGTTCAATTAGGTTTAGTTCGTTAAATTTCATTTGCTCTCCTTTGTGGTTTGAGTTTTCTGCTTTTGCATGAAAAAAGCTACATCCGGACAGGGATTACCCCTTCCCATAATGTAGCTTATAACTTGGCACGCCCGGAGAGATTCGAACTCCCGACATTCAGATTCGAAGTCTGACGCTCTATCCAGCTGAACTACGGGCGCGTATTTGATCAACTTTAATATGATAATATATTTTTCAAACTTTGTCAACCGTTTTTTGCGAATAAAAAATTATTATTTTGCGGACAATGTTTATAAAGATCATTGCATGTAGAAATGCAATCATTTCTACCGCAAAATTCTTGATTTTGCATATTGAATTTAAAAAATTCAAGCAATGATCATTGCAATGAGGTGTTTAAAAATTTTCGATGAAAATTTTTGGCGGCGCTATGCGCCGCGGCGAAATAGCTTCGCTATTTCGGCAGTACACTCTCATTATAAAGGAGATGATATACCATATGTGCCATCGAAAAGATAAAACAAAAGATAATTTGCCCGCGCCAAATTACCCGGACGATGAAATGGTCGTATCAACAAACGACCTTACCGGACTTGTGCAAAAACCGCCGTCTGACGAGGGAGAAATGGAATCCTACGCCGAACTTCATCATGTTCCTGTGGCGGACGATATTCCCGAACGACGAAAATAAAAAAGTTGTTGACAAGCTTTGCGATATTGTGTACAATAAGTATAAGTAATATAACTTGTTAGGTGAGGCTCCTAAAAGAACACAGGCTGCTGCCCTTAAATGTCGAGAGACGCCATTAGGGTATAACAGGCATAGTCGGATTAAGGCGTGCTTAATGTAGCTGGTTTGCTTTCTAAATCTACGTCTTTTAGTGCTAAAACTCATACGAGGGGTTGAATAGCTACATCCGCATCTTTGCGCAAACTTTGCAGTGTTTTGCTGTACTTGTTTTTGCGTATGGATAGATATGTTAAACTAACGCCCCTTTTAGGGGGCGTTTTTTAGTTTCACTCGCAAATTAGGAGGTGAGTTTATGGATTCGGACGGTAGTAAGGGGAATAATACTAATCATTTAATATCGGAGGTAACACAAATGACACTACACGAAAAAATCCTGTCTCACATCAAAGGCAAGGATATGGCGGGGCTGAAAAACTTGATTGCGAGCACGGAAGAGCTGGAATTTCTTGACGCGTTCTACGATTTGTCACCTGAAGAGCAGGTAATCGCGTTTCGATTGCTCGCGAAGGATAAGGCATTATTAATATTTGAAGAGTTAGACACAGACGAGCAGCAGAATTTGTTGCATTCGTTTACCGATCAAAGGGCAATAGAGCTTGTGAACGAAATGGCGCCGGACGATAGGGTGAAATTGTTGGAAGAAATGCCCGCCGTTGTCGCGAAAAAGCTTATCGGTTCGCTTTCTTCCGAAGAACGGCAAGTCACCAACGCCTTGATGGGGTATCAGCCTGAAACGGCGGGCCGTATAATGACGCCCGAGTATATCTCGCTTCGGCGCGAAATGACGGCGGACGAAGCGTTGGCAAAAGTAAGAACACAGGCGAAAGATAAGGAAACAATCTATACATTGTTCGTAACCGACAATTCAAAGAAGCTCGAAGGCGTGCTTACGCTGAAAGAATTGCTTACCGCTGACGGTGACACAAAAATAGACGATATTATGTCGAAAAAGGCGGTAAAGGTGTCTACCGACACCGACCAAGAGGCAGTTGCGCGAACGTTGCAGGAGCTTGACCTTTTGGCGATTCCCGTTGTAGATAAGGAAGAGCGTTTGGTGGGTATCGTAACCATCGACGACGCGATTGACGTTTTGGAAGAAGAATATACCGAGGACATCTTCGACCAAGCCGGTCTTGCGGATATTACGGGCAACGAATCCGACCGAAGCGAGATTCTTATAAATGGAAGCATGTGGAAAATTTGGAAAGTGCGATTACCTTTCTTGATAATCACGTTAGCCGGAGGACTCATCGCGGCAAGTATTATGGGCGGCTTTGAAGAAGCGTTGGAAACTATTACAGCAGTAGCCTTTTTTATACCATTGATTATGGACATGGGCGGTAGTGTCGGCACGCAATCTTCCACTCTTTTTGCGCGCGCCGTCGTGTTGGGACATATTCAACCGAAAAAGTTTGCAAAACATTTCCTAAAAGAAATTGGTATCGGACTTAGCATGGGAATTTTGATAGGAGCCGCCGCCGGGATTATTGCCGCTTTTTGGCGAGGAGCGCCTGCCGTATTGGGGGTTGCTGTTGGACTTGCGGTGATTGTAACTACGACATTAGCCTCGTTATTGGGATTCTTGATTCCATATGTGTTGATAAAGTTCAACGTAGACCAAACGGCAGGCTCTGCACCGATCATTACATCTATTAAGGATATTGCGGGACTTTTAATCTATTTTTTATTTGTAAGCATATTCTTGGGAAATTTGATGTAGATTTTGCGTGAAATTACGCACACTTCCGCCGAAAACCCGAAATCGGGTATCATTTATACACGCTCTTTCAGGTTTTCGACGAAATTGCACGCAATTTGACACAAAATTTTGTAGATTTAATATATTTTAGGAGGAAATAACTATGATAAACATACCAAACCTTGGGCAATTCGATGAAAACAGCGGGTTGAAGCCGCTTACCGCCACTTCTGACGGAAAATTCACCGTCGGGCAGAGCGGCGTTGCTGAAATCGCTGTTACCGGCGACGGAAAAGTTGAATTCGTCTCGTTCGGCACGCATTCGATGGCGTGCGTCAAGTCGGCAATCTCGTATCCTACATACTATCCGATTGAGCCTGTCGAGTTGCAACGCCCGACAAAGGCGGTTTTGATGGACTTGGACGGAACTTCGGTTCGGTCGGAAGAATTTTGGATTTGGATTATCCAAATGACCACGGCGAGCCTGCTCGGCAATCCGAAATTCGAGTTGGAAGATGCGGATTTACCTTTCGTGTCAGGGCATAGCGTGTCGGAACATTTAAGCTATTGCATCGACAAATATTGCCCGGGCGCGTCGCTTGAGAGGGCACGTGAATTTTATTTCGAGCATACGCACCGTGAAATGAAGGAAATTATGGAAGGGCGCGGGCGGGACGGCGCGTTTACGCCGGTTGAGGGAATTAAGGAATTTTTATACGAGCTGAAAGGCATGGGTATCAAAATCGGACTTGTAACATCGGGCCTTTACGAAAAAGCGTGGCCGGAAATTGTGTCGGCGTTCAAAACGCTCGGAATGGGCGACCCTAACGACTTCTACGACGCGACAATCACCGCCGGATTCCCGCTTCGCAAGGGAAGTTCGGGCACGCTTGGCGAGCTTTCGCCAAAGCCGCACCCATGGTTGTACTCAGAAACGGCGATTGTCGGCTTGGGAATTCCATTCGCCGAGCGAAACTCGGTGATCGGAATCGAGGACAGCGGCGCGGGCGTGTGTTCGGTGCGGCTTGCGGGATACAACACTATCGGCATAACCGGCGGAAACATTGAGGAAAGCGGAACCGGTGCGCTGTGCGGACATTATTGCGACAGTTTTGAGCAGATTTTGAAGATAATTAAGGGGTAAATAATTAAAACCGCAAAAAGTGGAAACTTTTTGCGGTTTTTTGTTGCCTAGAAGTACATTTGACAATTTTTTATTTAGCATCCAAATTATGTCGAAGAATCGGGAATTTCGCCATGCTGTTTTTCAAACTCCGCAACACGTCTTTTCATAAATTGCTCAATTTCCTTATTCGCGGACCGTCCGTTGTATTCGGCAATATAACGAAATTTACCGAAAAGTTTACGGTTTACACGAAGCGTGTACCTCAATATAATATCACTCATCACCTTTCACCTCTTGTATACTATATTAATACCATTTGTGCGTCATTTAATAATATGGTGAAATAATGGTGGCAAAAAGGTGTTGACAAACTCGAAAACACATGGTAAAATATAACAAGCATATTAATTCAGACAATAAAAATTCACAAATGGCGGACAGGGGGAAGCGAATGCGAAAAATTAAAGGGATAGTAAGAATGTAAGAAATTTACTTATTTATCGTAAAAAATAAAAAAGAGCCTTACGGCTCTTTTTTTACGCTTTATGGTTGTGATTTATGATTCGGGCCAAAGTGCTTCAATATCACCAACGGCTCGTAGTCCGAATGGTTACAAATTTCGACTCCCGCCGTTGCCGCAACGTCGGATACGAAGAATTCGTCCGAGCTTAGCTGTCCGAATCTCAACATTCCTGCCGATTCGCACTTGTGCGGACCGAAAGTTCCGTTCCCTTGCACGACAACGCAGCCATACGCGCCCTCGTTTTTGATAACTGCTTTTTGACGAGGAAGTATCGTCAATTCCTGCGCGCCGATATACGGATTTCCGTATGTAATCCAATTTTGAACGTAAACGCCGTCCTGTTTCGACTCAAGCACCGGCGGACGGAAGTAATTCTTACGATAATCGGGATCAACATTTTTCTCCCAATCCATCAGGCCCATAATGTAATCGACGTTGTTTTGCTGGTCGGGCGGACAGTTCTCGTTCAAGAAACTGTGCGGATAAACCTCGCCGCTTGCAATGTTTTCGTAAACCGAGTTCACGTCGGCATTCCACTGCGGCTCGTATGTTAAATACGAGCCCGGCGCGTGAAGAACGCCCGGCGCAGTATACCAACCCGTGCCCAATTTAATGCGAAACGCGCGTGACAGTTCGGTTACGCGGTTGTCGCCGTCCATATATTGCTCCAAACATTCGCGCACTTCTTCTTTGGTAACCTCCGGCGAAAATCCGAAGTAGGTTGACGGGTTCGTGCCTGCGTAGTTGTTAAGTTGCGGCGGATAGAAGTACGCTTCCGGCTTGCCCAGTCGTCCAACTCGCTCGGCGTCTTCAAATTTCAAGTGAAGATGATGGAAAAGCGGCACTTCGTAGTCGAAAAACTTCGAATACATCGGCCAAGTGCCGTATTTGTCGTGAAACTCCTGCCCGATAAGCTCTGCGCCAAGTTCCGCAACCGCTTCTTTAAGCTGGAAACGCTCGGATTTATCGTCGCCATAGTAAACATAGCTCAAACCTTCGTCCGGCGCGGCTTTATCGCCGTTCATCGCGGGAATTACGCTTGAAAACCATCGCTCTTTAATCGCGCCCCGCTCGGTTCCGAACGCGTAGTAATCGTCCGGATGAAGGCGCAAACGCCTGCCCGGGCGAGAAAATCGCCGCGGAATAAATATCGGAACCATCTTAAAAATTCCGTCGTGCTTCTCGAAAATTTCTCTGATTTTGCTCATAATAACAACCTCCTAATATTTTTCAAACTATCGTGCCTCGCGGCGCAATGTTTGCATGTGCTAAAGCGCGGGAGAAAGCGGCTCCGCCGCCCTCCAATTTTGTATTGTTACTTTATTTATGCTTGCAATTTTAATCGGTTCGGATTTTGCGTTTATATGCGCCAGTCCCGCCAACTGCCGCGCGATTTTCAGCGGTTCCGAAACGTTGATTAAGTTCAGCGCGCCGCACCCCTCACAAATCGTCTGCCGCTCTGCAGGAAGCTCGAAATAATCGGGGGAGAGGAAGCGTTCGTAGAACCAATACGGATTTTCCCGCGTCAATTTATATTGCGGCGGCGGGTTATAGGTTGCGTTTACTAAGTAGTCGAACAACCTATCGGCGGTGTCAAGCTCGCCTAAAGTCAACGCAAGTTGCAACGCGTACCCCTGCCCGTACGACGGACTGGTCAACAAACCTTCGCAGTATGCTTCGAACTGTAAATACATACCATATTTTTCGAATTGCGCCGCTCTGCCCGGAACGGAAAGCAAGCTGTAAAACGTTTTGCGCGCGGCGTCGAAGCCGACATCGTTCCAGTACGCGTTAAAAGTCGCGTCGCCGTCAATGTCGCACATCATCGCGCCGCAACCGTTTATCCCCGAAAATCCGACGTTTGTGTCGGCGTCGAGGGTTTTTGCGCTTGGCTTATAATCGTCGGGCGAAACGCACCAAATAAAGCCTTTATCGTCCACAAGATATTTCTTCAAATCGGCAAACAAAGTTTTCGCCGACTCGCTTGCTTTCGCGGCGATTTCGCCGGTCAAAGTCTGTCCGCCAATGCACAAAGCGTTTGCCGCCAAGTGGTTTTGAACAACGTTGCACCACTCGCCCTCAACAAACATTCCGCCGCCGAACTCGCCGCTTCCGGCGATAAGCTTGTTTTCATTCACTTCTTTGATAAGGTACAGAAGCGGCGATTGTGGACAGGTCAGGAAGTTTTCAATTTTTTCGCATGTCGCTTTGATTATTACGTTCTCCGACTTGCCGAGCCGTTGCAAGAACAGACATAGCGCGATTATAATCGCGCACGTGCCGTCAAGTTCGGTTCCTGCTTTTACCTCGCCTAAGTTTTGATATTCCGGAAACGCGTGGAACCCCGCGTCGTTTATGCCGCAATGGTCGATTGCGTATTCCGCCGTCATGCAAGCGTGCCCGTAATAGCCATAGTGAACCAGCTCGCGCAGGAAGTTCCCGACGTCGCGGGACCACATTGTGTCGGTCCAAAACCTGCCGTCCACCGACGCGCTTACGAATCCACGATTTTCACCTTCGGATACGAAATTTTTAGCCAATGCCCCCGAAAGCGACTCCTCAATTAGTTTTGTAAATATATCGGCAGTCTCGCTGCCCTCGAAGATCAACTTCCCCGGGCGGTTTAACGCAAGATATTCTTCAGTTTTAATCATATTTTATCCTCTATTCGTTAAAATAGGATTTTCGCTTTGCGAAAATCTCACCAAAATTGTCAATTGTACATTGTCAATTGCCTTATAAATCCCACATATTTACATTAAGTCCGCTGCGTTTTACAAGCGCTTCCATATAATAATAGTCGCCGAAAATTGCCGCCCATTGGTGAACAATTCTGCCGCCGTTTTCATCGGTTCCGCCGCAATACGCGCTGTCAAGCAACGCTTCCGAATCATTATCAAACACATGCGAATGATTTTTTATAAGCCCAAGCAATATTTTATCCGCCGCGGCTCTGTAAGTCTCTGCTTTTGCTTTGTCTGTCTCTTCGACGCACAAAGCTAAGTCATACAAGCCGCTTGCCGCGATTGCGCCGGCGGAAGTGTCAACTTTTTCGGGAGATAAAGGATTATCGCCCAATCGGAAGTCCCACTTCGGAACGCCGCTATCGTCAAGTTGCGCGATAAAGAAGTCGGAAACTTTTATCGCCGCGTCAAGGAATTTTTTATCCATTGTGTGCATATACGCTAAGGTAAAGCCGTAAACGCCCCAGCTTTGCCCGCGTGACCAGCATGAATCGTCTGTGTATCCGCCTTCATTTTCGCCTTTAAGCGGCTTTCCGGTTATATAATCGAAATCGAAAGTGTGGCAAGTCGAGCCGTCGGGACGAATGTTATTCATTGTCGCTTCCGCGTGGCGAATCGCCGCTTCCTTCATATATTTATTGCCTGTGGTTCGAGCCATGCAGAACAATAGCGGAAGATTCATCAAACAGTCGATAATAAGCTTCTCGCGCCGCTCGGGACGAATCAAAAGGTTCCATGCGCGGATAAATCCGCCCTTGTCGTTATAGCGGCACATTAGCGCGTTCGCCGCTTCGATTGACAAGTCCATATATTTGCTATCCCCGGTTAAACGATACGCGTTTACCGAATACAACGTATACAAAAACCCGATATCATGGTCTTTCCAGCCTTTTCGGATTCTGTCTGTGTAAAAATCGTAAAGACTGTCCAAATAATCTACATATTTCTTTTCGGTTTCATAGGTTTTGCCGTTCACAACGCCGGCAAGAATAACCATTCCCGTCCAAAACGAGCAAGTCCAGTCGCCGTCAAACGAATAACGGTCGCTGTACTTCGCGGTATGACTTACGCCCGGCAATTTGTTTGCACCCGGTTTCGCGGTGTGAATTTTCATGCCTTTGTCTATCTTTTCGATGATTCCTTGCAGTTCTTTGTTAACAGTATCAAGCATTGTGACGACTCTCCTTAAATATGTGAATTTTCATACAGAATGATTATATAATTTCTGCGGATTTTTGTCAATGATTTTTCGAAAAATTATTGACATTATTACACGGATATGGTAAGTTTAACAAAGTGTAAAATTGGAGGGGAAATTATGCTTGAAAAGTTGAAACAGGAAGTATATTTGGCGAATATGGAACTGCCGAAATACGGGCTTGTAACCTTTACATGGGGCAACGTCAGCGGAATCGACCGTGAGGCGGGATTGTTCGCGATAAAACCGAGCGGCGTGCCGTATGAAGAACTTTCCGCCGATAAAATGGTTCTTGTCGATATGTACGGCAACGTAGTCGAAGGCGATTATAACCCGTCGTCGGACACGCCGACGCATTTGGCGCTTTACAAGGCGTTTGCCGACATCGGCGGAATCGTACATACCCACTCGACGTGGGCGACGGGCGTCGCGCAATCGGGTAAGCCGATTCCGGCGTTTGGAACGACGCACGCAGACTATTTTTACGGCGCGATTCCTTGCACACGTGATATGACCGAGTCGGAAGTCGCGGGAGAGTATGAATGGGAAACCGGAACGGTGATTATCGAGGCGCTTAAAGGTGTTGAGCCGCTGAGTATGCCCGGAATTTTGGTGAAAAATCACGGTCCGTTTTCGTGGGGCAAAAATGCCGCAGACGCCGTACACAACGCGGTTGTGCTTGAGGAAGTTGCGAAAATGGCGGTTATCACGCGAATGAATAATTCTGATGCGACTCCCGTAAATCAATATTTACTAGATAAGCATTATTTAAGGAAGCATGGCGCGGATGCGTATTATGGGCAGAAGTAAAACTTTTGAAAAAAGTTTTGCAAAAATTGCGCCCAACGGGCGCGGGCTTTTAGGGCTTTGCCCTAAAAATCCATTACTCGGGTCCGTCCCGAGGGCGTGTGTCCTGCCGGACGGGCGGTAAGGGCTCTGCCCTTACCAATCCCGGTCGCCTGGCGATCACAAACGCACAAACCGCGATTTGTGCCGCGAGCGGCGACAAAAAAACTGGGCGAGCGAGCCGCATTCGCGGAAAGACTAGTGTGATATAGCACTGCGCTCCTTTTAAGAGCGATCCGCGCCTAAAAGCGCGAGATATTGCTTGGTTAGGGTGCTATGTTTGTAGTGACTTTCGCCCGCGGTTCCGCCAGCGGGGTACCCGCGTGTTTTTTGCGTGGGTCGCGGCGGGGAGGGCGACGGTTTTAGTCAAGTTTTTCCCGCGCAAAAACTTGCTGGATTGGCAAGGACTGGTCCTTGCCGCGCTGCGCGCGCCCGCGCACCCGGTCTAAGGCGCAACGCGCCTTTGACTCGCGCCCGCAGGCGCAAACCCTAACAAAATTTGATATTTAAAGAAATAAGGAGGCAAACACCACATGATAACTTGCAAAAACGACGGCAAAATAATTAGTTTCGAAAACGCGAACACAGGTTACAGCTTTGAACTCTCAAGCGGCAGGCTTTTAAACGTTTATTCAAAAACGACAGGCTGGAACATGATAAAACGCCCCGAATTCGCGCAATCATTCGTAATGATGATTCCGCTTGACGGGCGGCGCAATAATTTGGTCGAGGGCGGAACGCCGACAAGTGTCAACATCACCGATACTTCGGTTGAGTTTGTTTATGACACGGTTACCTCGAAATTCGGCGGCGAGCATCCGATAAAAGTTGTGACAAAGTTCGAAATTGATGAGGAAATCGGAACGTTCGGCTTTGAAGCCGACAACCAATCCGACTTAATCATCGAAGATGTTCGTTATCCGATTATCGACGATTTCACAAAGCCGGAGGACGAAAAAGAGATAAACCAACTTTGGTTGGGATATTCGAATTTAGAAAAACAAACGATTTATCCGCGGATTAAAAACCTTGGATATTGGGGAACCGACAGCCCGACGCAATTTAGTGAACCGGCTCCTTACAGCATGTTTCACATGCTAGCGGGCGAGAAGCAAGGCGTATACATCGGCGCGGGCGAGAAAAGCACCGACGTAATCGCGTGGAAAATTCAACTTTTCCCCGGATACGACAGCTCGATAACGCAAAATGTACCTGAAGCGGACGAAATTTCAGGACATCCGCGGCATCTTTGCATAACCGCGGCGCAGTTGCCGTACATCATGCCGAAGACAAGCCGCCGACTTGTGCCGATTGTTATAAGAACATTCGAAGGAACATGGCACAAGGGCGCGGATGTTTACAAATATTTGGTGAAAAAGTGGGGGCTAACGCCTGTTAAGCCTCCCGTGTGGGTTGCCGAGCCTCATTCGTGGCTGCAAATCCACATCAATTCGCCGGAAGACGAACTTCGCTATAAATACACCGAACTTGTCGATATCGGACGCGAATGCGCGAAGCACGGAATCGCCGCAATCCAACTGGTGGGCTGGAACGACGGCGGGCAGGATAGAGGAAATCCGTCACATAGTCACGATCCGAGATTGGGCACGTTCGAGGAGCTTAAACAAGCAATCGCCGAAATACAAGCGATGGGCGTAAAAGTTATCCTGTTTTCGAAATTCACATGGGCGGACCAATCTACCGAGTGGTTCCGTGACGAGCTTATCAAGCTTGCCGCGAAAGACCCGTACGGCGATTACTATATGCACCCCGGTTATCAATATCAAACAATATCGCAGCATATGGATATAAGCACGCGCAAGTTGATTGCGATGTGTATGAACAGCGAAAAATACCGCGCGATAGCGGATAAAGAGCTTAAAAAAATCGTTGATTTGGGCGCCGAGGGTACGTTGTACGACGAAAGTCAACATCATGGTTACGCGCGCTTATGTTTTGACGAATCGCACGGACATCGTTACGGCGAGAGCGTTTACAAAGGAGACAACCCGCTGATTGAAGGGTTCCGCAAAGTTTCGGCGTCGAATCCCGACTTTTTATACGCCGGCGAAGCTTGCTATGACATCGAGTTTGAGCAATATCATTTGACATACATGCGTTCTCACGTTGAAAACTTTGTGCCCGGGAAAAGATACGTTTTCCCGCATGTTCCGTACATGACCGCGATTGTAGGGTTTAACGACCGCAATATGGTGAACCAATGTTTGATGAACAAATTTATCATAAGCTATGAGCCATACAACTTCAAAGGGCGCCCGGGCGATTATCCGTTGACGTTAGAATACGGCAAGAAAATGGACGCGCTTCGAACCGAGTTGCGCGAATATTTCTGGGACGGCGACTTTTTGGATACGACGGTTGGAAGCGTTACCGTTGCCGGCAAGCCGCACGAACTTTGGACGGGCTACCGAACCGCAGACGGCAAATTCGGCGCGGTAATTTCGAATTACTCGAACGAGCCGTTGAAAGTTAAAATGAAGTTTGACGAAAACCTTACGAAATATCGCTTCGTTGACGGTGATGATTTTGTGCCGTACACCGAAGAGATTGAGATTCCGCCGCAGTCGGCGGTGGTGGTGATATAAGAGGAGCCGTTTCACGGCAACGATTTTGCGCCAACGGGCGCGGGTTGTTAGGGCTTTGCCCTAACAACCCATTACTCGGGTCCGTCCCGAAAGCTTATGACCTGCCGGTCGGGCATTAAGGGCTCTGCCCTTAATAATCCCGGTCGCCTGGCGATCACAAACGCCAAAAGGCGGCGATTTGTGACGCAAGCGGCGACGAAAAACCGCAGATAGCCGCATACGCGGAAAGAATAGCGAGATGTGGCACTGCGCTCGTTCGAGCATGCGGCTTTTGCCGCCGTAGTCATTGAACTGAGAGGCGAGTTGGATGCACTATTTTAGCGGCGCGTTTATGATAGCGCGAAAGCGCGTGTGCGCCGCAAGTTTTACTAAATTTTTTGTTAAAAAATTTTCGGGGCTTGACAAGGGCTTCGATAAGCCCTTGTCGCTATGCGGCAGCCGCCGCAAACGCCCACAGAGCTTCGCTCTGAAAAAAGGTTTTTAGGGCAGAGCCCTAAAAGCCCGCGCCACGGGCGCAAACCCTAACAAAATTTGATATTTAAAGAAAATAAGGAGGAAAAAACATGAAACATTGCTGGGTATGGAACATCAAAGAGGAACACTTAGACGAGTACGTAAAAATGCACAGAGAGCCGTGGCAGGACGTGCTGGACGCGCACTCTGAGGCGGGAATACACAATTATTCCATCTTCCAAAACGGAAATCAGTTTATCTATGTATTCGAGTGCGACGACGTAAAAGCGGCGTTTGATTTTATCGACAAAAGCGAAGCTTGCAATCGTTGGAACGCTATAACGTCGAAAATGGTAGAGGGTTCGTTTGATTTCAGCAAGCCGAATCCGATCGTATTTTTGGACGAAGTGTTCTATTTGAAATAATGATGAATAACAAACTATATAATTTAGGCTTGTATGAAAAAGCAATGCCGAACGATTTGACAATAGCTGAAAAGCTCGCTGAAACATCCGCGGCGTGCTTTGATTTTATGGAAATAAGCATAGACGAGACCGACGAAAAGCTTGCCCGCCTGAAATGGAGCAAAGCCGAACGACTGGAGATAGTGAAGCAATCCTACGAGATCGGCGTTGGCATAAAAACCATGTGCCTCTCAGGGCATAGAAAATTTCCGCTCGGAAGCTTGGACGCAACCGTCCGTAAACGAAGTTTGGAAATCATGTCGGACGCGATTGAGCTTGCGTCTGATTTGGGCGTGCGGATTATACAGCTCGCCGGCTATGACGAGTATTATAATCCGTCGAACGAGGAGACGAAAACACTGTTTCGCGAGAATTTGCGAAAATGCGTTGAAATGGCGGCGCGAAGTTCGGTGATTCTTGCGTTCGAGACGATGGAAACGCCGTTTATGGACACCATTGAAAAGTCGATGGAATATGTAAGTGAGATAAACTCGCCATACTTAAAAATCTATCCCGACTTGGGGAATCTGACAAACGCGGCGAAGTTATATGAGCATGACGTGATTGATGATATCAAACTTGGATGCGGAAATATCGCCGCTATGCACTTGAAAGAAACTGTGCCCGGCGTTTATCGCGATATGACATTCGGAGCGGGACATGTAGATTTTCCCGCGGCAATCAAGACTGCGTGGGAACTGGGCGTTCGTATGTTTACCGCCGAGTTTTGGTATCTCGGCAGCGACAACTGGCGTGAGGATTTGCGCAGCGCGCGGGAGTTTATTGAGGGGAAGATGTAGGGGCGTTGCCCCTGTGACCCCTCCGCGGGAGCGGTTGCGCCCTGCGGGCGCGGGTTTTTAGGGCTTTGCCCTAAAAACCCATTATTCAGAGCGAGGCTCTGGGGGCTGTTGCGCGGGCGCGCGCGGCGCGGCAAGGACCAGTCCTTGCCAATCCAGCATTTGAGACTTCGCTTGTGTGATTTTTCACAAACGGTAGTCGAAAAGTGCAGGGGCGTAAGATTTTGCTTTCAAAATCCACAGCCATCTGCCAAACTTTTGCGCGCCAAAAGTTTGACCAAAAGCGTCGCCCTCCCCGTCGCGACCCTTCCCGACAAAAGGCGTCGGGTGGGTGCCCCGCTGACGGAACCGCGGGCGAAAGTTAGTGCAATCAACGCACTTTAACCAAAGAAAATCTCGCGCTTTTAGGCGCAGTTCGTTCTCGAACGGGCGCGGCATTATATCTCACTAGTCTTTCCCGACTCCCGTTGGTCGCTGGATAATTCGACTACAGCTTACAAAATACGTAAGCTAAGTCTCATTTACCGCGTATGCGGTTCGCTAACCCAGTTTTTCTGTCGCCGGCTTTGGCGCGAATCGCGTTTTTTGCGTTCGACGCCATAGGCGACCGGGATTGATAAGGGCAGAGTCCTTATCGCCCGTCCGGCAGGACATACGCTCGCCGCCGCAGCGGCAAAACCCTGCGCCCTTCGGGCGCAAAAAAAGGAGCTATAAAAATGAACTACTTTTTAGGACTCGACAACGGCGGCACGCTTACAAAAGCGGTGCTGTTCAACCAAAACGGTGAGGAAATCACCTCTTCCGCGCGCGAGTTGAAGATGATTACGCCGCAAGAAGGCTTTACCGAGCGTGATATGGACGAGTTGTGGGCGGAGAATATCGCAGTAATTTCCGACGTTGTAAAATCCGCTTCGGCACAAGGGATAAACCCCGACGATATCAAAGCCGTCGCCTGTTCGGGGCACGGCAAAGGGCTTTACCTTTGGGGAAAAGCCGGCAAACCATGCTACAACGGCATAGTTTCCACCGACGCCCGCGCGTGGGAATATCCGCTGAAATGGCAAAACGACGGTACCGCCGATAAGGTTTTCGAAAAAACGTATCAGCGGATTTTGGCGTCCCAACCGCCGTCGATTTTGAACTGGTTCAAGGACAATAAGCCCGAGATTATCGGCAATATCGAGTGGATTTTCGAAGTGAAAGACTACATACGTTTTCGCCTGACGGGCGAGGCGTTTGCCGAGGTGACCGATTATTCCGGCTCGGGATTGATGAATATTCGAGATAAATGTTTCGACGTCGATCTGCTGGAACTGTATGGCTTAGCTGACTTATACGACGCGTTGCCGCCGCTTAGGCGCTCGACTGATTTGTGTGGACGTATAACAAAATCGGTAAGCGAGCAGACGGGACTTGCCGAGGGAACGGCAGTCGCCGGCGGAATGTTCGACATCGACGCTTGCGCAATCGCGATGGATATCACGAACGGCGACAATATAGCAGTAATCGCCGGAACGTGGGGAATTCACGAATACATCTCGAAAACGCCGGTGCTTGACGGAACGGTTATGGCGAATACGCTGTATTGCATGGACGATTACTACCTAATCGAGGAAAGCTCCCCGACGTCGGCGGGAAATCTTTCGTGGTTCGCCGATATGTTTTTGGAGCATGAAAAATCAGAAGCAAAGGCGCGCGGAATCAGCGTTTACGAATACGTTACCGAATTAGCGGGCTCAGTTGCGCCAAACGAGCAGGATATCATATTCCTACCCTACATTTTCGGCTCGAATTATAACCCGAAAGCGAAAGCGTGCCTTATCGGCATGGATTCTCACCACGAGCGTAAACATATTATGCGCGCGGTGTTAGAAGGCGTCGCATTCTGCCACCGAGTTCACTTAGAGAAGCTGCTCGCCCATAGAACTTCGACAAACGCCATACGATTAGCGGGCGGCGCGGCGAAATCAGATTTGTGGGTGCAAATTTTCGCGGACATTTTCAAACTTCCGATAGAAATCATTGAAACGAACGAGCTTGGCGCGCTTGGCTGCGCAATGGTGGGCGCTGTCGCTTGCGGAGTTTACGCCGACATCGAGTCAGCGGCGAAAAACATGGTGAAAATAAAGAAAAAAGTTGAGCCGAACGCGGCAAACTTCGAAATGTATGATAAAAAGTTCGAGCTGTACGAAAAAGTGTCGAAAGCACTATACTAAACGCGGCGCATATGAATCACTTCGAAAACAATAAGCGGTATCACACGCTAAATAATTTCTACAAACAAACCTTCGGCTGCAAGGTTTTTAAAGTTAGCCTAAACGGCGGATTCACCTGCCCGAACATCGACGGAACCGTCGGCGTCGGCGGCTGTTTGTACTGTTCAAGCAAAGGGAGCGGCGACTTCGCGGGCGACAAAAACGACGACTTGACGACGCAGTTTAACAAAACAAAAATTTTATTAAACAAAAAATGGCCGAACGGCAAATATATCGCCTATTTCCAGGCGAACACAAACACATACGCAACCGTTGAGCGGCTCGAAAAGCTGTATTCCGAAGCATTAGCAATCGACAACGTCATAGGACTTTCAATCTCAACAAGACCGGACGCAATATCGGACGATGTGCTTGATCTTTTAGCCGATCTAAACAAGCAAACCTTCCTAACGGTTGAATTAGGCTTGCAAAGCGTTCATAACGAAACTTTGAAGCGAATCAACCGCGGGCACGATTTCGAGTGCTTTCACGCTACGTACGCAAAGCTTCGCGCGGGGGGGATTAACGTTGTCGTCCATATTATCAACGGCTTGCCGCATGAGAGTAAAGAGATGATGCTTGAAACCGCGCGGTATCTGAGCGAAATCGAGCCGCAGGGCGTGAAGATACATATGCTTCACGTGCTGAAAGATTCGCCGCTGGCGGATTTCTACGAGAAAAACAAATTTCATATTCTGACGAGAAACGAATATGTGGATATCGTTTGCGACCAGCTTGAAATACTGCGTGATAACATAGTGATTCACCGCATAACCGGCGACGCTGATTTTAGTCAACTTATCGAACCGCAGTGGATAAAGAAAAAGTTTTGCGTTATGAACGAAATCGACAAGGAACTCAAAAGGAGGAACACATATCAAGGTTTTAATGCTTGCGATAAACGCTAAATATGTTCACTCCTCGCTGTCCGCGTGGATTTTAGCCGAATCGATTCCCCGATTTGCCCGCGTTAAGCATGATGTTGAGGTCGTCGAGGCGACAATTAATCAGTCGGACGAGGAAATCGTGTCGTTGGTTGCAGCGCAATCGCCTGACGTGGTGGGAATCTCAACCTACATTTGGAACGCAGGAAAGCTGCCGAAATTGCTGGAATTATTACGAAAACTATTGCCCGAAACGGTGTTCGTCCTCGGCGGTCCAGAGGCGACGCACAACACGGAGTATTGGTTGGCGAACGGCGCGGATTTTGTAGCGCGCGGCGAGGGTGAACGTAGTTTTCCCGCGTTGTTGGACGAGCTTGTCGACGGCGAAACGCCGAATCCAATCGTGGAAAGCATTCCAATCGACGAATTTTCCAATCCTTGTAGCGAAGCATATTTCGCCTCGCTCAAAAACAAAATAGCCTACCTCGAAACGTCGCGCGGCTGTCCGTTTAGTTGCGCGTTCTGCCTCTCCGCCGGAACGAACGTAAGATTTATGCCCATCGACAAAGCGTTTGCGCAAATTGACAAACTATCCAAATCCGGCGTTCGAACCATAAAATTTGTAGATCGAACGTTCAACTGCGACAAGGCGCGCGCGTATGAAATTTTCGAATATGTGATCGACTTAGACACCGACTGTTGTTTCCACTTTGAAGTCGCGGCGGATTTGTTTGACGAACGAACGATTACGCTTTTATCCACCGCGCCGCATGGTCGAATACAGTTCGAGGCGGGACTTCAAAGCTTTTTCCCGCCTGCGCTGGAAGCGTCAAGCAGAAAAACCGATTTAGAGCTGGCGAAGCAAAACCTCCGCGCGCTTCTTCGAGGCGACAATATCCACATTCACGTTGATTTAATCGCGGGATTGCCGTATGAGACGCTACCCGATTTGGCAAACAGCTTCGACCGCGCATACAAAATCGGCGCGCATCATTTGCAACTCGGATTCCTAAAGTTGCTTCACGGCAGCAAGTTGCGCGAACAATACGAAAATATAATCATCCACGCCGAAACTCCGCCGTATGAGGTTATTTGTAGCCCATGGTTAAGTGCGGACGACCTGAAAATTATCAAACATACCGAAAATGCTCTGCAACGCACCTACAATCAAGGGCGATTCCTCTCAACGCTGAAATATGTGTTAGAAACGTCAAACCTGCGACCGTTTTCGCTTTACCGCGGCTTAGGCGAATTTGCGCCGAACCATGGAATGCACTTGGACAAGTACGCTGAACTGATATACGAACATTTCGCGACGCTTCCGAACGTAAATCCCGACGAATTGCGGGATTGCATGACTGTCGATTGGCTTGAAAGGCACAATCGTAAAAATATGCCGAATTTTTTGAAAAATAGGAGGCGAGATGATGGATAAAATATTATGCTTTGACGATTTTGTGAACGTACTTTTAAAATCCGGATTTTCCATGGGCGGCGGCAATTCCGACGGAATATATGTGATAGTTCCGTGGGGGTGGAAGGAAACGCCGCCATACGAAACGCCGGTCAGTTGGCATACCGAAATTCTCGAAACCGATCCGTGGGAATGGCGTATGCGCGTGCTAAACGAGCGCAGCGACATCGCCTATTCCAAGCTGTTTTTCAACAAAAGCGGCTATATAACGCAAGAATGGTATCCATATTTTCTGTCGGCGCGCCGAAAGGGGCAAAGCTTCAAAGAAGCCTATTTCGACGGCAAAATCAGCCATACCGCAAAGCGGATTTACGAACTTATCGAACAGCACGACGCGTTGCCTGCGCACTTTATCAAGCAGGAGTGCGGCTTTGCGAAAGAGGACAAGTCCAAATTTGACCGCGCGATGGTCGAGCTTCAAATGAAATTGTATATCACCATGTGCGGCAACGCGCGCAAGCTGTCATTGAAGGGCGAGGAGCATGGTTGGGCGTCCAACGTTTTTTGCACGGTTGAGCGATTCTGGGACAAAAGCGTGATTGAGAAAGCAAGCGAAATCTCGCCGGAAAAAGCAATAGAGACGATTACCGAGCAAATATACACGCTGAACCCCGCCGCCGAAGAGAAGAAGATTCGAAAATTTATCAACGGTTGAGCGGAGGTGCGACAATGGAATATTCGATGTTTATCACCACTTGCGCTGACAAAGAATCGGCGAAAATGATTGCCGAATTACTGGTCAAAAATCGGCTTGCGGCATGTGTACAGTTGTTTCCGATAGAAAGCGTATATTTTTGGCATGGAAAGACTTGCGAAGATAACGAAGTTGCGCTGTTTATCAAGTCGAAAACTAAGCTATTCGACAAAATCGCCGTGGCAATAAAGGAAAATCACCCATACGAAGTGCCGGAGATTGCACAAATTTCGATTACCGACGGTTTACCCGAATATTTGAAATGGATTGATGATTACACATTATGACAAACTACAAATTAACCCGAAAGAAAATGAAAAACGTCGTTATCCGCGTCAAAGACGGCGTTGTTTGCGTATCCGCCCCAATGCGCGCGCCTGTCGGCGAAATCAATAGGATTGTGGAATCCAAGGCGGATTGGATAGAAAAACAGCTCGCCAAACCGCCCGCACCGAAGTTTGCGCTGAAACATTACGACCCTACCGCCTGCCTCGAAAAATTCGGCAAAATCGCCGAAAGAGTGTATCCGCTTATTAGGGATAGGTTGCCGAATCAGCCCGCGATGTACGTGAAAGCGTACAAAAGCCGCTGGGGTTGCGCCTATCCGAGCAGAAATTATATAATCCTAAGCACACAGCTGTTCGACAAGCCCGATTCGGCGATTGAATATGTAATTTTGCACGAATACGCACACTTCCTCGCCCCGAATCATGGCGAGAAGTTCCACAAAATCATGCGTGAACTGATGCCGGATTACAAAGAGCGCAGACAGTTGTTGAAGATTCAAAAAACTTAAATCCGCATTTCCAAGTTACACAAAATACTTTTTCAGTTTCTTAATCGCGCGTTTTTCGATTCGTGAAACGTATGACCGCGAAATTCCGAGTTCTTGCGCGATTTCACGTTGGGTTTTCGGCTCGATTCCGAATAAGCCGTATCGATAGCGTATTACGCTATGCTCCCGCTCGTCAAGTTCGTCTTTAATGCTTTCGTACAGCGTGCCGATTTGCATTTTAAGGTTTATTGAATCAAAAATTTCGTCGTCCTCGTTGCTGACAATGTCGATAAGGGAAATTTCGTTCCCCTCTTTATCGGTGCCAATCGAACCGTTAAGCGAAACATCGCTTAGCGTTTTTTTGTTCGCCCGAATCACCATTAGTATTTCGTTCTCAATACACCTCGCAACATACGTCGCAAGCCGCGTACCCTTCTTCGCCGAAAATGTCGAAATCCCTTTCATAAGCCCGATTGTTCCTATGGAAATCAAATCCTCGCTGCACCGAACGCTGGACGCGTATTTTTTCGCGATATGCGCGACCAATCGGAGATTGTGCTCTATCAACTTATCTCGTGCAGCCATGTCGCCATTTTGATGTCTTTCCAAATATTCAGCCTCTTCGGCGGGCGACAAAGGCTTCGGGAACGAAGTTCCGTTCGATATGTATGAAATCAAATGCAAAATATGCTCGAAAATATTTGAAAAAAATGAC
Source organism: Oscillospiraceae bacterium (assembly GCA_009780345.1). Lineage (GTDB taxonomy): Bacteria > Bacillota > Clostridia > Monoglobales > WRAG01 > WRAG01. The sequence goes on from WRAG01000012.1 coordinate 29,202, forward strand.
ATCATGAAATTACCCCCAAAAAAATATTAGGATGTGTTTGTTAAACACATCCCCTAAATATTTTATGCGTTCAACCCCATAAATGTGCAACAAAAAAACTGCCGATTATAAAACCGACAGTTTTTGTATCACTATTTCTTATCGTCATTCGCCTTTTGGCGGCTTCCCGATTGCTTTTTCGAATTCCTGTTGCCGTTATCCGCTTTATCCGATGCAAAATGCACATTTTTCTCCTTGCGAGCCTTCTTCGAATCAACTTGACTATCCTTTGGCATAATAGATCACTCCTTTAGAAGTTAGTATTCCCGCTTGCCAAACTTATATCCATATGTTAAAATTAAGGCATAAAAAAATTTCGGAGGTAATTTCATGAAAAAAATAATCATAGTCGGCGGAGGGATAGCGGGCTTATCGGCAGGAGTCTACGCCGCGCAAAGCGGTTTTGACGTAACAATTTTGGAACAGCACAGCATCCCCGGCGGATTTTGCACAAGTTGGAAACGAAACGGCTATCTGTTCGAAGGCGGCTTGCATTGGCTGACCGGCTCGTCTGCGCAACAGCCGCTTAACAAGGTTTGGCGCGAACTTGGCGCGATAGATGATAATACGAAAATTTTCACCCGCGACCCATTTTTGATCTACGATCATCACGGTCAGCAGGCGAAGCTTTACCGCGACGTCGAAAAATTGCGCGCGCACCTTTGCGAAATTTCGCCGGAAGATAAAAAGGAAATCAACAAATTCTGCAACGATATCAAGAAATTTTCGAAAGTTACCATGCCGCTGACCGACATCAAAGGCGTCAAAGTCAAAGAAAAATCCCGCCCGAAACTATCGTCATTGCTCTCCATGCTTCCCGTTCTTGCGAAATTCTCGAAATATAGTAAAATCACCGCCGCCGAATATGCCGCGCGCTTCAAGAACCCGGTCATTCGCGGGTTGGTAGGCGATATGCTGGACGAGTATTATCCCGCGCTGTTTATGTTTATGTCTTTCGGCGTTTTCACGTCCGGCGACGGCGGATTTTTAGAAGGCGGCTCGCTGAAAATGACGCAAAATATCGCCAATCGCTTCAAATCCCTCGGTGGAAAAATTCAGCACAACATTAAAGTCGAGCAAGTACTCATCGAAAACGGAAAAACCGTCGGCGTGCTTGTGGGCGGCGAAAAAATGCAAGCCGACAGCGTAATCGTCACAACCGACACCGCCGTCGCGATTGACAGGCTGTTCGCCGCGCCGCTAAACGAATCTTGGACCGACAAAATGCGCGCGCTAAAGCCTAAATCAATGGTGAGCACCTTTGTTTGTCTCGGCGTCGAAGCGGATTTGTCTGACATGCCTGAGGTTACTAATTATTTTCTCGACAAACCGCTCACCTACGCCGGCAAGGAGCATAACGTGTTCGGCTACGAGCATTACGCAACCTACGAAAGCTTCGCTCCGAAAGGTTGCACGGCGGTAACGGTCACATTCATGGGCGACACTTACGATTTTTGGAAAACGCATAAGGAAAATGGCACATACGAGGACGAGAAAAAGAAACTCGCCGACACCGTAATCGAAATTCTTACCGAAAAACTCCCGCAAATAAAGGACAAAGTCGCGGTTGTTGACGTCGCGACGCCGCTGACCTACGAGCGATACTGCGGAAGCTATCACGGCGGCTGGATGACAAAGGTCGGCAAAGGCGAAAAAATGGAATCCTACCCGTCGAAAAGCGAAACCGTGAAAGGTTTATATTTTGCCGGATATCGCCTTACGCCTCCGGGCGGATTGCCCGTCGCCGCCGAAACCGGACGTAAAGCGGCACAGCATCTGTGCAAGGATACCAACACGGTATTTCAAGGCAAAATTTAGGAGTGAAAGCTTATGAACCTAATCATTCGTGAGATTCGGGAATCCGAATATCCGATTTTAGAAGATTTTCTCTACCACGCAATCTACATCCCGCCCGGCGAAGAATACCCGCCGCGCAAGATTATTTTCGACCCGGAAATATATATCTACGTTAAAGATTTCGGCAAAGCCGACGACTGCGGCATAATCGCCGAGCTTGACGGCGAAATTGTGGGCGCGGCATGGACGCGCATTATTCCCGCATACGGAAATATCGACGAAAACACGCCCGAGCTGGCAATCTCAATCCTGCCCGAACATCGCGGACAAAATATCGGAACGATGCTGATGGAACATTTGTTTGAAACGTTGCGATTGCGTGGCTACAAGCGGACCTCGCTTTCGGTGCAACAGAACAATCCGGCGGTAAGATTCTACAAACGATTAGGATACGAAATCACCGACGAAAAGCTCGACCACGCAGGTCACGAAGACTATATTATGGTAAAAAAATTGTAGGGTGTGTCTAAAAAGACACACCCTATTCTAATCCATCCCATCGGCACAATTCCATATCAACCCGCCCATCCGGCAGGAACGTTACATCTTCGGTTTCCAAAAACTGCCTGCGCAAATCGGCATAAACGCCGCCGGTAATGGATCCGTCGTTCATCACGACTCGTTGCCACGGCAAATGTTCAGGACAGCGGCGCATAGCCCAACCAACCATCCTCGCCCCGCGCGGACTGCCTAACATTCGGGAAATTTGACCATAGGAAACAACTTTCCCATATGGTATTTGTTCAACGATTGAGTAAACTTGTTCGAAGAATGAGTTCGAGTTCATGTGGTTATATTCCTTTTTGCGCTGTCAAGCGCATATTTGCGCCTGCGGGCGCGGGCATTTTTGCCGCCACGGCGGCGGGGTTTTTGCGGGCTTCGAAGCCCATCTTTGTTTGTCAAGGACCAGCCCTTGACAATCCCGCAAGTTTTTGCGCGCCAAAAACTTGACTAAAAGCGCCGCGCTCACGCACGTGCTTACAAACCAAGCACACGTGGCGCGGAAGCGAGTACAATCAACTCGCCCCTACCCCAAAATATCTCGCGCTTTTAGGCGCGGGTCGGTCTCGAACGAAAGCAGTAATATATCTCGCTAATCTTTCCCGACTCCCGTTGGTCGCTGGATAATTCGACTACAGCTTGTAAAATACACAAGCTAAGTCTCATTTACCGCGAATGCGGTTCGCTAACCCAGCTTTTCTGTCGCCGGCTTTGGCGCAAATCGCTGCTTTTTGGCGTTTGCGACCATAGGCGACCGGGATTGGCAAGGGCAGAGCCCTTGTCGCCCGCCCGGCAGGGCATTGGCTTCGGAGCCCCGCTCTGAATAATGGGTTTTAGGGCAAAGCCCTAAAAATTATGCGGCAATTGCCGCAAATATGCGCTTGTCAGCGCAAAACTATTTATTCTTCCACCGCTCAACAATCTTCTCAATATGATCAATCATAAACTGTTGCGCCGCTGTATTATACAAAATCGCCTTATATGTGCCGTAATGTGACGTCCGTTCTTCGGCGATAATTCCCAACGCCGCGCCGCTTGACGACGGCTCTTTCCGCCGCTTATCGTTAATCACATTCTCAACAAGATAGCCTTGCTCAACAAGCCATTCGGTAAACGCGGTCGTCGGAATTTTCCTCATCCCCATGGAAATCGCGAGCTCGGCAATCGGCTTGGTAAACTCGCTGATTTGCAGGTTGCTCGCTGCCGCCGAAAGGTTCGCGCGAAACTCGTCGGTTAATATAAACTCGCTGCCTCTCGGCGGTTTGCCGACATTTCCGTTGTTGTCAATTACTTGCCTCAAAATATCGGCAACGTAGAAAAAACACCGCGACAAACGAACGTTATTCAAACAAGTATCGTTCGGCAATTCCTCGCCGGTGGAAGGGTCAACCCCATTGGCTAACCCTAAAATATAATTATGCGCAAGCCGCATTTTTTCCAATTCGGTCATGTTGTTCTCTCCCCCTAATCGCCTCTCACCGTCTCGAACGGCCAGTCTATAATCCCGCCGAAATTGTATACGTTTCTATATCCCATATTAGCCAAAGTCTGCGCCGCAATCGCGCTTCTACGACCGGATTGGCAGTAAACTAAAATCACCGCGTTTTTATCCGGTAATTTGTCCTCAACCGGACCTCTGATCTCGCTGTACGGAATCAAAATTGCGCCGGCAATATGCTCCTCCTGAAACTCCTGCTCCGTCCGCACGTCAAGAATAACAAAATCGGTCAACGTACGCATCATAACATGCGCTTCTACTGCTGAAATGTTTTGATATGCAGCCGGTTCGTCCGCTTCTCCGCACCCGGTAAGCAAAAATACGCAAATGATGAGTACACTTAAGATAATAAATATTTTTTTCAACATTTCCACTCCTTTTTTTAGTTTTAAGATTGACGTAATCGCATATATAATGTATACTATCACAGAAAGCGAAATTTTTCAACATAAGAGGAAGATATTTGTGAAAATTTTTAAACTTATAGGCTCGGTAATTGTCAATTTTATCGGAATCAAGGTTTTTAACGAAAAACAGAAAAAATTCTATCGAAGCGAATTTTTTGTCTTTTTCGCGATGAATCTTACCAATATATTTGTTAACACATTTATAATGGCAAGCGGCGGCGGAATCGCCGACGTCGCGATGTATAACCTTTTTATCGTTATATCGGTCGGAATCACAAGCATCATACAAGCGCATCTGGCGAAGAAAATCGGACTAATCAAGGCATATAGATTAGGGCTTGTGATGTTTATATTGTTTAACTTAACCATTTTGGTGCTTCGGGAAAATATCAACGATTTTCTATGGCTCGCCGGCGCCCTGGCGGGGATAAGCACAACGCTGTTCTTCGTGTCTCGGAATATGATCATCTTGGTTTGCGCCGACTATGACCAAGACGCGGAAAGCGTCTACTGGGGCGCGGCGGGAATATTGAACTCGGTTCTTGTAATCACTTTGCCGGTATTGGCGGGGCTTGTTATACAATTCGGACGGATTCAATTATCACATATTTTTGACGGAATGCTCGGATACTACATAACATTCTCACTCGGAATTTTGGCGTTTTTGGTGGCTTTGGCGTTTAGTTTCCGCGTGCCCGTTTTGCCGGCTAAACATAGCGACACCAACATTTGGCAAGACGTGAAAGTTTTGCTTAGGAAAAAAAGTGTTATCTACAGCGGACTTGGCGAGTTTTTCAGAGGAATGAAAGACACCGCCTCGGGCTTTATTTTGGTTACTTTGCTGTTCAGCAGTACGGGAAGCGAAGCGTGGGTCGGAACTTTTACCATGGTTATGGCAACATGCCAACTGATCGGATTTTGTATAACCGCGCGATACCTTAACCTGAAAAGAACGAAAAATTTTCTCCTTGCCTTCGCTCTAACGGTATCCATCACGCCGCTTTTACTGCTGCTCGGCGTTGAACTTTGGACACTCTTCGTGGTCGGCGGCGCGGGATTCCTTGTAATAAGCTTCCAAAACGCGGCAAACGTTATCTGCTCTAACGCAATCAGAGGCTACGTCGAAAGCGGCTTTATGATTCGAGAACTGTTTTTGAACGTCGGACGCGTTTTCGGTCTAACGTTCCTGCTATTCATGTCGCAAAGCGAATCCTTCGTAACAATCGCGATTATAACGCTGGGCTCTACGCAATTATTTATGTGGCTCGCCCACTCACAAGTGAAGTTCAAGCAAGTAACCTAATTTGCTTTACCGGAAGAACCGAAAATCCGCATTTTCTCTTGAACGACCGCCTTAACCGCGTCTTTCGCCGACACCGTCGAACTTTCGAAACTTTTGCCGTCTTGAAAATCAAGCGCGTAAGCCTTATGCGCCGCGTTGAAAATCTCGGTTCCGATATTCACCTTACGGATTCCGTTTGCGACAGTATTCTTGAAATCATCGGGTGAAAGTCCGCTTCCACCGTGCAAAACCAGCGGTTTCGAACTGATTTTATTAATTTCCGCCAGCCTGTTTATATCAAGGCTCGGCGGTTTTTTATATTTCCCATGAACCGTGCCGATTGCAACCGCAAGCGCGTCAATGCCGGTCTTTTCGATAAAGTCGGCAACCTGAACCGGGTTCGTATGCTCTTCGTCAAAGCCGCAATCGTCCCCCGTTTCATTTCCGCCGACACGTCCAAGCTCCGCTTCAACGCTGATATTCAACGGCCTCGCCATTTCGACAATCAAGCGAGTGTTCGCGATGTTTTCGTCATACGGTAAAGCGCTCCCGTCGTACATAACCGAAGTAAATCCAAGACTGATCGCCTCTTGAATGTTCGAAAACTCCACTCCGTGGTCGTAATGCAGGCATATCGGAACGCTAACCTCGCGCGCCAACTGACGCATGATTGAAGCGACGTAACGAAGCGGCACAAACGGCAAATGCACTTCCGCAAAGCCTAAAATAAGCGGTGATCGCTCGGCTTCCGCCGCTTCAACAATCCCCCGCGCCATTTCCAAATTTACCATGTTAAAAAGCCCAACCGCATACCCACGCCGCTCGGCGTCTGCTAAAATTTCTTTTAAATTCACTAACATTACTGAATCCCCCCCAATATATTCATCAACATTTCGGTCGGAAGCCCGACAACGTTGTTATAACTTCCGTCATAGCTTGCCACAAACTCTTTCGCCGCGCCTTGAATCCCATATCCGCCCGCCTTGTCGAACGGCTCGCCTGTTTTGATATAATCGCGAATCTCATCATCGGTCAAATCCCTAAATTGCACCAACGTTTCGCAAACGTCGGTTACGATTTTACCGTCAAGTGAAACGCTTAAACCGGTAAACACGCTGTGTTGCCTACCTGACAGTGCTTGAAGCATAAGATGCGCGTCATTTTCATCTGTCGGCTTACCGAGAATCCGATTATCGATAGAAACGACAGTATCGGCGGCGATAATTACAGCGCTATCGGCTTGCGTGTCTGCCATATCCAAAATAGCATTTAATTTCCGCCGCGAAAGCGTTGCCGCAAACTCGGCAGGAGACAAACCGTCGATAATATCTTCGCAAACGTCGGGCGCGATTACGTCGAACGTAAATCCTAACTTAGACAGCAATTCCCGCCGTCTCGGCGACTGCGACGCCAGTATGATTTTGTGCATAATTTTTCACCTCATTCTAATCTCATTCTAATTATGAACGGAATTTTAATTTTTGTCAATATTTTCCCGAAAACTATTTACAATTTCGGCGAAGAATGATATTATAAACATTAGAAATTATTAAAATTTAAGGCAGATGGCTGTGCATTCTTGCAAAGCGCGCAAGAATGTTACGCCCCTGCACTTTTCGGCTATGACTTTGCAAAAATCAGCAAAGCCAAGTCTCAAATGGAGGAATTTTACTATGGAAATCAGGTACAATTGGCATCCGGACGATGTAATGCACTACACAACAGAGGAATTAAGAGAACACTTTTTGGTACAGCAATTATTTGTGCCGGGCAAAATAAATTTGGTATACTCGCACGCGGACAGAATCATCGCCGGTGGAATCACGCCGAGCGGAAGCGCGCTAAAACTTGAAGCGGGCAAAGAACTTGCGGCTGATTACTTCCTGCAACGCCGCGAACTTGGTATTATCAACATAGGCGGAGCGGGAGCGGTTATCGCTGACGGCGTTAAATATGACCTTAATCCGCGCGACGGGCTGTACATAGGAATGGGAACGAAAGACATCACTTTCGAAAGCGCGGACGCTTCAGCTCCGGCGAAGTTTTACATTGCTTCTTGTCCGGCGCACCGCACCTGCCCGACAAAGCATGTAGATATTTCGAAAGCGAAAAAAGTTCCGATGGGAACGGTTGAAGACGCGAACAAACGCGTGATCAACCAATATATCCATCCCGAAGTTATCGAAAGCTGCCAACTTGCGATGGGGCTTACCGAGCTTGAAACCGGAAGTGTTTGGAACACCATGCCGACGCATACGCACGAACGTCGTATGGAAGTTTATCTATATTTGGATATGGCGGAAGACGATTTGGTATTCCACATGATGGGACAGCCCCACGAAACGCGCCATATCGTTATGCGCAACGAAGAAGCGGTAATTTCACCGTCATGGTCAATCCACAGCGGCGTCGGAACGAAGAATTACTCGTTTATCTGGGCAATGTGCGGAGAAAACCAAGAATTCACCGACATGGACGCGGTAGATAAGAAGGATATAATGTAGGGACGAAGTCCCTGCATTCCTTTTGCCGCGGGAGCGGTTGCGCCCAACGGGCGCAGGTTTTTAGGGCTTTGCCCTAAAAACCCATTGCTCGGGTCCGTCCCGAGGGCGTGTGTCCTGCCGGACGGGCGATAAGGGCTCTGCCCTTACCAATCCCGGTCGCCTGGCGGTCACAAACGCACAAACCGCGATTTGTGCCGCAAGCGGCGACAAAGAAACTGGGTCAGCGAACCGCGTTCGCGGAAAGAATAGCGAGATATAGCACTATGCCCGTTCGAGAGCGACATATATACGCACCCTCGTTTCCGCCAAGCGGGGCACCCGCGCGTAGTTTGCGTGGGTCGCAGGCGGCGGGAGGAGTTTTTGTTAAAACTTTTTCTGAAAAAGTTTTTCGGGGTTCGTTAAGGGTATTCGATAATACCCTTGACAAACAAAGACGGGCTTCGAAGCCCAAACAAAAGCCCGCGCCCGCAGGCGCAAACGCTACAGAGACACGACCCTAACAAAATTTGATATAAAAGACAAAGACAGGAGGAAAAATTCATGATACTAGACAATTTCAAACTCGACGGCAAAGTTGCCATCATAACCGGCTCAAGCACAGGCTTGGGACAAGGAATGTGTATCGCAATGGCGGAAGCCGGCGCGGCGGTGGTCGGCGTTGACTATGTTGACAGCCCGGAAACCAAAGAAATCATCGAAAAAGCAGGCGGAAAATTCACATCGGTGGTTGCGAACCTCATGTCAATCGAACCGATTGACGGGATTGTAAAAACCGCCGTTGACACATACGGAAAGCTTGATATTCTTGTAAACAACGCGGGAATCATTCGCCGCGAAGACGCGGTGAACTTTAGCGAAAAAGATTGGGACGATGTAATCAACATCAACCAAAAAACGGTATTTTTCTTCGCGCAAGCGGCGGCGAAACAGTTTATCGCCCAAGGAAACGGCGGAAAAATTATCAACATCGCGTCAATGCTATCGTTCCAAGGCGGAATTCGCGTTCCGTCCTACACCGCGTCAAAGTCGGCGGTGAAAGGACTTACCATGGCAATGGCGAACGAGTGGGCAAAACACAATATCAACGTAAACGCAATCGCTCCCGGCTATATGGCGACAAACAACACGACGCAGTTGCGTGAAGACGCGGAACGAAACGCGGCAATTCTTGCGCGGATTCCAGCGGAGCGTTGGGGTTTGCCCGCCGACATGATGGGGCCGGCTATTTTCTTGGCGTCAAGCGCGTCAGACTACGTAAACGGCTACACACTTGCGGTTGACGGCGGCTGGCTTGCGCGGTAAAAGATTCGCGTACTATTCGGATAGAGAGCGGAGGAAACGGAAGTTGTTTCCGAAGCAAGATTTATAAAAGACGGCGGCTGGCTTGCAAGATAGTAGGGGCGGCATTCTGCCGCCCGCAAGAAAAAAGCATCAACGGGCGGCAAAATGCCGCCCCTACACCAATTACAGTGCGTAAAGGGATAATTAATAATTATGACATTCAACGTAGGCATAATAGGTTGCGGCGCGATTTTCCCGCAACACGCAATTTCAGTCAGAGATATCGCAAACTGCGCTCTTCGCGCGGTTTGCGATATTGATAAGTCCCGCGCGGAAGTGAACGCGGGATATTTTTCGTGCAACAGCTATACAGACTACAAAGAAATGATCGCGCAGGAAAAATTGAACGTTCTGCACATATGCCTGCCGCACCATTTACACGCGGAAGTCGCGATCTACGCTATGGAGCGCGGGATTCACGTGCTATGCGAAAAGCCGATGAGCATTACGGTTGCCGAGGCGCGGCAAATGATAGACGCCGCAAAGCGGAACAACGTCCACCTTGCCGTAATCTTCCAAAACCGCTACAACGCGGGAAGCTTGATGGTGAAAGAAGCACTTGACGGCGGCAAACTCGGCAAAATCCTGTCTGCGAAAGCGTCGCTAACGTGGCACAAAAACCTCGACTACTACCGTGAAAGCAACTGGCGCGGCAAGTGGAGCGAGGCAGGCGGCGGCGTGATTATCAATCAGGCAATCCACACCCTCGACCTTGTGCGATGGTTTGTGGATAGCGAGGTTGCGACGGTCGAGGCAAACATATCCAACCGCGTACTTCGTGAAATCGAGGTGGAAGACTCGGCGGAGGGGCTGATTCGGTTCGAAAACGGCGTGTTTGCGGTGTTTCAAGCGGTAAGCTATTACGGCTACGACGCGCCGACCGAGATCGAGCTTTACTGTGAAAACGGTATAGCCAAACTTATAAACGACAAGGGAATTGTAACTTTTAACGACGGCGAGAAGATGATCGCCGACCGCGACCCGAACGACGAGTTCGTCTACGTCGACGGATACCGCGACTATTGGGGAGTCAGTCATGTGCGGCAGATCGGCGCGTTCTATGACGCGCTCGAAAAAGGCGAAACGCCGGAGATCACCCCGGAAGACGCGCTTAAAACACAGGACCTGATATGTAAAATATATGAAAATCGGTGAAATATATGGATGAGATACAATTTGGTTTCGCAACGGAAGAAAAAGCCGAAGATAAAGACATCGAAACCGAGATAAACGAGCTAAAGAAGCAAATCGAGCGGCACAATCACTTGTACTACGTGCTTGACGCGCCGCAAATTTCTGATTTTGAATATGACGCGCTGATCATTCGGTTGGAGGGGCTTGAGATGGCAAACCCCGATTTTCGGACCGATGATTCGCCGACCCAAAAGGTCGGAGGCGCTGTTGATAAAGCATTTACTCCGGTGGAGCATAAAGTGCGCATGGAAAGTCTGTCCGACGTGTTTTCTTACGACGAGCTTTGCGAGTTCAACAAACGCACGCGGGACGGCTTGGTAAAAAGCGAGCTTTCCAAAGCGGGCTATGCCGAAATGCCGGACAAAAATACGCCCGAGCGAGAAGCGTACGACAAACTTTACGCCGAATTTAACGACAAACTTGCAGTCGAATATGTCGTCGAACTCAAGATTGACGGGCTTTCGGTGTCGGTTGAGTATGAGAACGGCGAATTCGTTCGCGGCGCAACCCGCGGCGACGGGCAAACAGGGGAAGATATCACTGTAAACATCTCCACCGTTTCGAATTATCCGAAAGTGCTGAAACCATTGGAAAACAAAGCAATGCCGACATATCTGTGCGTGCGCGGCGAGGTTTATATCACACGTGAGAATTTTGAAAAGTTGAACTCCGAACTGGAGATGGAAGAGAAAAAAACATTCGCGAACCCGCGCAACGCCGCCGCCGGAACATTGCGGCAGAAAGAGCGTGAAGTCGTGCGGGAACGCAATTTGGAAGCTATATTTTACAATATCCAGCAGATCGAGGGGGTTGAATTGCAAACCCACGCAGAATCGCTTGAACTGCTTGACCAGCTTGGATTTGCGGCAAGTCCTCGCCACTTGGTTCTCGACAATATCGACGATGTGTTCGCCGAAATCGAAAATATCGGCGAGAGCAGGGGAGATTTGTCGTTCGACATTGACGGCGCGGTTGTGAAAGTGAACAGTTTGGCGCAACGCGAGATTCTCGGAAGCACGTCGAAAGCGCCCCGCTGGGCGACGGCATACAAGTTCCCTGCTGAGAAAAAGGAAACCCGCGTGCTCGATATAACGCTTGAAGTTGGGCGAACGGGCGTTGTCACGCCAAAGGCGGCGCTTGAACCGATAACCCTCGCGGGGTCGAAAGTAAGTAGCGCAACTCTTCATAATATTGACTTTATCCGCGAAAAAGACATCCGAATCGGCGACCGAGTGATCATCCAAAAAGCGGGCGATATAATCCCCGCGGTGGTTGATGTAATCACAGACGCGCGCGACGGAAGCGAGCGAGAATTCGCCATGCCGGAGAATTGCCCCGAGTGCGGCGGAAAGCTTGCGCAAGAAGAAGAGGAAATCCGATCGAAAAAGAGCGGCGAAGTCTTGCGAACAAAGGCTGATGCGGCATTTCGGTGCGTGAATCCGCATTGCGAGCCGCAAAAGGTGCGGCGCATCATTCATTTCGCGTCACGGGATGCGATGGACATCGACGGTATGGGAATCAAGGTTGTCAAACAGCTGGTGGACAAGGGTTTGGTAAGCGACGTTGCCGACATTTATTATTTGAACTTTAACCAACTGCTAAGTCTCGATGGATTCGCCGAACTGTCGGCGAAAAAGCTGCTTGAAGCGATTGAGGCGTCGAAGAAGCGGAAGTTGGACAGGCTGCTTTACGGCTTAGGAATACGGCATATCGGGCTTAACGCCGCTAGAATAATCGCGCGAAATTTTTCATCAATTGAGGAGATTATGGGGCTAAGCGTCGAAGATTTGACAGCGATTGAGGACATCGGCGAAAAAATGGCGGAAAGTTTGGTTGAGTACTTGAACAGCGACATCGCGGTTGACATAATAAACAAGTTAAGAGCAAAAAAGTTGACATAATTTTTGTGCAATAAAATCATGTGATATTATGTATACTTTTTATTCAGAGACCGTCTCTGAGGGCGTGTGCCCGTCTGGCATGAGGGCGACAAAAGTTAGCGAGCCGCGTTCGCGGAAAAATTAGTGCATGCGAACGCCGTTCCAGTCGAGCATGCGGCTTTTGCCGCCGTAGGTACTAAACTGAAAGGATATTGTTCGCAGTTCTCAATGAGCGGCGCGTTTTTGATAGCGCGCGAGCGCGTTTGCGCCGCAAGGTTTGATAAAACTTTTTAAAGTTTTTCGGGGTTCGTTAAGGGTGTTCGATAACACCCTTGACAAACAAAGCCCGCGCCCGCAGGCGCAAAACGCTACAGAGGCACACCCTAACAAAATTCGATATTTAAAGAAAGTAAAGAAAGGAATGATATAAAATGCTTAATTTCAGCTACAAATCAGCACTTGCGTTCATGTCGGAGGAGGAAATCGCACAAATCACGCCGCAGATCGAGACGGCGCACAATACGCTGCACAACAAGAGCGGCGCGGGATCGGACTATTTGGGGTGGGTTGATTTGCCCGCGAACTATGACAAGGAGGAGTTCGCGCGGATTAAGGCGGCGGCGAAGCGGATTCGGGAGAACTCGGACGTTTTGATCGTTATCGGAATCGGCGGCTCGTACCTTGGATCGAAGGCGGCGCTTGACTTTCTGGGCGAGAGTTTTGGAAGTTACTACGACAAGCCGCAGATTTTCTTCGCGGGGAATAATATCAGCCCGAATTATATGAACAGCCTGCTCAAAGCCATTGAGGGCAAGGATGTTTCGGTGAATGTTATCTCGAAATCGGGGACGACGACCGAGCCTGCGGTTGCGTTTCGGATTTTTAAGGAATATATGGAGAAAAAGTACGGCAAACTTGGCGCGCGAGAGCGGATTTACGCGACAACCGACGCTGAAAAGGGTGCGCTTAAAGGACTTGCCGATTCAGAGGGGTACGAGACGTTTGTTGTGCCCGACGATGTTGGCGGGCGGTTCTCGGTGCTTACAGCCGTGGGGATTTTGCCGATTGCGGCGAGCGGAGCGGACATTGATAAACTGATGGAGGGCGCGGAAGTTGCGCGGAAGGCTTACGCTTCGCCTAATTTGGCGCAAAACCAGTGTTATCAATACGTTGCGGCGCGGAACATTCTGCACCGTAAGGGAAAAAATATCGAAATCATGGTAAATTATGAGCCGGAGTTGCAATATTTCACCGAGTGGTGGAAGCAGTTGTTCGGCGAGAGTGAGGGGAAAGACCAAAAGGGGATTTTCCCCGCCGGCGTTAACTTTTCGGCGGATTTGCATTCGATGGGACAGTATATTCAGGACGGGCTGCGCAATATATTTGAGACGGTGCTTTGCGTGAAAAGTCCGAAGTCGGATATCAAGATTTTGAAGGATGCGGACAACGTTGACGGTCTGAATTTCCTTGCGGGGAAAGGGATGGATGAGGTTAACAAGAAGGCGTTTTTGGGGACGTTGCTCGCGCATACTGATGGCGGGGTTCCGAACTTGATTTTGGAGATTGACGCGCTTGACGAGTATAATTTGGGGCAGTTGGTTTACTTTTTCGAGAAGGCGTGCGGCGTTTCGGGGTATTTGCTCGGCGTGAATCCGTTTGATCAACCGGGGGTTGAGGGCTATAAGAAAAACATGTTCGCGCTCCTTGGGAAGCCGGGGTTTGAGGCGAAAAAGGAAATTTTAGAAAAACGGTTGTAATTTTGAAATCAGTATGGTAGAATAGGGGTAGCAAGGGATTGCAAAAGCGACGTTCGTACTTGGTAATTTTTCCCGACTCGCTTACGCTTACTGGATAATTCGACTACAGCTTGCAAAATGCGCAAGCTAAGTCTCATTTACCGCGAATGCGGCTTGCTAACCAATGTTTTTATCGTCGCCGGCTTTGGCGCAAATCGCCGTTTTTTGGCGTTTGTGACCATAGGCGACCGGGATTATTAAGGGCAGAGCCCTTAATGCCCGCCCGGCAGGGCAATGCTCTCGGAGCCTCGCTCTGGAAAAAGTCTGCGCTCGTAGGCGCGAAATATAAGTTGCAAGGAGGAAAAAATTATGAACAGAAGCAAAATCTTGGTAGTGATTATGATAGCGGCGATGTTCGCGGTTCTGTTGACCGGGTGCGGCGGCGGCAACGATGTTAACCAATCTGACTTGGTCGGTGATTGGGAAATGATAGGAATCGAGTTTATGGGCGAGTTTGAATCTGTTGAAAACATGTTTGAAGGTGTTGGCGACGAGCCGTTTTCAATTCTTTATAATTTCCGGACTGACGGAACGGGAGAAATATCAGGGTTGGGAGAAACTTTTGATTTCATATGGACGGTTAGCGCGGGAGCGGTGACCTTGGTTCATGATGGCGAGTCTGTGGAAATGCAATATCGTATAGCGGGAAATCGACTTTATCTTACCGACGCTGTTTTTGACGATGAAACAATGGTTTTCGAAAGACGCTAGAATAGGGTGATCGCATAATATTTAAGTAAATAAGGAGTGACTATAATGACGAAGAAAATGATTGCTATTATTGCCGTTGCGGCGATGGCTGTGGTTTTGTTGACCGGATGTGGCGGCGGTGGTAGTAATGGAAATAACGCTGAAACTTTGGTCGGCGAGTGGACGTTGATAGGAATTGAGCGGGACGGCGTGATGTCGTCGGTCGCGCCGATTCAGATTGCATTTGACGAGAGCGGCGGACATTCGTTTGAGCATGGCGAAAACTTTACATGGTCTGCAAGTTCGGGAGTTTTGACTTGGGATTATCCGGAAGCGCCGGAAAGATTGGATTATCGAATCAATGAAGATGGCTTGTTGTATCTTTATTGGTGGAACGATGATAACGCGAAGGTATTTAGAAGAGATATCTAATAGTGAACTAATTTAAACATATATTAAAAGGAGGAAATGTTATGATTAAATTTGAAGTTGGTCCTAAAGGTTGCGGGAAAACGAAAAAGATTATTAACGATGTAAATGCGGCGGTGAATAACGAGAAGGGGAATGTTGTTTGTGTTTCAGCGAGCGATCGTTTGACGCATGATGTTTCTCGCGACGTGCGTCTTGTCAACACTGAAATGTTTGATATAAAAGGGTTTGACATGTTTGCCGGATTTTTAAGCGGGATTATCGCGCGGGATTTTGATACGACTCACATTTTTGTGGATAGTATTTTCAAAAGTGTCGGCGACGCTGAAATGGCTGATTTGGATAAGTTTGTGCCGGTTCTTGAGAAGTTGAATAAAGATTTCGGCGTATCGTTTACCATTATGGTTACGGCTGAGGCGGCGAGCGCGACGCCGAATGTGAAGAAATATACTGTTGATTAAAGGAAGATTACGATGAATTATACAAGTACGAGGGATTCGCAAAAATCGGCGGTATTAAGCGCCGAGGCGATTCTGACGGGATTAAGTCCGGACGGCGGGCTTTATGTGCCATGCTCTATACCTCAAATTACGCTATCGGATATTGAGAAACTGAAAGATATGAGTTATATCGAGCGGGCGAAATGGGTTTTGGAAAAATACTTAACTGATTTTAGCGCGGACGAGCTTGATCAATGCGTTGTCGGCGCGTATGGCGGCGGGAACTTCGGGCATGGTGATGTTGCGCCGGTTGTGAAGTTGTCGGATAGCGCGTATGTTTTGGAACTTTGGCATGGGCCGACGTGCGCGTTTAAGGATATGGCTTTGCAGATTTTGCCGCGGTTTTTGACCTGCTCGATGAAGAAAATGGGAGAGACGCGGACAACGGCGATTCTGGTCGCGACGTCGGGAGATACCGGGAAAGCCGCGCTTGAAGGGTTCAAGGACGTCGATGGCACGAAAATTTTGGTGTTTTATCCGAGCGACGGAGTTTCGGATATCCAAAAGTTGCAAATGATTACGCAGGACGGCGGAAACGTTATGGTTTCGGCGATTCGCGGCAACTTTGATGATGCGCAGAACGGGGTTAAGGAAATCTTTACCGATAATGCGGCGATTGAGAAGTTGGACGAGCGAGGATACGTTTTATCGTCGGCGAACTCTATCAATTGGGGGCGGCTTGTGCCGCAGATTGTGTATTATGTTTCGGCGTATTGCGATATGGTGAAGAGCGGCGAGATTGCCTTGGGCGACAAGATTAATGTGTGCGTTCCTACAGGGAATTTTGGGAATATTCTTGCGGCGTATTACGCGAAGATGATGGGAGTTCCGATTGGCAAGCTGATTTGCGCGTCGAACGAGAACGACGTTTTGACCGAGTTTATAAACACCGGCAAGTACGATAAAAACAGGAAATTTCACACTACGATGTCGCCGTCGATGGATATTTTGATTTCCAGTAATTTGGAGCGGTTGCTGTACGCTTTGAGCGAGAGTGGCGCGGCGGATGTTAACGCGCTTATGAAAAGCTTGAGCGACAACGGAAGTTATCAGCTTGACGAGGCAATGAAATCTAAGGTTTCGGAGCTTTTGTGGGCGGGTTCTGCGGATGATAAAGAAACGCTTCGGCAGATTGCTAAAACTTTCGGTGCGCATAAATATTTGGCGGATACGCATACGGCGGTGGCGATTAATGTTTACGAGCAGTATGTCGCGGCGACGGGAGATAAGACGAAGACTATTATCGCGTCAACCGCGAGCCCGTATAAGTTTGGCGATAGTGTGCTTGCCGCGTTAGATGTTGCGATTGACGGTAAGGATGATTTCGAGCAGGCAAGCCTGCACCAATCCCGCGACGAGACGAATGCGAACATTGTGCCGCGAGGCATGAACATTGCCGATATGGACGATTTTCAAAAATTGGATTTGCTATGCAAAATCAGCGGGATGGCGATTCCGCCGAGTTTGTCGGAGTTGAAGGGAAAAGAGAAAAAGTACACGCAAGTGGTGGATAAAGGTGAGATGGATAAGGTAGTTTATGAGTTTTTGACTTAATATGTATGGGCGGACGATTCTGTCCGCCCATATTTTATGCCGCTATGTAACGGACGGCAAAAGCCGTCCATGCGCTATCTCTCCCTGAAGGTGTCACATTCGGTTTCGGCGTTGGTGTGTGCGTTTATGCCGCCGACCTTGATTGACGGCGCGGTGCAATGCCTGCCCTCCAAGTTATAGCCGCAATCGCTTACCTCGCAAGCCACGCCGCTTAGCGCGTTTTTGTTTTTGTCCATTTTTTGGCATCTCTCCTTTCGAATTTGTATTGATATTTTTTACATGTTTTAGAAAAAATATACATTTAGGTGATAAAAATGATATACGCAATTGCGGATTTGCATTTGTCGATTGGAACCGAGAATAAGGAGATGGATATTTTCGGCGAAAATTGGCGCGATCATACGCGAAAAATTGAAGAAAATTGGAATTCTATCGTTGGCGCTGATGATACTGTGGTTATTGCCGGTGATATTTGCTGGGCGACCGGAATGGAGAATGCGCGGCTGGATTTGGAGTTTATCCACAACCTTGCCGGCGCACGGAAAATTATCCTAAAAGGCAATCACGATTATTGGTGGAATACGGTTACCAAGCTTGATAATTTCGCGCGGGAGTGTGGATTCCATACGCTGCGGTTTTTGCATAATGACGCGATAGTTGTCGAGGATAAGGTCGTTTG
The DNA here is from genome assembly GCA_009780345.1 of Oscillospiraceae bacterium. Taxonomy (GTDB): domain Bacteria; phylum Bacillota; class Clostridia; order Monoglobales; family WRAG01; genus WRAG01. The sequence continues at coordinate 47,353 of WRAG01000012.1, forward strand.
CGGGACGCGGGGGTGGATGTTGGAGGAGAATCCGCAGAACGCCGACAATTACAAAATTTTCGAGCGGGAGAAGATTCGGTTGGAGCTTTCGCTTGAAAAAGCGCGGAAATTGCAACAGGCGGAGCCTGATTTGTGTAGCGGAGCCTCCGAAGCTGAAATTGTAGCATTTATGCACTATCCGCCGGTGACGAGGGGCAGCGATAATACGGATTTTTTGGAGATTATGCGGAAGTTCGGCGTGAAACGTTGTTATTACGGGCATTTGCACGGTGCGTCGCATAAGTCGGCGGTGATTGGCGAAGTTGACGGGATAGATTTGCGGTTGGTGGCGTGCGATTATACGGACTTTGCGCCGGTGCCGGTGGATAATAAATAAACGCGAACCTGTTGGTTCGCGTTTTTTGTTGTGATTACATCTCGCATAATGTTCGGAATTCGTAGCCGAGTTCTTTGAAGTGTTCGATTATCTTCGGCAATGCCTCCGCGCTTGTCATTCTGGTGTTGTTATCGTGCAGAAGCACGGTAAGTTGAGAATTTCCGCTTCGGTTCGCGCTTGTAACGATGTTTTGGAAGATTCGTTCCGCCGAAATTGGGTTTCGGGTGATCGAATCGTTGCCCACAGCGTTCCAATCGACGAATTGGAAGCCTAAATCGAAGACGGCTGTTTTTAGTTCGGCTCGTTTTTCGTGCGAGCCGCCGGGGAAGCGGAACAGCCGATTGTTGTACTCGAATCCGAGGGCGGCATTAATTGCGTCTTCGGTTCGCTTGATTTCGGCAATCAGCGCTTGCGGCGAGGCGTAGATGTCCCTGTAAACATGGGTGAAGGAGTGGTTCGCGATTGTGTGACCTTCGTCGAACATCTGCCGCACGATTTCGGGGTGCTTTTCGACTTCGGAGCCCAGCACGAAAAACGTTGCGCGGACGTTGTGTTCACGCAGGATTCGCAGGATTTCGGGGGTTACGTTGTAGGACGGGCCGTCGTCGAAGGTTAGGTAGACGATTCGCAAATCGTCGTCGCGCAGCGGGTAGAACGTTCCGCTTGTTCGGCGGGTGAGTTCGAATGTTCGCTGCGTCTGTGGTTGCGGCTCGTTTTGCGGAGCGGCAAGGTCGGAGGAGTTCGGCTCAACGCTCGGATTTTGCGAGTTGAGTATGCCGAACGCCAGCACAGCGGCGAATATCGCGCCTAAAGTTAAGCAAATCATTAGAATTTTTATCTTTCGTAGGTTTAAGCATTTTATCATGATGCCTCCTTTTTTTGCACTTGGCAAGCGCGGGCTTAAAACCTTTTCAGCGAAGTCGCTGTAGCATTTGCGCTTGTCAGCGCAGGACGACAAGGATTTATCGAAATCCTTGTCAATCCACGAAAAACTTTAAAAAGTTTTATCAAACAGGCGGCGCAAACGCGCTATTGCGCTATTAAAAGCGCGCCGCTAAAGGTGTGTAAACATCTACGTGTTAGTTAAGCACCTACGGCGGCAAAAGCCGCAAGCTTGACTGATACAGTGTTATATATCGTTAATCTTTCCGCGAATGCGGTTCGCTAACCAATGCTTTTTTCGTCGCCGGCTTTGGCGCAAATCGCGTTCTTTGCGTTTGCGTCCATAGGCGACCGGGATTGGCAAGGGCAGAGCCCTTGTCGCCCGTCCGGCAGGACATAAGCTCGCCGCCTCAGCGGCAAAATGGGTTTTTAGGGCAAAGCCCTAAAAACCATTTTGCCGAACCACGATATTGATAAGCTTCTTCGGCACGGCGATAATCTTCACGATTTCGGCGCCGTTTATTAGGTTTTGGATATCTTCGCTCGTTTTGACGAAATCTTGCATATCCGCGGCGGTCATATCGGGGGAAAGCATAAGTTTGGTCTTGATTTTTCCGTTGATTTGGACGACGACTTCGACTTCGCTCACCACAAGCGCGGCGGGGTCGAATTTCGGCCAGGGTTGCTCGCCTGCGTTGCCTGATTTTCCGAGTTTTTTCCATAGAATTTCGGTGGTTTCGGGCGCGAAAGGCGAGAGCATAACAATCACCGCTTGCAAGTCGTCGGGCGATATTTCGTCGGCTTTACTCATTACGTTTACGAGTTCCATGATCGCGCTGATTGCCGTGTTGAAGTGGAATCGGTCGATATCTTCGGTAACTTTTTTGATACATTTGTGAACGTCGAATCGCAGTTTGGATTCGCCGAATTTCTTTTCGAATAAGCGTTCGACGCGCTTTAGGAAGCGGTATGAGCCTTCCACCGCGTCGTCGTTCCACTCTAAGTCGCGTTCGGGCGGGGCGGCGAACAGGATAAACAGCCGCGCCGTGTCTGCGCCGTATTTTTCGATGATTTCTTCGGGGCTTACAACGTTGCCTACCGATTTGGACATCTTAGTTCCGTCTTTTAGCACCATTCCTTGGGTTAGCAGGTTTTCGAACGGTTCGTCAACCGACAAATATCCGAAATCGCTTAAAACTTTCGTGAAGAATCGCGCGTAAAGCAGGTGCAATATCGCGTGCTCGACGCCGCCGATGTATTGGTCGACGCCCATCCAGTAGTCGGCTTTTTCTTTACTGAACGGAAGTTCGGTGTTTTTCGGATCGCAATAGCGCAAGAAATACCACGACGAACAGACGAACGTGTCCATTGTGTCGGTTTCGCGCTTGGCGTCAATACCGCATAGCGGGCATTTGCAGTTTACGAATTCTTCGCATTCGCTGAGTGGTGATTTACCTTGCCCTGTGAATTTCACGTTTTCGGGGAGCAGAACCGGCAAATCTTTCTCGGGAACGGGGACGATTCCGCATTTGTCGCAGTAAATGATCGGAATCGGCGCGCCCCAGTAGCGTTGCCGCGAAATCAGCCAGTCGCGCAGGCGGAAGTTGACTTTTTTCATGCCTAAGCCTTTGTTTTCGATATGTTCGGTGATTTTATCGTTTGCTATGTCGCTGTCAAGTCCGTCGAATTCGCCGGAGTTTATGATGGTTCCTACCTCTAAGAACGGTAGTTCTTTTTCCTCGCCATCATTTGGTTTAATTACCGGACGGATTGGGAGATTATACTTTGTCGCGAACTCGAAATCGCGGTCGTCGTGACCGGGAACCGCCATAACGACGCCTGTTCCGTAGTCGAGTAGGACGTAATTCGCCAAGTATAGCGGAATTTTCTCGCCGTTTAGCGGATTTATCATATGAACGCCGCTGAAAACGCCCTCTTTTGCGGCGTCGGTGGCGGTTCGGTCGATATCGGTTTGGTTTTGCACTTTTTTGATCAGCGCAAGACATTCTGCCTCTTGCGGAGTGCCCGCAATCAGCTCTTTTACGAGCGGATGTTCCGGCGCGATAACCATGTATGTTACGCCGAAGATTGTGTCGGGGCGGGTGGTGAAAACAGTCAGTTTTTTATCGCTTCCGTCGATTTGGAAGTCAACTTCCGCGCCCTCGGAGCGTCCGATCCAGTTTGCTTGCATGGATTTTACCTTGTCGGGCCAGCCGGGAAGCTTGTCGAGGTCGTCGAGCAGACGCTGCGCGTAGTCGGTGATTTTGAAGAACCATTGTTCGAGGTCTTTTTTATCCACCGTCGCTTTGCAGCGTTCGCAGTTGCCGTTTACAACCTGTTCGTTCGCGAGAACCGTCGCGCAGTCGGGACACCAGTTGACGTAGGATTTATTTTTGTACGCCAAGCCGTTGTTGAAGAACGTTAGGAACATCCACTGTGTGAATTTGTAGTAATCGGGGGAAGATGTCGCGAATTCGAGGTCCCAATTGTAGGAAAGATTCAGTTTTTGCAACTGCTCGCGCATGACGTCGATGTTTTTATACGTCCAAGCGGCGGGCGGGGTTCCATTTTTGATTGCCGCGTTTTCGGCGGGCAAGCCGAACGAGTCCCACCCCATCGGGTGAAGCACGTCGAAGCCTTGCATTGCCTTATACCGCGCGACAACGTCGCCGATTGAGTAGTTGCGCACATGTCCCATATGTAGGTTTCCCGACGGATACGGGAACATTTCTAAAACGTAGTATTTTTTCATTTGTGACAAGTTAATCGTCCGTCCTTTCTTTTATGAATCCGATTGGATTCAAATTGCGTAAGATTTCGTCGAAGCAAGAGGTAAAAAACCGGAGGCGTACAAAAGGTACGTTGAGGATTTTTTGCCTCGTAGATTCGGCGGAAGATTGCGTGATTTCAATCCAATCGAGGAGCTTTGGTCCACATATCTTCTATGGTATACTCGTTTCTGGTTTCATAGTAGAATATATGCACGACAACGTCTAAATAATCCATCAATATCCATGTCGCGCCGTCACGGCCTTCGATATGTTTTGGTTTGATGTTGTCTTTTTCGAGTTCTTCTTCGATAATGTCGCAAAGCGCGCGCACTTGAAGATTCGAGTTTCCGCTCGCGATTACAAAGTAATCCGCGATGGTTGTAACGTCTTTGACGTCGATCATTTTAACGTCGGTTGCTTTTCTGTCCTCTAGTATTTTTACGATTTTCTCTGCTAAGTTGTTCATAATATATTCTCCTTTGTTTAGGGTTTGCGTGAAATTACGCAATCTTCCGTCGAAAACACTCAGTCGGATATCTTTATATACGCTCCTGAGTGTTTTCAACGAAATCTCACGCAATTTGATGCAAACTTAAAATTTGTATAAATTATTATTGCCAATAGTTGAAATCACTACCCAAAATGATGGTTACATCGTAAACTGAATCTCTGTCGTCATACTGTCGGACGTAGATTTCCGGCATGATTTTCAAAATTTCGGTCGAGCCGCGGCGGGCGTTGTGGTCGATGATCATTGTTTGCTCTGCCGCGTCGTCAGTTCGCACCGATTGGACGTTAAACGCGTTGTCGCGGAGCAGTTGCGCGACCATGTCGCCCAAATTTACATCGTCAAGTTCGACGCCTGTCGCGTCCACGACTTCCACCGCGATTGAGCGATTTTTGTTGCGGTTGATTCGGACGTTGGGCTCGGTTCGCTCTGTGGTTTGCGTTGGTGTGAGATACTCGGCAACGATTCTACCGGTTTCCTCCGAATCGTGAATGAAATATGAAATTCCGCCAACAAAGCCTACGTCTCCGGGAAGTTTCATGATGTTGAAGCCGCTTAAGTCGGCGCGGAGGGCGATGCTAACAAACCGAACCATTTCGCTTCCCGAAATATCGGTTCGCACGTTTTCTTGGACGATTCCAATTAGGTTTGGAAGTTGCAAAATCCCGCGGGCGCTGACAAGCCTGTCCATAACGGCGGCGTAAAACTGCTGCTGCGCCCTGATTCTGCCCAAATCACCGTCGGGATAGCCGCTACCGTCATTATTTTTGCGGAATCGGATAAAGCCTTCGGCTTGTCTGCCGTTTAGGGTTTGCGGGCCGGGGCGCAGGTCGATGGTCAAATTTTGGCAAGGATCGGTGTAAAACATTCTTATGGGAACGTCAATTTCGACGCCGCCGATTGCGTCAACTATGTCGCGGAAGCCTCGAAGTCCAACGATTACGTATCTGTCGATTTCAAGCCCGGTAACTTGCGTAACGTCGCTTTTTAGTTCGTCGATTCCGCTAAGCGAGAATGCCGAGTTGATTTTATTATCCCATCTGGCGGTTTCAACCCTTGTGTCGCGGGGGATTTGTATGGCGTTTAGCTCGCCGGTTTCGAAGTTATACTGGGCGACCATGATTAAGTCGGCGAGGCTGAATGCGTCAACGCCGACAACGAGGAAGTTTATCGAACCACGCTGCGCGAACGTGTCGGCGCGCCCGAAGAATCCGACTTGAACGCCGAATAATGTCGCTATATTATCAACCGCGAAGCCAACGCCGAGAACCACAATAAAAATGGCGAGCATAAACGCGATGAATCGGATTGGGTTTTTGATTTTGATAAAGTGTCACTCCTTTTTTGCGCCCTGCGGGCGCGGGCTAAAGGCGCGTTGCGCCTTAGACCAAAAAACTTTTGAAAAAAGTTTTACAAAATTTGCGCCTGTGGCGCAGGTTTTTAGGGCGAAGCCCTAAAAACCCTTTTTGCCGCTGAGGCGGCGAGGCGTTGCGCGGGCGCGCGCGGCGCGGCAAGGACCAGTCCTTGCCAATCCAGCAAACTTTTGCGCGCCAAAAGTTTGATCAAAAGCGCCGCGCTCACGCACGTGCTCAAAAACCGAGCACAC
>WRAG01000013.1 GCA_009780345.1 Oscillospiraceae bacterium
CACTCTACCAAAATAATATCTCGCGCTTTTAGGCGCGATACGACCTCTCGACTGAAACGGCGTTCTCTCACACTAATCTTTCCGCGAACGCGGTTCGCTAACCCAGTTTTTTCTGTCGCCGGCTTTGGCGCAAATCGCCGCCTTTTGGCGTTTGCGTCCATAGGCGACCGGGATTGACAAGGGCAGAGCCCTTGTCACCCGTCCGGCAGGACATAAGCCTCTCGGGACGGTCCCGAATAATGGGTTTTTAGGGCAAAGCCCTAAAAGCCTGCGCCCGCAGGGCGCACATATGCGCTTGTCAGCGCAAGACCGCCCGCCGCAGCGGCAAAAAACCTACTCTAACCCACTTATCAAATAAAGCGAGCCGCAGACGCAGATTGCGCTGTTATCATCATCGCTGTCCGCCGCGTAATCGTTCGCGAGTTCAATCGCTTCCCATTTGTCGGGGGCGATGACTACATTTTCGCAGTGTTCTCCCGCAATTGCGGCGATTGCGTCCGCCGTTAGGGCGCGGGGATTGTCGGGCGTTGTGGCGATAAAAATGTCCGCGACTTGCGCGACTTTTTTTATGCACTCTTCGTATTCCTTGTCGCTGAGCATTCCCATGACGATAATTCGGTTGTAGTCGGCGAGGTATTCTTCCACGCCGTTGGCAAACATATTAACGCTGTCGACGTTATGCGCGCCGTCGATTATGGTGAGCGGGTTATCGTTTATCACTTCAAATCGTCCGGCGAAAGCCGTCTGCTCGAGTCCGGCGTAAACCGCGTCGGGTGTGACGTCAACGCTCCAATGGTTGCGAAGCGCCTCGATTGCGGCGATTGCGGTTGTCGCGTTATAGACTTGATGTTCGCCGAGGAGTCGGATTTTAAGATTTTTGTATCGGTCGTAGTCGAAAGTTGTGCCGTAAATATCCATGTCGCGGATTTCGGGCTCATCGGGCAGGATAAATATCGCGTCCTTTTCCATGCAATCTTCCTCAAAAATTCGCGCGGATGTTGGGTTTTGCATAGGATAGCAAACCAAAATTCCGCCGGGTTTGATAATCCCGCAAACGGTAGATGTGATTTCCTCGATGGTATATCCTAAATGCTCCATATGATCAAACGACATGCTTGTCGCAACAGAGACGTATGGCGCGTCAATCACATTCGTCGCGTCCAGGTTTCCGCCCATTCCGACTTCGAGAACAACGTAATCGCAGTTTTGCTCGAAAAAGTGCAAAAGTCCGATTGCGGTGACGATTTCGAACTCGGTCGGATGTTGCGTGTCCTCGTTGCCCTCTGCCATCATCTCGTCGATTGCGGATTTCACCCGCGCGGTGCAAGCCGCGAGGTCGGCGGCGGAGATATTCTCGCGGTTGATTTGGATTCGCTCGTTAAATTCGTGCAAATACGGCGAGATAAACATTCCCACCGAAAAACCGGCGGACATTAGAATTTGCGTGATAAACGCGCAGGTTGAGCCTTTGCCGTTTGTACCGCCGACGTGTATGATTTTAAGTTGTTTTTGCGGGTTTCCGAGCCGTCCCATAAGCTCGCGGATATTGTCCAGCCCTAGAACCGAGCCGAATTTTAGGGTGGAATGAATATAGTCTATCGCTTGTTCGTATGTCATAGTTTCTCCTTTTTGATATACTTTTCGTAAATTGTCAACAAAACAAACATCACGTTAATTTTTATAATTGAAAAAGCCAATGTGGGTATCAATCGAACAACATAAGCCGTCCAAAATACCGTCTCCGCGCCATCGGCTAAAAAATGAGGCGCGAATAATATAAGACCTAACAGGTTAAGCCCTGTATATATTGTATCGGTTATCAAAATTACAATTGCCAATTTTATGAAACGATTATTTATTTTTATTATGCGCCAAAGAATTCCGACTAATAATGCCGAGATAATTGCCAACACCGTAAAATGCGGCATAAACACTCCGCCGCCTCTTAGAAAAAATCCAAGTATATCAATTATTGCGCCGGAAATCATACCAAGTAACGGGTTGAACAGTATAGGTATAAGCTGTGAAAAAATTGACGAAAAATTCACTCGTCCGAATATGGGGAGTATCGGTATGGGTAATGCCCTCAACATAACCGCCAACGCGATAAGTATCGAGACCTGGCAAAGTATTTTTACTGATTGACCTACTGATTTGTTTTGCATAAAAAATTTCTCCTCTCTAAATTATCCACTGAATAGAAACATAGAAAAGAGAAATCTTATAATGTCTATGTAACAGCGGATGGGGCATTACACCGCAAGTTCGTAAGAACTTTTCGTTCGAGAACTATACTCCCGTTTCTCGACACTTAACGCGTAACACCGGCTCTGTTTTCGTCGCAGCGGCAATATAACTTGCCGCTATACATTTTTTGTAGGGGCGGCATTCTGCCGCCCGTAAATAATATTCCTATACCGACGGGCGGCAAAATGCCGCCCCTACGAGTTTATTTTACCCCAATTTTTCGATGCTGTCAATAACTTTTTGCAGCATGTCTTTGTATTTTTCTAACTTCGCGCGTTCTTCGTCGATTACTGCGGCGGGAGCTTTGTCGGTGAAGCCTTTGTTTGACAATTTACCTTCCGCACGCTTGATTTCGCCTTCCAAACGTGATTTTTCCTTGTTTAGCCGCTCGGTTTCCTTTTCGCGGTCAACCAATTCGTCCTGCGGCAGGAATATCTCCGCTTGGTCGGCGACGATTGACACCGCATTGTCGGGAATGTTTGATTTGTCAGCGCTTACGATGACTTCGGACGCGCCGGCGAGTTTTTGGAAAAACTTTTCGCCGTTCGCGAATGTTTCGGTTTTGTCGGTTACGATATACAACGTCGCGCGCTTCGACGGCGGAACGTTCATCTCGGCGCGAACGTTGCGCACGGCGCGGATTGCTTCCATAATCAGTCGCATTTCTTCGACCGCATCGGGGAATTCCAGTTCTTTATCGTACGACGGGAATTTGGAAACCATTATGCTGTCGCCGTCGTTGGGCAGAGTTTGCCAAATTTCTTCGGTGATAAACGGCATAAACGGGTGGAGCAGTTTCAGCGTGTTGGATAGTACGTAAACCAACGTTTGTTGCGCCGCGAGGTTGCTTGCGCTCTCCTCACCGAAGCGCGGTTTTACAAGTTCGATATACCAATCGCAGAAATCGTCCCAAATAAAGTCGTATAACTTTTGCACGGCGATTCCGAGCTCGTATTTATCGATGTTTTGGTTCACTTCGCCGGCGAGTTCGTTGAACTTGTGCAAAATCCATTTGTCTTCCGTTTCAAGCGTGTCGAATTTCGGCGCGGCGTATTCGATGTCATCGGATAGGTTCATCATTACGAAGCGTGACGCGTTCCAAATTTTGTTTGCGAAGTTGCGGCTCGCCTCGACGCGTTCGTTGTGGAATCGCATGTCGTTTCCGGGTGAATTTCCGGTTGCGAGGGTGAAACGCAGGGCGTCGGCGCCGTATTGCGCGATAATTTCGAGCGGGTCGATACCGTTGCCCAGCGATTTGCTCATTTTTCTCCCTTGCGAGTCGCGGACAATGCCGTGGATAAACACGTCGTTGAACGGAATTTCGTTCATGTGTTCAAGTCCCGAGAAAATCATGCGCGCGACCCAAAAAAAGATGATGTCGTAGCCTGTGACCAGCACCGAAGTTGGATAGAAATAATCAAGTTCTTCGGTTTTATCGGGATAGCCAAGCGTCGAAAATGGCCACAACGCGGACGAGAACCAAGTGTCAAGCACGTCTTCGTCTTGCTTGACTTTGCCGCCGCATTTGGGGCATTCGGTGATGTCGGTTTTGGACACAATCGTTTCGTCGCAATCTTGGCAGTAGAATGCAGGGATTCTGTGCCCCCACCAAAGTTGGCGGGAAATGCACCAATCGTGTACGTTTTCCATCCAGTTGAGGTAGATTTTTGAGAATCGTTCAGGAATAAATTCAATGGTTTTGTCTTTTACCACGTCAACCGCGGGTTTTGCGAGGGGTTCCATTTTAACGAACCACTGTTTTGAAGTAATCGGTTCGAGCACTGTGGTGCAACGATAGCAGTTGCCGACATTTCTCGAATGATTTTCGATTTTCGCGAGCAGTCCGAGTTCTTCTAAGTCGGCGACAATCGCTTTGCGAGCGTCGTAGCGATCCATTCCCTCGTATTTTCCGCCGAATTTGTTGATTGTCGCGTCGTCGTTCATTACGCGGATTTGCGGCAGGTTGTGGCGCAAGCCGATTTCGAAATCGTTCGGGTCGTGGGCGGGCGTGATTTTCACGCAGCCGGTTCCGAACTCTTTATCGACGTATTCGTCGGCGATTATCGGAATTTCACGGTTTAGCAATGGCAGCATCAGCGTTTTACCCACCAAATGAGCGTATCGCTCGTCGTCGGGGTTTACCGCGACGGCGGTATCGCCTAACATGGTTTCGGGGCGGGTTGTGGCGATGATTACGAACTCGTCGCTATCCTTGACAGGATATTTTATATGCCAGAAGTTGCCGTCCATCTCGCTGTATTCAACTTCCGCGTCGGATAGCGCGGTTACGCAGGAGGGGCACCAGTTGATAATGCGGTTTCCTTGGTATATCAAGCCTTTTTCGTATAAATTTACGAAAACCTCACGCACCGCGCGGGAGCAACCCTCGTCCATTGTGAAGCGTTCCCGCTCCCAGTCGCAGGACGAGCCGAGCTTTTTAAGCTGATTCGTAATTATATCACCATATTTGTCTTTCCACTCCCATACACGCTCAAGGAACTTCTCACGCCCTAAGTCATGCTTGGATAAGCCCTCTTCCTTACGCAACATTTCCTCAACTTTGATTTGCGTCGCGATTCCGGCGTGGTCGGTTCCGGGTTGCCAAAGCGTCGCGAAACCTTGCATACGTTTGGTTCGGATTAGGATATCCTGTATTGTTTGGTCGAGCGCGTGTCCCATATGAAGCTGACCCGTCACGTTTGGCGGCGGGATTACGATGGTATACGGCTCTTTCGTTTTGTCTACCTCGGCGTGGAAGTAGCCGTTGTCTTGCCAAAATTTATAAAGCCGCTCTTCAACCGCCGCGGGTTCGTAGTGTTTATCCAGTTCTTTCCTCATTAGTTCAAAACCTCCAGTACGATGTCTAAAGTTTCTTTTGCTATTGTTGCTATATCACGATTCGCGTCGATAATTTTGATGTTTTCACCTTGCAAGCGCGCGAATACATTGTGAAAATTATTTCTTATTTTTCGAGTGATATCAATATCTTTTTCGTAAAGTTCGGGATTTTCGCGGGTTTTCGCAATCCTATCCATACATTCTTCCGGATTAACGTCGAAGAATATGCAAAGGTCGGGAGTAAGCATTGATTGCGCGTTCAAATTCATATTCATAACCCAATCCATATCCGCCGCGGTGCCTTGATAGGCGAATGAGGAGTAGTAATATCTGTCGCAGATTACGGTGATTCCTTTATCCAGGTATGACTTGATTCCGTTCGTCGGATTTGTGACGTGATCGAGTCTGTCCGCTAGAAACAGCGCGCCTTGCAGGCACATATCCTTATTTTCGGAATTTTTGAGCATTTGTCTCAAGTACTTCCCAATATAGCCGTCGGTGGGCTCGTTGGTTATGTGGACGGCGATTCCTATGTCGTAAAGCGAGGCGGCGAGGCGTTCGATTTGCGTGCCTTTGCCGCTTCCGTCTAAGCCTTCTATAACTATGAATTTACCGCTCATAGGTTTGCTCCTCAAATATATATACGTTGCGTCCGCGGGCGTCGATATTCAGCCCAAGCACAGCGCTGAAAAATTCGGCGGGAACGAAAGTTGTGTTATCCATAATAAACGGCGCGATTGGAAGGGAGTAATCCGAATAGTCTCTTAGGCAGAAAGCAAAATCCCAGCCGATTGTAAGCCTGTACATTCGTTCATTCGGCAAAAACACTTCGACATAGCGTTCGTAGCCGTTCCAGCTAACTTCATATCCCAACGCCTCGGCAATCGCGCGAAGGGGGAGTATTAGAATACTGCCGGTTGCAGTAATCTGCCAAACCGGCGCGAACTCGCTTGGTAACGTCACTTCGTTTACCACGATTTCGCTTGTAAGCACGACGGCATCTTCCTCCGCATCGCCTAAAAGAACAAGGTCATATCCTTGCGCGAAAGTGATGGCGGGTGAATCAAGGATGGTATCTCTAAAACGCGCAATTTCGGCTTCGTTGTAAACTCTCAATCCGAATTCCACTCTGTTGTTCATTGTATCCAAGCCGAACGAGGTGACGTTATTGACTACGTCGCAGTCGGGGTTGTCGCTCCACAAGGAGTTGAGAGAATTTATGATTTCAAGCAAGTAGCTTTCGGGAAATTCGACGTATTTGATAATAATTTCGTCCATGTTTACGGCGTTCGATAATGCGGCGATTGCCTGTGCCCGCGCGGTGTCGTTGTCAACGATTTGTACGACTAAATTTCCGTCGTTGTTAAGGTATAATCCGCCCATAAAGTCGGGAAGAATTGTCATTCCGTAACGGTCGTCGGGAAACAGCGACCATATTATCTCGATATTCTCAAGAGCGCGATTGTGGTTGGTCCAAAACGCTTCGCCGAATTGGGATATTAAGTATTCTTCGATGTTTATATCCATATCGGTTAATTCGTCTCGTTCAACTGAGCCGGTTGCGAAAACCGACCCTGCCGAAACGATCAGCAAAGCCGCGATTAGCAAAAACGATAAGATTTTTTTGTTTTTCATTTATATTCCCTGCTTCCTTAAATATATTCTCCGCTTTTCATCTATCAAGTATATCAAATCGCCGCAACATTGTCAAGCGAAATGAAAAACCGCCTTTCGGCGGTTTTCTCTATTCTTCTTTTTTTCTACCTTTTTTGCGGCGTTTCACACACTCGGTCAAAAGGAATTCAATTTGTCCGTTTATTGAGCGGAAATCGTCTTCCGCCCAGGCGGCGATTTCTTTCCAAAGCGTCGCAGACAAGCGAAGCGGGATTTGCTTTTTTTTATCTTCCATAGGCATTAGTAAATCGACCCGCTGTTAACAACCGGTTGAATATCTTTGTTTCCGCAGAGGACAACCAGCAAATTGCTGACCATTGCGGCTTTGCGCTCTTCGTCAAGATCGACGACATTGTTTGTGTTAAGTTTTTCAAGCGCCATCTCGACTATGCCGACCGCGCCGTCAACAATCGTTTGCTTCGCGTCCACAACCGCTGATGCCTGCTGGCGTTGTAGCATTGACGCCGCAATTTCTTCGGCATAGGACAGGTGTGTTATGCGCGCCTCAAGAATTTCAAGTCCTGCCGCGCCGACTTTAGATTGTATTTCTGTTTTCAGCTTTTCCGCAACTTCCATGCTGCTTCCGCTAAGCGATTTCTCGTTATCGCTTCCGTATGAGTCATAAGGGTAAAGCCTGACGATATTTCGCAGCGCGGAATCGCATTGGATTGACAAAAACTCTTTGTAATTATCGACATCGAACACCGCGCGCGCAGTATCTACAACTTTCCAAACTACAACCGTTCCGATGATTATCGGATTTCCGATTTGGTCGTTGATTTTTTGCCGATCGTTTGATAGGGTCATTGCTTTTAGTGAAATTTTTCTGTTCACTCCTATGCCGAGCGCTTTGAGCGACTCTGCGGTTTCAGATACCGCCGTTTTTACCGGCGAGGCGGTTGCAAGGTTTATCTCGCCCGCCGCAGGGTTTACCGCCGTACTGAACGGATTTACCCAGAAGAATCCTTCGCCTTTAAGGGTTCCCGAATATCGTCCGAACAACGTCAGAACAAGCGCCTCGTTCGGGTTTAGAACTTTGATTCCCGCGAACAAAATCGGACCGATGATAAATCCGTACAAACTTCCGCCTATCGTAAGAATCCACGCTAGGATCGAGCCGCTTCCGTAGTTTACGAACATTATAATGCCGTAGACAAACGCGCCAATTGCCGCAAGGGTTAGCAATATGTTGAGAACCAAAATTGCCATGCCGTTTTTTGCTTTAAGCACCACTTCTTGATTATACTTTCTGTTTTCCATTTTAAACATCCTTTCTGTGATATTATTTTGATTTCATTTATATATTAAACTAATTCTTGAGATTTGTCAATAGAATTTTTGAAATTTTTTCAAAAAATTTTAAAAAAGATCCAAAGATGTTTTTTGTTTCGCCCTGCATACGCGAGTTTCTAGGGATTTGCCCTAAAAGCCCTTTTTCAGAGCGAGGCTCTGGTGGCATTTGCGGCAGCTTCCGCATAGCGATAAGGGCTAGTCGTAGCCCTTATCAAGCCCCGGTAACGGCAGTCCGCGATTTAGCGCGTGGCATTACCTTATGCCGTTTCCTCGGCGGTTTTTGCCGAATCAATTTTTTAACAAAAAAATGATGAAACTCCTCGCACAAGACGCTTCGGAGGGCTAAATTTCTAAGCAGTAAACTACTAAGAAATTTATGCCAAACTTGCGGCGGTGGTCAACCGCAACCATTCAAGCTACGGCAACAAACGCCTTGCTTTCACGGGCGGTTTCCCGACTCGCTTCGCTCGCTGGATAATTCGACTAAGCTTTTCAAAAGACGAAAAGCAAGTCTCATTTATCACAGGGGTGGCATTAGCCGGATTAAAAAACCAATCCGGATGCCACTCCCCAAACGCGCTATAGCGCTATCGTAAACGCGCCGCTAAAATAGTGCAAACAATCTACGTATCAGTCAAGTGTCTACGGCGGCAGTGGTCAACTGCGTCAAATCGAGTTTCGCCCAAAAACGACTCACTCTCTGCGGTAGACTTCAGCCAATCGAGCTGCGACAGAGTCGTCAACCGTATCCAATCATGCTTCGTCAAAAAACGAGTCGTTTGTTGACGAAGTTTGATTGGTTGAAACCTACTGTAAAGGTGTTCGGTAATGGCGGTTGGCACAAAGTGCCAACAATTACCTTTCGCCATTCAAACGGCGCTTTTTGCCGTTCCAACACCTTTGACAAACAAAACTCGCGCCCTTTGGGCGCAAATAAAAAAAGAGCCGCGCAGGCTCTTTTTTTTACTTATCTAATACAATCACTATTTCTCCCGCCCAAACTTCGCGGAGATTGATTTTGTAAGGTTCGATTAGCCCTGTTTTGCGGTTTGGGTTGGCGATTCGAAGCTTGATTACGCCGCCGGCGGTAGTGTATTTTACGCTGTATTCTTCCCAGTCGGCGGTAACGCAAGGGTTAATAATCAGCGTGTCGGCGCGTTTGACGATTCCTAAGATATTCTCAATTCCGACGCGGTAATACCAGCCTGCCGCGCCGGTGTACCAACTCCAACCGCCGCGGCCGACGTGCGGCGGGACAGAATATACGTCCGCCGCCATAACATACGGCTCCGCCTTGTAGGTTGCGACTTCCAAGCCGGTGCGGGTATGATTGATCGGATTTAACATATCGAATACGCGCATTGCCGTGTCGGCATTGCCCATCATTGCGAAGGCTTGCGCCGTCCAGCAGGCGGCGTGTGTATACTGCCCGCCGTTTTCGCGGATTCCGGGGACGTAACTTTTGATATATCCCGGTTCAAGCTCGCCTTCGTTGAACGCGGGGGTTAAAAGTTTGACGATTCCCGCTTCTTTGTTGATAAGGTTGACTTCTAAATTGTGCATTGCGGTTTTGTTTCTTTCCACGTCAGCATTACCCGAAATCACCGCCCATGATTGGGATAGAGAGTCGATTTTGCACTCGCTGTTGATATTCGAGCCCATTGGAGTTCCGTCGTCGAAGTATGCGCGGCGGTACCAGCTTCCGTCCCACGCGTTTTCGTTGATATTTTTCATCAGCGTCTTGGCAAGAGCCTCGTATTTCGCAGACATTTCGTCGTCGTTCATATGCTGAAAAATCGGCGCGAACTTTTGCGAAATATCAATTAAAAACCAACCGAGCCATACACTTTCACCTTTGCCCTTGTTGCCGACGGTGCTCATTCCGTCGTTCCAGTCGCCCGACCCCATAAGCGGCAAGCCTCGCTCGCCCAGCTTAGTTCGCTCTAACGCGCGGATGCAGTGTTCGTAGAGGTTTGCGCTTTCGTTAGCTATATCGGGAACGAAATATTTCTCGTCGGTGTGCTCGTCCAATATTTCGCCGCAAATAAATGGAATTTCCTCGTTTAATATGCCGAAATCGCCTGTAACCGCAATATATTCGGCGGTGACGTAGGGTAGCCACAGAAGATCGTCCGAAAACTTGGTGCGGATTCCTTTATCGCCTTTACCGGACGGGTTTTCGCCTACGTTGTGCCACCAATGTTGGACGTCGCCCTCCACAAATTGGTGCGCCGCGTGAAGTAAGATTTGCTCCCGCGCCATGTTCGGTAAGATTTGTAAAACCGACAGGACGTCCTGCAACTGGTCGCGGAAGCCGTATGCGCCGCCCGATTGATAGAACGCCGACCGCCCCATAATTCGGCAGGAAATCGACTGATAAAGCGCCCAACCGTTCAGCATAATATCCATCGCGCGGTTCGGCGTTTCGATTTCTATCGCCGATAGAACGGATTTCCAATATTGCTGAACGTTGAAGAGTTCCCGCTCGGCGTTTTCGACGTTTGCGAAATGTGAAATCAGTTCTTCCGCTTCGGAATCGGATGTTGCCTGCCCCATTACGAATACGATTTTTGCGGTTTCGTTCGGTTTGAGTTCCGCCTCAAAGCGGCGGGCGATACATGAGTCGAAGCCTGCGCCTGTTCGATTAGAGAACGTCGTGCCGTCGAGCGGAGTTCGGAAAAACTCGCGTCTGTCGCAGGTGAAATCGGCGGCGGGAATACTTGCGGCGGCGAACATAACTCGGTCGGGAAATTCCTTGTTGAAGCTGTTTTTCACAAATATGCCGCCGTTTTGCTCGGTAAATGTTAAAAATCTGTCGCAGTCTTCGTTGCATACGCCCATAACGGGGCGCAAGTATTGGTAGAGATTCAATTTGCGCGCCTCGGACGACAAATTTTCAAGCTCTAATATGGTAATTTTCACGCTCGCCTCTTGCGCGACGAATACGGTTTGCGAAAGTTCGATATCGCACTCGGTGTGCTCGTATACTGTATAGCCGAAGCCGTGGCGGATAATGTATTCGCCGCGTCGTCGCACCTCGCCCTCACCGCTAATTTTGCAGGCAGTAAAGACGGCACCGCTTGTTTCGTCACGGATATAAATGATATCTTCCGTTCGGTCGCCGACGATATCGTTATTCCACGGCGTCAGACGATTTTCACGGCTATTCTCCGCCCATGTGAAGCCGCCGCCGGTTTCGGTAACGACCGTGCCGAAATTCGGATTGGACATCACGTTGGACCATGGCATTGGCGTGGATTCGGTGCCGTCTTTAAGTTTGATAACATATTCATCGTCAGCGAAACCGCCGAAATCGTTGAAAAACAACATTATTTTTCACCTCCTGAACCTAACTGCTTTTTGAGGTCTTTTTCCTTATCGTTTAGGATAATTGACGACGACGCAAACAGCAAATTCCGCTCGTCGTTTGAGATATTTTTCATGTTAAGCAAAAACACGCCGCCGGGCAAGTTCAAAAGTTCGCGGGCGTGAGAAATTGTCACAATTTCGTACACCGCTTGCGACACGGGCTGAATATAACTTCCGTCCGTTTCGCTTATGATGACCAAATCCACCGCGATTCCTTTCACTCGGAAAAACTCGTGCGCATTGAGCGTTTGACGGATGATGTCGAGGTTTTTGCCCTCCACAACCAGCGTTATAATCGGATTGTCGCCTGAAATTCCGAATCTCCACAAATTTTCAAGCCCCAACTTGTTCGCAAGGATATACTTTTCCAACCTCTCGCGATATTTTGTCGGCAACAGTATGTGGGAGAGCATATTCAGATAATTTTCCTGCTCGCGCGCCTCAAATCCGAGGTATTTGCTTTCGGTTTTGCTTCGCATATGCGCAAGCTCGATTGCGCGGGTGATTGCGCCTTGCGTAGTATAGCGTTCAACCGCCATAAGCGCGTCGGCGCGGCTGAAACTCGCAGAGGTCGCGAACGCGACGCGGGCGGTTTGCCCCGCCTCGATTGCGACACGCGCACGGACGGAAAAACAAGGATCAAGCACCGCGCCTACGGTTTTCGACATACCGAACTCCATTGCGGCGGGGTTTGCGGTGGTTCGGTTTCGTCCGATAAACTTTACGCGGTCTGTTTCGTATTCTACTTCGCCCAAAAGTTCGCAATCCGCCGACACGGCGTGCGCCGCGTAAAGGGTTTCGCTCCCGGCGTGACGCGGGCGGCGGTTGGCGATAAGGGCGTTATGCTCTTTGTCGAACTCGGTTCGGACGAAAAGGTTGGAAAACGCCGGGTGCGCAAGATCGGACGCGTGGGGCGTCAGCGTTATCTCGCTGTAGCTTGTAACGTCGATCATTATATCTTCGTCGGTACGGTTTGTAATGCTTACGTTATAAATAGAGCAGTCGCATTCGGCGGAGACGATAACTTCGGTGTGGGTTTCGATATCGCTGCCAAGAATACTTGCATGTCTGATAAACTCCGCCATATGCGGCTTAAATGTGGTTTTGTGCGGCTCTGTCGCGAGCCATGTTTCGCCGGAATTCACGTTCGAGAGATAGATAAACATGCCGTAGTTTCCGTTGATTGCGTCGTATCGGAAGCGGGTGATATTGTTGTCCAAAAGTTTGCTGTATCCCAACCCGCTGTCGGTTATCACCGTGCTGAATCGACCGTTTGACAGGACATGAACTTGCGGCTCGTCGAGGCGAATATCGTCGATGTTGCGCACGACTTCTTCAAAGTTCGCCTCTATCGGTTCAAGGGGCAGAACCTCTTCTTTATTATCTTTCGTGATGATAACTCGTGTCGGTATGCGCTCTTCAAGCAGTTCTTCCGCTGCTTTAACGTTGACGTTTGCGTGGAATCTCTTTTGCATGATGTTATCGTTCAGCACGTTATCGACGGCGAGCAGACTCATGCCCAAATGGTGCGCCATGTAGGATTGCACAACGCCGAAATCGCTACCGTACGGCACACGTTCTGGGGTGAAATCCACCGCCTCGAAAAAGCCATATTTCCCGAACATTCCCATTTTTTCCATTCGGCGCAAGTTATGCAATGCCGCTTGGGGATTGACCTGCAACGCCATCAATGTCGCGTACGGCGCGACAACCATATCGGTGACAAGTCCGCGCTTCAGCCCAAGTTCGGGCACGCCGAACGCTTTGTATTGATAGTTTAGATTAATGTCGAACGCATTAAACCCCGACTCGCTTGCGCCCCACGGAACGCTTCGCTGCCGCCCGTATTTTCGCTGACAGTATAGAATAAACTGATACGTCTCGTCTAACAGCGTATTCGGCACGTTTTTCATGACGAGTAGCGGCATAAGATATTCGAACATCGTTCCCGTCCATGATACAAGCCCGCGGAACTTGTCCGACGTCGTGAGGGTTCGCCCAAGCTCGAACCAATGATCGCGGTCGATTTCGCCGTTCGCGATTGAGATAAAACTTACTTGCCTCGCCTCACTTCCCAGCAAGTCGTAGTACGAACGAGTCAGCTTTTCCTCCTCAATGTTATAGCCGATCGTAAAAAGTTTCCGCTTTTTATCGTAAAGATAGCCGAACTTCGTTCCCTCAATCGTGTCGGTGAGAAATGCGATAACCTTATCAATCCGTCGCTTGTTCTCGCCCTCGCTTTCCTCTTGCAGGCGGAGCAAACCCTCTTTGAGCGTAATCAAATAGACGATGTAATTTCCGTTGTCCACCGTTGAGATATACCGCGGATGTAAAAGTGACAAGTCGCGGGTGTTGTACCAGTTGTATAGGTGACCGTTCCATTTTTCGAGCCTTTTTATGGTTCCGATTGTCTTTTCGAGCTTGTCCAGCATTTTTTCAACCGAAATTAGTTCCAAATCGTACGCCGCAAGCGCCGAAATCAAGTACATGCCGATGTTTGTCGGCGACGTTCTGTGGGCGATTCCGTTGGGCGGGTTTTCTTGAAAATTATCGGGCGGCAGGTGATGGTCCCGCGCGGTTACCAAATCGTCAAAATACCGCCACATTCGCGCGGCGTTCTCGCGCAGGAACTCTTTGTCGTCGTCTGACACTTGCGGAGTTGCGAGCTTTATGGGCAGGCTTATAAAATATGCGATCAGCGGCGCGAAAACCCACAAAAGTCCCAGCACATAAGCGAAAATCAGCATATACCGGGCGAAAAATATCAATATCAGTCCCGCGGCGATATTGAACCACATTTTGCCGAAATAGCTTGGAATTCCGTTTTTGTTAATGCGGTCGGATTGCTCTGCCGTCGTCCATTCGAGCATTTTGCGGCGGGAGATTAAACTTCGGAAAAGCACGCGGATTACGCTATCCACCGCAAGGTATGCCTTATGCGGCAGGAACATCAGCATGATTGCGACTTGATATAAAACGCCCTTGAATCCATAGATAATTGTGGAGTGATACATTACGCCGCTGTATTTATAGCCGCTTGACGCCACCCAGTCGATTGTCGAGATTAAAAGCGACGAACTTAGCGCGACGAACGGCAATATGAGCAAGTAAACCGCCAAATTCGGCGGCGCGAAAAACGCCGCGGCAACCATAATTGTAAGCGCGACGTCGAGCATTGACCGCCGCAGATTATCGAGTATTTTCCACTTCGATATGGATGATAAACTGTTTTTTATCCGCTTTCCTTTGGCGTTTTTCAGCCGCCAAAACAGCCAGCGGAATATCTGCCAATCTCCGCGCGTCCAACGGTGCGACCGCGCGGCGTAAGAGTTATACCGCCAAGGAAATCCATCGATAAACGCGACATCGCTTACCAAGCCGCAACGAACATAGCAACCTTCCAGCAAATCGTGGCTTAGCACGGTATTTTCGGGGATTAAATCGCTCATCACTTTGTCGAACACCGCAACGTCGTAAATGCCCTTGCCGGTGTAGATTCCCTCGCCGAATAAATCTTGATAAACATCCGAAACTGTGTGAGAATAGGCGTCTATCCCACCTTGCCCGGCGAAAATTTTGGAAAATGCCGACATATTACTTGCTTGCAAGTCCATCGCGATTTTGGGCTGCAAAAGTCCGTAGCCGTCCACAACTCTACCCTTTTTCTCGTCAATTTCCGGCGCGTTGAGCGGGTGAAGCATTGCGCCGACCAAACGCCGTGCGCTGCCCAATGTTAGGCGGGTGTCGTTGTCCAACGTGATAACGTATTTCACGCCGACGAGTTGGGTTTTGTTGCCTAAAATGCTGCAAAACGTGCCGTTCATCCCGCGCGCCAAGTAGGCGTTAAGCTCGCAAAGCGCGCCCCGCTTGCGCTCGTAGCCCATGTATTTTTTATCTCGCGCGCTGAAGCTTCGCTTGCGGTGGAAGAGATAAAAATTGCCGTACTTCTTGTTAAGCGCGACGATTTCTCGCTCCATTGCCGACAAGGCAAGTTCGTCTGCCTCGCTTAATTCATCAAAACTGTCGGGGAAATCGGAAAGTATACCGAAGCATAGATTTTTCTCGTTATTCGCCGCACGATATACTTCCAACTTTTGCGCAAGCGCGGCGGCGTCTTTCGAACTCGTCAAAAGCGTGGAAATCACCACCAAAGTTTTGCCGCTTTCGGGAATTCCGTCGGCGAGTTCGAGTTTCGGTATCATTGTGACCTTAACACCGCGAGTGATTGCGTAATTTAAGATATTTATCACGATATCCGAAACGGGGATAAGGCTTATCAACCCCACGGCGAAGCTTAGCCATATATTTCCGAACCACAAATGCGCAAGCCACGCGAACACGCCGCTGATTACTTTCGTCAAAGTTCCCGCCGCCAAAATATACCAAGCGGATTTTGCGGCGACGCTCGGTTCTTTCACCAAGTTCAGTTCTTGATTGATTAGATAATAGCCGACGTGTTTCTTTTTCTCGTTATCGCCTTCGTATTCGCTTGCAAGCGACACGGCGCACTTCGCGACTTCGACTTCGGCGATGGAATGTTTTTTCGCGATTCGCTCGACAGATCGGCGATAGTAGTTTTTGCTTGTTTTATCCATTTTCGGATAGCTGCCTTGCGGATCGGTGCTTAAAATTTGCTCGACCACGCTTAAATTTTCGAAAATTTCGGTAAAGTCGAGATTTAGGATAAAGCGCAGGCTTGTCACGGCGTTTCCAAGCGAAATATGGCACATCGCCTGCTTTTGGTGCTCGATTTGCACTATAGAATCGGACGACATGTTTATGCTTCCCAATCGCTTGTCAAGCGCGGCGAAGATGAGTCTGCAATCGCCGAATTTTCTCAAAATTTTAACAAGCGCCTCGAAAAAATTCGAACGATTAACGTCAAATCTCCGCAAATGGTCGGCAACGATTTCTTTGATTTTTTCTTTGTCGTCCCGCACCGCGTACAACTGCGCCGCCACCGATTCTGCTAGCGAATATTGCGATTGCGTCTTCGTAATCCGCTCGCAAATTCGGCGAATATTTTGCAAAAGCGCGAGGCGTATCATGGTTTCAAGCGACCAGATTTCCGCGTCGGATAGTTTTAGCAGTTTTTGATATTCGGTTATAAATTCAATCAAAACGTCTTGCTCGACCACGCTATCCGAATGGCTGACAAGCTCGTGCACTAACGCGAACACGCGAGGATATCCGCGGTATGCGCCGCTTTTTATAATCGGCAAATGACGGAAATACTTCCGCTGAATAGACAGGCGCAGCTCTTTCGTCTGTTTTTCGATAATGTAGAAATTATCGAGCAGCCACTCCGCCGCGTCGGGAATACGATTTTTTCGATTCACATGTGAACTCAGGCGTTTGTAGGCGGACGCGATATATTTATAGTTCTCCTCCATTCGGGAGAGCAGGAAGTTGATGGAATAGTATCCGCTTTGAATTTCGTGCTTTTTCGCGATTCGCGCGGCATGTTCGATAAGATTTTGACGCGTCAAAGTTGGGCTGTCCTTATGCACAACCTCTCGCCTCGTGCGTTTCAGCGTGGAATATAAGTGTACGATTAGTATAAATAGCAATAAAAAAAAGATAACCTGTACGTACAGCATAAACCGAATTACCTCCAAACTAAGTAATCAATGCTAATTAAGGTTATCTTTCCCAATTTATTCAATTTTTAGTACAAAATGTTAGTCGAACTCGCGAAACACGCAAGCGATTGTCGCGCGGGCGTTCGCGTCGAACGCGGCGCGAGGTTGGATTGAGAGAAGCGTTTCGCTTCCGTATTTTCGGAAGAATAATTCCAGTTTTTCGTCGTCGCTTAGTCCTTTTTCACGCATATCCAAAATAAAGTCGCGGCATTCGATGATTAACTCCATCGCTTGGTTGAAGTAGCTCGCTGCGGTTTCGCTGTCCACAATTCCTTGGTGGGAGAGCGATAAATGTTTAAACGGATATTTGCGGCACCTCTCTATCGCGTCGATTGAGGTTTGGAATCCGGTAAGATACGATGGATACATACTTCCGTCGGGGAGTATCGTTCCGGTCGTCTCGCTTAAAATAAGAAGTTCAAGTTCGGGAATATAAAAGCTTAAACTATCGCGCGTGTGTCCGGGGGTTTCGATAACTTCGACCGAAATTCCGCCGAGGTCGATTCTATCGCCCGCTTTCACAATTACGTCCGCGCGGAACGCGTCGTCGCTATACGCACCGTCAAATTTCACGCCGTAATCGCGCGCCGCCGTTTCGGATAGCTCGCGAATCACTCTTCTCGGCGTGCCTTTAACCAAAACCGCCGCTCCGACATCGGACGTTACAAGCTGAACGTCGGGAAACGCTTGCCTGAAAAACGGAAGCGCGCCGATATGGTCGTAGTGCGTGTGTGTCGCAAAAATATAGTCTAATTTTCTGCCGTCAAGCGTAGATTTCACTTTTTCAATCGTCTCGTTCGCGCAAAGCTGCATACCACAGTCGAAAAGCGCGGTTGCGTTATCGCCGATCAGAAGGTTTCCCTCGCTTGATACGTGTGCGATACAATTTATAAACCTATCCATACGTTTTTCCCCTTTCGTTTTACATGTCTATTGTAGCGGAGTTTTTCGATTTTTTCAAGGGTTTATTTTTGTAGAATTTTGCGGCGGATTTCACATTGTCTAAATTAAACTGTATCATTATATGCTTATACGTCTCGCTCATAAGCGGCTCGAAGTCAACTTCGCCGGCATATTCTTCGACCGTTTCCTTGATACTGTAAAGTCCGAGTCCGGTTCCGCCCGACGCTTTTTCGGATGTGTTATATTTCTCGCCGATTTTCGCGTAAACTTGCTCGTCCATAGGCGCGCCGCTGTCGTGGAACATCATGATTACATTATCATTCGCAATCCGTGATTCGACAAAGATTTTTCGTTCCTCGTCGGGCGATTGCTTCATACAAGCGCGGCGGCTATTATCCAAAATATTCAGAAATAATGCTGTAAGCTTGTCTTCCGAAACGCCGGCGCGAATAAGCGGCTTGAGCGAACTTCCCATTATTCCGAATTCGATATTATCCGCGCGGCACAAAAGCCAAAACTCGCGCAATAATTTGTCTAATTTATCGATTGAAAGTTCCATGAGGCACGCATCGTCTTGCACAGAGTCATATTTTTCTGCGGCGGCGGCAAGTTGCTTGCGCAGTTCTTGTTTTTCGTCGTGTCTGCGAACTTCGTTGCGCACCGATTTAAACGCCGCACGATAGATCATAAATCCGCCGAACAATGTCAGCAAAAACGCCGGAAGTAAGAATATCGCCTCGCCGTGAATTTCGAACCCGCTAAAAAACAGATATGAAAAACTGATCGTTGAAAGCACAACGAAAGTTATAATTGATATTCGATTTGTACGAATATATGTAGGATGATTTAACAAGTTGTAGGTTCCTCTTTTGACAGTTTTGTTTCTGCTAAACGCAAGATATATCAGCCATAACAGCAAAACGTTGATTATCATTGCTAAAAGAATAAACATCCCAACCGTATCCATATTTTCTCCAAGTATTACCCAAATAATATCAGGAATTATAGTGCTTACCGTTCTAGCGATTATGTATGGAAACGCGATAAAAGCAAATCGTGGCAAAAATTTTCTAAAGTTTGTTTTAAATATTTTTTCAAATTCATCGTTAGCATTAACGGATTTAAAAATCAGAATTATTAAAAATATAAATACCCACTCTGTTACATAGCTGACAAGTTCCATAGGTGCGCCGTAAAAATTGAATCTATCAATAAGAAGCCTAAATATCGCGGGCATAACTTCATTTGGGATTCTGGTTAACACTCCGAGAATAATAATTTTCCACCAATCCGATTTTTCAAATCGCTTTCCGGTCATCAGTATATCGTACATCAAATAAAAATAAGCTCCTCTTACGAGAAAGTTAAAAATAACGTATGATAAAACCGCCCAAAAACCAAATTGAAATGTTAGCTGTATTTGCATTTTCATCCATCCTTTTCCCACATTTCGAACTTTATCGAAGTGTATCACATTGTGTGAGAAATGTCAAACGACAAAAAAAGTACACCGATAGGTGTACTATAATGTTTATTAGGAAAAAATTATTGAAATCATATTAATTGACTTTATCTAGCCCATATCCTTGATATCCAGAAAAACGCCATTGTTGTTGGTACCACATATTTCGCATATTTGTAAAACTTAGCCATTATCTCTCCTCCTTTTATATTGTTTTTCCCTTAATGGAAAAATAAC
The DNA here is from genome assembly GCA_009780345.1 of Oscillospiraceae bacterium. Lineage (GTDB taxonomy): Bacteria > Bacillota > Clostridia > Monoglobales > WRAG01 > WRAG01. The sequence goes on from WRAG01000013.1 coordinate 19,666, forward strand.
ATAAAAAGTAAGAGGAATCACCAAAAGCACAACTTGAAATTCATGTGTATTTAATGCATTGTTTCTATGTATTTTTAGATGTGACGAACAAATATGTGGACTTTCATGAAATTTAATGACAAAAAAAGAGCAAAGATACAAATCTTTGCTCTTTTCTTTAAATTAATTTTGTTTAATCCAGCGCGCCTCTGAAAATTTCGCAATAATATCCTATTAGGCTGTACGGCGTTCTGTATTTCTCTTCTCTTAAAAACGGTGTGTCCGGCGAATCATACGTGTGACCGGTAACATAGTCGTAAGCCCTGTGTATTGCGGTGGAAACATTTCTTGACACTCGCATTTGAGTTGTGTTATGCCTTTGCGCGACGATTCTTTCGTTTTCTACCAATTTATAGCTTACGCCAATGCCGCCGTTCTGGACGGCAAGAACAATTAAATCGATGAGATATTTTTTTCCCGACGCTCTGCCTGTAATCATTCCGTCTTTTTCAAGTCGCGCGCTTATGGCGTCTTCAAGCCTTCTTATCTTTTCAATATGCGATTCGGGACGAGCGCGCTCTAAGACGAGTCCGCCGTCCGGCATGTTTACTCCCACTTTTTGAACAATTTCGTAAGTTCTTCTGATTATATTTACTATATCCGTTCCTCCGAAAGTGGGGTTTTTAATGGAATATGTGTCTACACCTTTAAATCCGGTATAAAAAGTGTATAAATTTTTATTTCCGTTGTCTGTAAACACCGCTATCCCCGGTTGATGCACCGAATTCCCCAAATTTCTGATATCCTTCAAAACGTGATCTCCATGTCCACCCGCGCCAAGCATTAAATCCAAAACTACAATATCGGGCGCATACTGCTTAATAAGCTCTACCGCGTCAGCGGCGTCGCCGGTTTGCATTATCAATTTAATATCACTCGTTTTTTCTATCGCTCGTTTCGCTTCTTCACAAAGAATTTGGTCATCTTCGACCATAATAACTTGAATTACTTTCGTTTCATCGACATTTTTGACCTTCACGGCTTCACCTCCTAAAATTACTACCATATACAAGCTTCTAACATTCCATATATTAATATATTAACCTAAACAAAAGCAAATGTCAATACATTTCATTAAACTTCAAGCATATTTAAGCATATTTGAAATTTGTTAGTATTATTACAGCGTTTCCGGGCACAAAAAAATATTGTAAATTTTTTTCACATGTGTTACAATGACCGTCGAGGTGAATTTTGATGTTGATTAAAGACGGAATGACAGTATTGTTTATAGGAGACAGTATAACCGATTGCGGGCGGCGCGAAGACCCGAACGAAATGGGAAACGGTTACGCCATGCGAATTGCAAGCAATTTCATGGCACGATATCCGCATTTAAACGTGAAATTTATGAATCGCGGAATCGGCGGAGATACGGTTCGAATGTTATCGGACCGTTGGAATGAGGATTGTTTAGCTCTCAAGCCGGATATTGTTTCTATTCTAATAGGAATAAACGACACATGGCGGCGATACGAGGGCGTGATGGAGCATACCACAACCGAAAGTTTCAAATCTACATATCACGACATTCTAACGCAAGTAAAAGAAAAAACCACCGCGCAACTTGTGATTTTGGAGCCGTTTTTACTTCACTATCCAAAAGAGCGGGCAAAGTTTCGCGAGGATTTGGATCCGAAAATTCAAGCTGTACGTGAGTTGGCGCGCGAATTCGGCGCGATTTATATTCCGCTTGACGGAATGTTCGCCGCGGCGGCAACGCAGAAACCAAGCGAAGAATGGGCTGATGACGGCGTTCATCCAACGCAGGCGGGGCACGCGCTCATCGCCGACGCTTGGCTTGACAGCATTCAAAAGTTTTAATTGTGAAAGATAATTTTGGAAAATCCGAAAAAATGTCGAACAACTATTGACTTTTTTTGTGTGAATTGATTAGACGAGTGCCGCGTTTTGTGCGGCAACTTCAATGCTCGTCGCAACGAATGCGGTCAAGCGATTTTTGCTTGACATTTCCTTTCGCATTTGTTATAATGGTTCGATATAATGCTTATACAGTGATAAACGCATGTTAAAAACAGCTGATTTATCCGCTGTTTTGCGTAAATTTAAAATTTATTAAATTTTTAAGGAGGAGTTAAAAATGAAAAAGTTACGAATTTTGTGTCTGGTTGTTGCTATGCTTATGGTAATCGGTCTTCTCGCCGGATGCGGCGGCGGTGGAGGCGGAAATGGGGACGCTGACGCTGATGTAATCACGATTGGTGTGTTGGCGCCGCTTACCGGCGGCGTTGCACAGTTTGGCACGTCTGTGTATCGCGGACTTAACCTTTACATCGATCAGTTTAACGCAAGAGGCGGCCTGCAAATCGAAACCATTACGTTTGACGAAGAAGGAAACGCGTCATTGGCGGTTACAGGCTATAACAGCTTGTTTGACCAAAATGTTACCGCTATTATCGGCGCGGTAACAAGCGGTCCGACTATGGCAGTTGTTCCGTTCGCGTTCGAAGATAATATGCCGATGATTACGGCAAGCGCAACGCACGCAGGCGTAACGGTTGCAGACGACGGAACCGTATTTACAAACATGTTCAGATCTTGCTTTATCGACCCATTCCAAGGACAAAAAATGGCTGAATTCGCGGTAGAAGTTTTAGAAGCGCGAACGGCGGCGATTTTGTTTAGTAATGAAATCGATTATTCAATCGGTTTAAGAGACGCGTTTGAAGAGAAAGCGCGCGAATTGGGACTTGAAGTTGTGGTTGTTGAAAACTTCCCGGATGACGCGGTTGATTTCAGAGGTCAGCTTACGAACATCGCGCAACACAATCCTGACGTTCTTTTCGTTCCGGCTTATGTTCGGCATATCGCTCTAATCGGACCGCAAAGCGCGGAAGTTGGTCTTGAAGGCACTACTCTTCTTGGCGCGGACGGTTGGGCAGGAACGGTTGCGTTTATGGAAGATGTAAGTAGTATTGAAGGCGCGTATTTCCTAACAGGATTTTCGCCTGACGTAGATGATCCGATGGTTCAACAGTTTATCAGAGATTATCAAGCTCGTCACGGAAGTATTCCTGACATGTTCGCGGCGCAAGCTTTTGACGCTGCTATGATCCTTATTGACGCTATCGAACGCACTTTGGCGGCAACTGATTACAATCCGGCTTCTGAAGAGTTCAGAATCGCGTTGATTGCCAATATGGCGAGAACTAATTTGACCGGCGTTACGGGTCACATCGCGTTTGACGAGTTCAATAATCCGCAAAAAACAGCGGTTATATTGAATGTTGCAGATGGCGTTGAAGTGTTCTGGGGATATTTCTAAACAATAATAATATAATTAGGATTGCATGAAATCACGCAATCTTCCGCCGAAAACGCGAGGTCGGGTATCTTTATACACGCTCCCTCGCGTTTTCAGCGAAACCTTACGCAATTTGATGCAATCTTTCTGAAATAGATTTAACTATGCTATCTCTAAATCAAACCATAATTCGCTTTGTGATTTGATTTAGAAATAGTTTACAAATAAAAATTCAAGTTTGCGTGATTTCACGCAAACCCTTAAAGAGGGAGTACACTATGTTTTTTGTTTCTCACTTAGTTAATGGGTTACAGCTAGGGTCTATCTATGCGCTGGTTGCGCTTGGATACACAATGGTTTACGGTATCATTAAATTGCTTAACTTTGCGCACGGTGATTTTATCATGGTGGGCGGATATATCGCTTTGTTTTCACTTTCCACAACCTTCTTCGGTTTACCTCCCGCGGTTGCGGTAGTTCTTACAATCGTCGGATGTATGCTTTTGGCGGTGGTTGTTGAAAAATTAGCGTATCGTCCACTTCGAAACGCGCCGCGAATTTCGGTTCTTATCACCGCAATTGGCGTATCCTTGTTATTGCAAAATTTGGCGCAGTATTTCTTTGGCGCGACTCCTATGAATTTTCCGACGCATTTATTGATTCCGGCAGGCGGAATTACCATGGGCGACGTATTCGTGGCTTACACGCCGCTGATTACAATTATTGCCGCATTGATTTCTATGGTTATACTTACGTATTTGGTTCAGCGAACGAAACTTGGCAAAGCAATGCGCGCGGTTAGTGAGGATACCGAGGCGGCGCAACTTATGGGAATTAACGTGAATACAATTATAACATTCACTTTCGCGGTGGGCGCGGGCTTGGCGGGAATCGGCGCTTTGCTATACGGCGCCGGATATCCGCGAATCGAGCATACGTTGGGCGTTATGCTTGGACTTATGGCGTTTGTCGCGGCGGTTGTCGGCGGAATTGGTTCAATTCCCGGCGCGATGATCGGCGGATTCGCGATTGGATTGGTTGAAGCGTTGGTTACCGCTCTCGGATTTTCCGAATGGCGTATCGGCGCGGTGTTCTTGATTTTGATTATCGTACTTATGGTGCGCCCCACAGGAATTATGGGACGCAGCATGATGGAAAAAGTATAAGGCAGTGCGGACATAAGTTGAAACGCTCGCTTTTTGGCGGATTTTCCGCCTAATTGCGTTAAATTTCCTTGCAATACACAAAGTATTACTGCGAAAATTTGCCTTATTAGACAAAAAATTCGCTCAAAAATCGTTCATTCCAACTCATGCCCACACTACCTGAGAGGAGAAAATCACGCATGACAAATTTGAATCGGCATAAAACAATTCCTACTCCTATACGATATTTGATTAACACCGGATTGCTTATCGCACTTATCGTTGTAGGACACATAATTACAGAGGGCGGACTTTTCCAAATCGGCAGAGCGCAGCAGCGTATTATCGTCGAAATCGGAATTTTCATTATTTTGGCAGTTTCGTTGAACCTTGTTACAGGTTATTTGGGGCAGTTGCCCCTTGGACACGCCGGATTTATGGCTGTCGGCGCGTATACCGCGGGGATTTTTTGGACTTCCGGGTTTATGCCTGACGGCGCGTCTATGGTTGTCGGACTTATACTTGCAGGGATTGTTGCGGCGATTTTCGGTATTATAATCGGAATTCCGGCGCTTCGGCTTCGCGGAGACTATCTCGCCATTATCACATTAGGTTTCGGTGAGATTATTCGCATACTGATCACCAATCTTAGCGGTATTACAGGCGGCGCGCAAGGTTTGCAAGGTATTCCGCGTCATTCAAACTTTATATTAGTCTACATTTGCGTGATTATCGCGTGTACTTTGATTCATATGCTTATGAAAAGTCGGCACGGGCGGGCGATTTTGTCTATACGTGAGAACGAAATCGCCGCCGAGAGTTGCGGAATCAAGACGACGTATTACAAAGTTATGGCGTTTACCGTTTCCGCGTTTTTGGCGGGTGTCGCGGGCGCGCTTTTCGCGGGGAATCTGGGGATTTTGGAGCCCGCGAGCTTCGGATTTATGCAAAGTATTGATATTCTTATGATTGTTGTGCTTGGCGGCATGGGGTCTATGGCAGGCGCGGTAATTTCAGCCGCGATTTTGACAAGTTTGCCGCTGTTTATGCAAGGGCTTAACCAATATCGTTTGGTTATCTTCGCGCTTATGCTTATCGTTGTCATGATATTCAAACCGAGCGGATTGCTCGGCACTTACGACTTCTCGCTTTCAAGAAGTTTAGAGCGGTTGATTAACCGCGATTATAAAGTGAAAAATTTCGTGAGAAAATTGGCGATTCCGCTCAAACGTTTGGTAATACCAAACGCGCCGGGAAGAAACTTTTTAAAGTTTACCGGCATATTATACGCGGTGGTTTCTTTATCCATTATCGCCGGCTCTATCATAGGAATGTTTAACATCGGTCCTTTGCTCGGTGTTCTTCCGAGTCGTTATCCGGGCGCGTGGCAATTCTTCTTCATTTTGAACATTATCACCGGCGCGTACGGACTTATTGTAGGAACTTTGGGCATGTTGTTCCGCAAAGACGTTGGGAAAGCAAAATTATTACGCGTGCTTGCGATATTGAGCATTTGGCTGTTGGCTTTCAAGTATTTAGTGATTTTAGACGGAGCCGGATTATTGGTTGTGCTTATCGCTTTGCCGATTGAACTCGTTTTACCTATTTTATTTAAAACAGGAGCCGAAAAAAATCAATCGGCGCATATAACTAGCATTTCGGAAGCTCCCGGAAAGGATGGTGGAAACCATGGTGAATAATGATCCTAAAGCGCCACTTCTTCCCGAGCGAGATAAAGAACGAAATCCGGTTTTGGAATGTGTCGGGCTTGGAATTGACTTCGGCGGACTTACCGCTGTTGACGATTTCAACATCACAATCGGCGCGACCGAAATTTGCGGACTTATCGGACCGAACGGCGCGGGGAAAACAACGGTTTTCAACTTGCTTACAAAGGTTTATCAGCCGACGCGCGGTTCTATCTATCTTGACGGCAAAGATACCAAACATATGAACACCGTTCGCGCCAACAAAGCGGGAATCGCGCGAACGTTCCAAAACATTCGGCTTTTTAAAGGTTTGACGGTTATGGAAAATGTTCTTATCGGATTGCACAATGAAATGGATTATCGTTTGGGCGGCGCGCTGTTTCGCTTGCCGAATTATTGGAAAGCCGAGCGTATCGCGCGCGAGCGCGCGCTTGAATTGCTCTCAATTTTTGATATGCAAGACTTTGCCGAGCATAAATCGGGCAGTTTGCCGTATGGTTCGCAAAGACGACTTGAAATCGTGCGCGCTTTGGCGACAAATCCGACCTTACTTTTGCTGGACGAGCCCGCGGCGGGGATGAATCCTGCCGAAACCGATGATCTTATGTCCAACATTAAAAAGATTCAGGAAACATTCCAAATCGCCATTTTGCTTATTGAGCACGATATGAGTTTGGTTATGGGAGTTTGTGAAGGAATCGCGGTGCTTAACTATGGAAAACTTATCGCCAAAGGCACACCGGCAGAAATTCAGAATAATCCAAAGGTTATTGAAGCTTACTTAGGCGCGGGAGGTGGCGACGATGCTTAAAATTTCGGATATGAACGTTTATTATGGCAGTATTTACGCGATTAAAGGCGTGGATTTTGAAGTAAACGAGGGCGAAATCGTTACCCTTATCGGCGCGAACGGCGCGGGGAAAAGTACGATTCTTAAGACTATTTCCGGGCTTCTTAGAAGTAAAACCGGCTCAATTGAATTTGACGGCGAAGCAATCGGTAATACGGCGTCGCACACTATCGTAAAACGCGGTTTGGCGCATGTTCCGGAAGGGCGGCGCGTGTTTTTGCAAATGTCGGTTCAGGAAAACTTGGAAATGGGGAATTATACCCAGTCAAACAAAACGATGAACCAACGAATTGAGCAGGTATTCGAGCGGTTTCCTCGTCTTTTGGAGCGGCGGAAACAGGTTGCAGGAACGCTTTCCGGCGGCGAGCAACAGATGCTTGCAATGGGGCGCGCGTTGATGTCGCGGCCGAAGCTTCTTATGTTGGACGAGCCGTCTATGGGGCTTGCTCCGCTTTTGGTAGAGCAGATTTTTGATATTATCCGCGAGTTGAATAAGGCGGGTGTTACAATTTTATTGGTTGAGCAAAACGCGAACATGGCGCTTAACATCGCCGACAGAGGTTATGTATTGGAGACCGGGAAAATCGTTCTAACCGACAGCGCGAAGGCGTTGCAGGCAAACGACGCGGTGCGAAAGGCATACTTAGGCGGGTAGAAAACAATTAATAATTAATAATTAATAATTTTAGTGAGAGTTTGCGACAAAAATCGTCGCAAACTCCTATTTATACAATAGGAGTTGGACATTGTGGGTATAACAGGTGCGGCGATTAACGCAGGCGCGATTGTATTGGGCGGCAGCGTTGGACTTTTGCTAAAAGGGCGAATTAAAAAGGATTTTTCCAAAAATTTGATGCGCATTTTAGGGCTTTGCACTATTATTATCGGTATTTCCGGCGCGCTTGGCGGATATGAGCATATTATACCGTTGGTTATCATTTTGGCGCTTGGAACGTTTGCCGGAGAACTTTTGCGTATCGACGACGGTTTGAACAAACTTGGAATGTTTATGCAAAGTAAGTTCAGCCGCGACGGAGATTCGTCCACTTTTGCACGGGGATTTGTTGAGCCGACTTTGTTGTTTTGCGTCGGCGCGTTGGCGATTTTAGGCTCGCTTGAAAGCGGCGTAAGCGGTGATCGTAGTATTATATTCACAAAATCCATCATCGACGGAGTCGCGGCAATGATGTTCGCGTCTTACCTTGGCGTTGGCGTTCTGTTTTCGGCGGCTTCTGTGCTTATTTATCAAGGCAGCATCGAGTTTTTCGCCGGATTTTTTTACAATGTTTTTACACCACCGCTTATTATGATGATTTCCGCGGCGGGCGGCGTTATGGTGTTGGGAATCGGACTTAATATGGTTGTGGATTCTAAGATAAAAATTGCCAACTTTCTACCCGGATTTTTGTTTGCCGCGGCGTATTATTATTTTTTTCTTCGGTAAATGTTGACAAAGCGTATTAGCTGTTGTATAATTGCATAGTTGTAAAAAATTAAATAGGATTTTCGCGTTTTTGGCGGAAATCTCACAATAATTATTAATTGTACATTATTAATTATTAATTGCTTTTATATCGGGGTGTGGCGAAGCTTGGTATCGCGCTTGGTTCGGGACCAAGAGGCCGGAGGTTCGAATCCTCTCACTCCGACCAGTTGGGGTGTTTTTACAGCATTTGAGATAAATGAAACTTAATTTTGCTGATTTTTGCAAAATTGTAGTTGAATTATCCAGCGGCATAGCCGTCGGACAAATGCCGTAAAAACACTCCTTTTATTTATGTAATTACACCGTAAGTTTAGCGGGTAGATAACTTGTTACAACTTTCTCTTATGTTGCGTTGTCGCCGGAAACGCTAAAATCAAAACTCTATATTTGTAACAATATCAAACACCGGCGCCATATAATTGTTCCAAAACAACAGCTTAAAATCACCGAAAGGTAAAGTGACGTTATATCTCATATAACCATCTTCAAAAATTCCAACGGAAGATGCGATATAGACAACTCTGCCTTCGATAAAATGGGCGATGAACAAGTTATATCTGCTTAAATCTACATTCGTGCCGTCCAAAACGCTAACGCTTAGCGTTATATCATTTCCGTCCTGTTCCAAAGACACCTCGAGTTTATCAATATATTTATCTGTTAATGTCAAATTAAAATCCAACTCTTCATTTATCACGTTTACAGTCAAGTGGTAGTCATTGGTGTTCCAATTAGCCGTCAAGAATTGCGCAGCAACTCGAATATAATATGTCCCGGCGGCGAGAAAGCCGATATAACTGCTTCCTCCATAGGAACGCATAATCTCTCTTGCTTCGCTGTCGAATAAGGTAAGACGGTGAGTTATGTTTCCTTGTGTGAAGTCTATAGAAACGCGTCCGTCTATCGGTAATGTGAAACTATGATAATTCACTGTGTCCCGTGTTTCAAGACGGTCAGTTATTTGTAGCATTACAACTGAATTATCTTGATTGTTTGAAATTCGCGTTCTCGAATTACTTGGGCGTGGTCGGGTGCAACAGTCGTTTCCCTGTGTACACCACGGCACCACTACGCCGTTTTCGCGATGAAATTCGCGGAAAAACGGACAGTTGTTTTTATCGATGATTGGAAATGAACTGCTTGCGGAGAACGACCATCCTCCTCCCAAGCTTAATGATAACACAGCTCCAATCTCAAGGTACGAGTGTATAGTCCAATGCTCACAGAAAGGCAGATTATACTCAATATTGACTTTTAGCCCCGCTCTTGCATAAATATTGCCTTTAAAGATTCCTTCTTCAATACCCCAAGATATTCTCACGCCAATAGAAGCGCTAACCCGCGCGGAAAGTTCAAAGCCTTTCGACTCAAAACTTCTGACACGGCGCAAGCCGCTGCCGACAGTATATTCCCATCCTGTTTCAAACCCGGCAGTATACGTTAATGCCAAGCTTCCGCTTGCGGAAAGCTCTAAGGAGAGGTTGATAGGTCCTAACTTTGTCGGAATTGTTCCAAGCCTTATGGTTTCTGAAAGAGATATTTCCAATAATGTACCCGTAATTTTGACATTCCCCGCAAGACCGATAAAAGCAGACTGCCTTGTCGGGTTAATTTCGTATCTATACAAAATAGAAATGTCGGAAATCCGAACTTGTATTCCGTTAATTCTTGGTGATGTTAAAGTAAGTCCTCCGACTCTAACTTCGTCAGAAGTTCTGCCGGTTAAGGCGCTGAATGCGGCGCCTTCGGCTTCATCATCAAATATAATAACCGTATCATCATACGGGATGATAGATGCCAAATCAATATCAATGATACCTTGCGCGTCCGCAGCTATAATAAAATCGTTAATGTCTTGTGATACGGTTGTGATAATTGTATAATACCAATCGTATATGGTTACCGATTTAGCGGTGTAGGCAAACGGAAGCCCGTCAAAATACACAACAAAAGTTTGCCCGATGTTAATCATCCTTGCAATTTGGGAATCGAAAATTGTTAAAACACCGTTCTCATCCTTTGACACATCAGTTCCGTTCGGAATTTCAATAACACCTAATTCTAACTCAAACATATTAATATGATTGGGATTTATTTCCGTCCACGACAATACTTCGGCGGCATCGGCAAGCATTATATTCTTCTCAGCTTCAGTGATGTTCTGCTGCGGCATAAACTGCCCGCTTGACAATGCGAACCAGTTCCGCTCTGTAGCGATGTGGTAAGCGTATTTTTCAAAGGGATATTGCTCGCCGTCTGTCGGCTGAAAACCAAGGGCAAAATTCAAAGTGCGCGCTGCGAAATCTCGTGTAACAGGGTCATTCGGCCTGAATAAAAAGTTACCTTCAACCGCGTCGATGTCTATGGCAAAATCAATAACGCCAAATTCCGCCGCCATCATAACTTCGCGATAAAACTGATGTGTTATATTAAAGTCATAGAAATAATCATCCGGCATATTGCTTTCATCTTCTACAGTCATATCAAACAACTCTACCAACTCGCGAATCCACTCCGCTCTGGTAATCGGATTAGAGGAGTATGCGGGCATACTTCCAATGGGAATTAGTGTTATCAGTAAAGCCATTACCATTATCAAGCTTAAAAGTTGTTTTTTCATTTTTTATCAAACTCCCCCAAAAAAATTTACAATCATTTCACACATTTTACCATACTTCAAAACAAAATGCAAGCTTGTTTGGATGTTTTACATTATGTATAAATACCTCCAAGTTTTTTGTGGTATTATCATGTAACTTAGCATAAATAAAAGCACGACAAATTTATTATTTGTCGTACTAATATTTAAAATTCAGATTTCATACGAGTCCGTATAGTTACAGCACTTTCCTAACGGACCCTTGCAATTTAGTCAATAACCACTCTTGCTATTTAAAAACCCATAAGCCTTAAAGTTCATATCTCCTACCCGTATCAATAATAATTCTGCCGTCCCAATCAACAAAAAAGTTAAGAGCGGCGGCAACATCACGAAGTTTAATAAAATTATTTCCACCGAAGTCATACGCCGTAAAAGTGATTTCCTCGCCGTCTAACATAAAATTCCAATCGCTCGGACGCGCCGCGGATGTTACCAAGTTAATGCCGCTTTCGTAAAAGCCTCTATGGTTGTTCAACATTTCACCGCCAACAATGGTATAAGGTTGACCGCTTGCAAGAGATACAGTATTAGTTCCAACATCAAAGCCTATTTCAAACTGAGCTTGCGTTCCGTTTAAGATGTACGCCAAATCACGAAGTTTGAAGTAGTTATTCTCACGGATTGCAAATGCGTCAAATTCAAATTCCACACCGTCTACAATTACAGAAGCGACAACCGCTATTCCCATCGTTAGTTGATTATATTCCTCGTCAAATGCTATACTACCCCTAATCGCCTGCGCCCTTTCGTCACCGTTGTTTTCTATTATGCTGTCCCAACTACCAAATGTAGTTGCAAAAGCACTTGTAACAGATACCACTAACGTGATTACCACCAAAGATAAACTAATTATTTTTTTTAACATTTGAAAAACTCCTTTTTTTAATAAATTTTTTAGTAAAGTTCTAAATCGATTACCATCGAGGGATTCCATAAGACTCCATACCCTTCTCGCCGCTCGTCCGGCGTTACCTCGGTTGCGATGTTAATCGAACCTCTGCCCGACAAATCAATCACAGCCGTTTGTTCATAGGTTTCGCCGTCATTGAATATTACATTAGCACGGATTTCTATACTTTCGGGAATATTATCAATGTTAACATCATTGCTACCCCAAAATAACAGTATGTCATCGTCCATAGCACTACCAAAGGTTATAGCATTTCCGACAACATAAAACTCTGTACCAAACATCATCAGTTGACTATCTAAACCCATATAAGTGTGTGGCACGGACTCTGTGTGTGCTAAACTTCTGATACGTTGCGTTGCGAAAAATCCCTCGTTAGTAGAGAACTCAACATTTTGAATGTTATTCCCCTTGTATCTTAGACCAACACTGACAAAAAAATTATCGCCGTCAAAATGTCCTGCCCAAAATTCGTTTGTCATAAGGTCAATTTCACGCAATCCAAACGTGCCGTCCTCTTGTACTTCCATAGCAAAGGCTTGTAGCGAAAAAGTGTTGTTCACATCGGGAGCAAAAAACCTAACTCCAAATACAGCGAACATCAGCACTGCCGCCGTTGTTGCGAGTGAAATAGCGGTGCGGAAAACAGGGCGTTTTTTATTGCGTTGTTGCTTTTGCTTTATTTTTTCAAGTATGCGCTTGTCAGCAGCAGCATTTAGCCGAATTGTATCAAGAGCATCAATTATTTTTTTATTCTTCATTTTCCAACACCCCTTTCTCGTCACAACAAACTTCACTTTGCTCGTTTTCGGACAAAGGGCGTCCGAAAAGCTCACACGTTTTGTTATTGCTCCTCTTTCCCACAAAGTCACAAACCGACTTGGCGGGAGCCCTATCTTCTGCGAGAATATCTCGCAGAAGGAACCTTGCCTCTCGCATATGATAACGAACGGTGGAGTGCGGTTTTTTGAGTATTTGAGCGACTTCTGCGGTTGAGTACCCCTCGTAATAGTAAAGATACATTACATCTTTATAGCGTTCGGGCAAATTCAAAATAATTTTTAACACTTCATTTTCTTGGAATGGATTTGCGGTTTCCAAATTTTCATAATCATCTATATTCGCACGACTACGCCACCAATGTTTGAAAAAATCTTTACATTTATTTATTGAAGTTCGCAAAAACCACGCTTTTTCGTGTTCAGCACTCTTAAAGGTTGTGCCGTCTTTTAGCAGTTTTGCGAATATATCAGCAACCACATCTTCTGCGTCTGCCGCATTTTTCATATATGCAAAGCAAACTCGATATATCATAGCAGATTGTCGCTTGTAGATTTCCTCAAAAGTACCTGATGTGTATTCTTCGCCGCGCGCAAGCGAGAAAATAATCATCAGTCACAACCCCCTTTCACCACTAATACGATTTTGAATATCGAAATGTTGGGTAAAATTTCGAAAAATTTTTTCTGCTAATAATTATAGCATAAATATCACCCAAAATATACAATAGCATAAATTTGAAAAAACGCTACAAATATATAAATTTGTAGTGTTTTTATTTTTCAATTTTGGATATTGCATAATTAACTGCTTTATGTTAAAATGCTATTAAATTGGTCTTCGCCATAGGTTCAGTTAGTGTAATATAATTATTAAAAATGTTGTAATTCTGTACAAGGTTTTATATAAAGGAGAGAGGAAAGAGTGAAAAAAATTCAATGCAGAAAACTTTTCGGAATATTGGTTATATTGGCAATATTGGCGTCGATATTTGCATTTCCGTCGACATCGGTGTCTGCCGATAACACGATAGAGGTATCTTTCCGAAACAACGACGGATCTCTTATCGAACCGTCACTCCTTGTGTATCCGGGAACGATTATCCCTTCGTTCAGTCGAATTAACTTCGCGCCGGCAGGGCAAGGCCTTGTCGGTTGGAGCACCGCGCCGAACGGCGGCGGACTTATTTTCCGCGTCGGAACTTTGATTACTGTCGGATATTCAAATATGGACCTTTTTCCGGTGTTCGGAGCGCATAACGAGGGGCGCACAATAAACGGGCGTTCGGTTGCGCTAATCCCCGGAACCGCCGGACAATCGGCAGATGTATTCGGCGTTGCGATTGACTCGGGCGGAAATCCGTTCGTATCAAAAGGCACAGACGGACGTATAATTAGGTTTAATTACAGGGAGCCTATGACAACTTTTCCACCAAACTGGGCTGCGTTAAACCTTATAGGTAATGTCAGAGGAGGTAATGTTCAGGTTGTAATTATTCCGTTTATTGCTCAAAACACCTTTGTTCCGCTTGTTAACTTAGGCGTAAACTCGGGTACGGGGGGCGACGTGTCGTTCGGCATGACATTTGACGCGTTTGATAATTTGTATATCCCAATGCCGGGCGGAGCGGCGGGCGGTTCGATATTGCAAGTTACAAGAACCGGTTACGACGCAAACGGCGCGCCGATATTTGCGGCGGCAAGCGAGGTGAATAGGGTTGTAGAAGGGTTCGCTAACGTTATTTCGATACATATCGACGGTGATGGCAACCTTTGGGCGGCAAACAGCGGCGGTATTTTACGCAGATATGCAAGAACAAGCGCGATTAACGCCGTCATTCCGACATTTAGCGGTCAGCATACACAATGGACAATTGGCGGACAGATTCGCGGAATTACAAGTGACAGCGAAGGAAATATTTGGGTTTCAAGCCGCAGCGGCGGAATTTTTAGGCTTGTAAGAACCGGCGCTGACACTTTCTCTGCGCCTGTATCGCTTGTACCGTCAGCCTCGGAGTTTATTCCCGGAGCGTTTGGCGTTGCGAGAATTCCTGACCCGAACGGCATAGCGTATTGCCGAATTGATAATTTGATTTACGTTGCGATATTAGGAGAATACGGTCTTGCGGCGATTGACCTTCATACAGATACCGTTTATATGCATATATTCGGCGACGGCGGTTCAGGAAATCACCCGCCGGATGATATATATACTCCGTTTACCCCCGGTTCGGAGACTCCTGTTGTGCGGCTTCCGAGAACGATGTCGGTTTCGACCACTCCGTTCGGCGAGGCAATCGTGGGAAGAACTAACGCCATCAACCTTATAACAAGCCGCGTTCGCATAACCTTTGATGACGGTGGGCGCGATCTTTCGGGCGGCTCTTTGCCCGCTCCGATACCGATTACAAGACCCGGATTCAGGGTTAACATTCCTGCCGGCAACCTGCAATCTGACGGAGCTGTATTTAGAGGTTGGGCATTGCCTGACGGTACGTTAGTTGAGTCGGGAATTTGGACAGTTCCGGCGTCGAGAGCGGATATCGTACTTTCCGCGCAGTGGGAAGTTCCGCTTGCGCCGGCAACTACACCGTTACCACCAGCTATAACCGATGATATGATAAGCATGCCGGCAACAACAGCGTTTCACGTAAGGGGTACTACTTTTGCGTCCAATCACGCGACATACGGCGCAAGCGGCTGGAATAACCTTTTGTCAGGAAGATTGAACAACGACAGATATGCGGAAACGTATGTAGTGTTTGATTTCAGCGATGACCCCGACACATTGGCAAATATTAAAGAGGTTCTTGAAAACACAGACGACAGAATTGAATTTGCGGTGGGCGCATACGGAAACGGCGGAACAGGCAATCAGCGTGATGTTATTTTGTCGGTTCATCTAATGCCCCAAGCCCAATTCGCGACTTTGCCGGCAATTGCGGCAAACGGCATGCCGGAAACGCCGTTTACCGCGCTTGACGCGATTGCAACGAACGGAGCAGGATTTAGAATTTCAAACAGAGCTTCTGTAAACCCTATTTATACAAACGCTACGTTTGTCGGCGCGCAATTAGTTCCTGGAATCACTACCGAAGCGAGTGTTGCAGACGCTCCCAATGTTGTAATGTGTTTAAGAGACGCACTTACAGCTATGTTTGAGGCAACGCCGGACGCAACAGGTTTTGCTCTTACTATTTCGGGTGTTCCGGCTAACACTTCCGCTGAGAACCTTGCTCACGTTGACTTTGCGCGAGTGCAAATGCGGCCTCCCGCTTTCTCTGACGCAAATCCGAGAGCATATCGGCCGTCAATCAGGTTTACTAAAGCGGCTAATGTTATTGAACCGATTGAGATAACGTGGGTTGAACCGATTTTTCTTGCTTGGGACGACCAAACTCTTATCAATCGTTGGTTTGTAGAGGTAAAAGTAAATCGTCCGCTTATAAATGACGAACGGTTGATTATTTCGGTTTTTGACGAAAACAATGTGCTTGTTTTTTTGGATATGCCTAATCCTGCTGAATATGTTGATGAATTTGGTGATTTTCGATATCGCTCTGCCTTTTTGCCGGAGAGATTTGACGAAAATTTTGGTTTCGGAACATATACAATTCGTGCGTTTGTATGGGAGGATATGCGGACAATGAACCCTCTTGCGTGGGCGCGTTGGTGAGTTAGATTTAGATATTAAACAGACATAGATAAACAAGCGAAAAGCGGAGCATTTGCTCCGCTTTTTGGTTTCTGTAAAGCTTATTCCCAACCGGAACCGTTTCGCCTTAATGTTTTCGCCGCGCCTAACGGTCGGAGATTTTCAGCACTCCACAGCATTACTTTGATTGTATTTGCGCTTTCTAAGTTGTCGGAGGTGAATTCGTATACATTTCCGCTTGTTATTCGCGGATTAAAAGTTGCGTCTACCATTATAATTTCATTGTATACCGCGATTATCAAGAATTCGTTACGGAATATGGGGCGAGATGTTGTTACGGTTATGGTTTCGTCTTCGACAAACATTAGCCGAACTGTTGGAACATCGACGATTTCAAAAAACAATTCTTTGCCGGCGTAAAGGTTTTCGTCTATAAACTCTTTTCGGTTGATTACCGCGCCGGTAATAAAATCAATATCCTCAACTATGAAGTTCAATTCACCGCCGCCGGTCGCCGTAAGACGGATTGTGTAAGTATCAAAGACGGATGTGTATATATATATAATATTCGGGTCTATCATATCAGGAGCATTCGTGTCAAAGCCCGGAAGTGTGTAGATTCCATGATAATTTATCGGCGAACCTGTCATAGCAGGAATATTGTCGGCGACAAGTTGATTTTGGCTGTTATAAACCCGCGCGTCAACCGAACCGTATATACGAATTCGCGTTAAAGGGGCGACTTTGTTATCGAGAGTTAAACTGAAATTGCCGTTTTGCTCGGTGTCTGCCAACGCCAACATCCATGCCCAATAATAGTTGTCGTCATGCGCCAAACCTCGGTCGCGCATAATATGGTCAGGATTCCCTCCTACCAAAAAGAGGAGAACAGCGGTCTGAAACGGATTCGGAAACATTAGCAAAGGAAAAATGTCCATTAGCAAATCTCCATCGCCCGACATTGCGGCGGCGATAAAGTTCATAAATTCTCTAACGGTTAAACTTCCCGAAAACTCAGGAAATTCCGGAATGTCGATTATATGCTCTGTATTGTAAAAATCATATACAGTCGGCGCAAGTTCGTGTAACACTTCAGTCCAATGAACCAACGAAGCGTATCCTCCGCGGCGAAAGTGGGTATGGTTTGAAAACCATAATAAATGCTGATTTGTAAGCTGAATGAAATGCTCGCGCACCTTTTGGTTGTACATTGCCGCAACATCAGCGGGCACAATGTTTCTCGTGGGAAACAAAAATGTCATACCATTCCGCCGATAGTTCCAACCGGAGCGAGAAAGCGGTATATAGGAAATAAGGTCCTCTGCGTTAATAAAATTAAAAATATTCGGGTGGTTGCCATAGTCCGGTCGCCTCGTTACGTTGGGGGTTGCAAAGGTATAAGCATGCAAATTTTCCGAAAGTATAATATCGCGCCCACTTCTATTAAGGTCGGCGGCAAGCAGATTGGCAACCGCCGCGCCTCGGCTGTGTCCCGTGACAAGCATTATATTATCCTCAGCCTTAAAATGAGAAATACGACTTTCAAGGTCGGCGCGCAATCTCTCGGTCGCGCGTTTAAAGCCGTAATGGTCAAGCCCGTCGCCGATTTCAAAGTTACTATTCCACTCAGCGGCATTCGTTCCGCGTATAGCGATAAAAATTAAGTTTCGATTAACGCCGTTGATTTCGATAGGTTTGTGCGCGATTGCGTATGCGACATAATGATCGTCAGTTCGCGGCGCGGTGTAACTTTCGGTAAAAATATTGCCGCCGGCAAACCCAAGCTCCAAAAGACGATTCCTTATCCAAGTGTCGGGCTGAGGAGCATATCTATTGTAGGCAAGCACGCTTAATTCCGCGGCGAGAACGCCCAAGTTGTGATTATATATATACGAATTTTGCGAGAACAGTTCGGTTAACGACATGTTTCCTTCCGTTCGTGCCGCTGTCGGCAAAAACGACAGCGCCATTATCGCTGATAACACAAAACTTATAATTTTTTTCATGCTTGCTTCCCCCTTTATTATTTTCCGAACCAAACAGTTAGCATAGCATACAACAGTATACAGCAGTTATACTCCCGAGTCAAGTTTTTTCATTACTAAACTCACAATATCTTTAATAATGTAAAGGGATATATTTCGAACATAAAAAACGCCTTACTTCCTATGTCAATTCTGACACAAACACTCAAAATTTATTGTTGATTTTTTATTGGAAATATGATATGTTATAGTTAATTTTTTAATTGCAGGAGGTATAAACGATGGCAAAAGCACATGTCAGAATTATTATATCTATGCTTTGCATTATTCTACTGTGTTCGGGACACCAACAATCGCAGGCATTTTCCGGAGAAAGCACTTTTCCGGATACGAACGGGCATTGGGGCGAGATATATATCGCCGCGCTTGCGGAAAGGGGCATGGTAAACGGATTTGACGACGGCTTATTCCGTCCGGACGACTCTATTACTATCGCCGAGTTTCTTACCATAATTATATCTTATAAATATGAAGTGCCGCCGGCGACCGGAGGAAGCGCGTGGTTTACTCCTTATATAGATTTTGCTTTGTCATATAACATAATCGAAAATTATGATGTTTTCGTTGCCAATTATCCAATGGACCGTCATACCGCCGCCAGAATCAGTCACCTTTCATTACAAAACCTCTTTGGCGAAGATTATAATGACGATGTTTCCGCCGCGCAGCAGTTACGTGACTTGGACGAATGCTTGGAATGCCGCCCTTATGTAGAGCAAAGTTTTGTCGGCGGAATATTTACAGGCAGGCAGGATAATTTATTTCAAGGCGAAGCGAATTTAACAAGAGCAGAGGCGAGCGTGATTGTAATGAGAATGATAGAACCCGCACGCAGGATTATGCCGCTTGAGTTCCCCGACGCAGTAGATGAAACTCGAATTTCTCCCGAGGATGCTATCCGACTACTGGAAACGGAGGAAAATGCGGTTTTATTGGATGTACGACCGCGAGAAGCTCATGACGCATTCCGTATACCCGGCAGTATTTCGTTGCCTCTTGATGTTTTGTTGGATTCGGACGTGGAACAGCTGTTTACGCATGATTCGATAATTATAATTTACTGCCAAACCGGTTATCGTAGCAGACGGGCGCAGGAAAACCTTGCAAACCTTGGATTTATCGCGTATGACGTTGGAAGTATAGAACAATGGCCCTTCGCAATTGAAGTTAATTAAATATAGAGCTAAAAGTTAATATAAATTTTCATTATATATTATATAAGGGAGAGTTGTTTATGAAAAAATGTTTACTAAGCATGTTGACACTTTGTTTGACGTTCGTTATTGCACTTCCGACGATCGGTTTTCTTCAACCGGTCATCGTAAATGCTGATTTCATCAGCGAAGCGGAGGTCACCAACATATCAGATGTATTACAAAATAGTCCGGCGCGGTTTAGGACAGTTCGTTATTGGGAGGGCGACACTATCTGGGCATCTCATGCCAGTCACGGTTTTGACCTTAACCGAAACGCCGCCACCAAATGGCATGCGGTTGATTTTCTAACAGGTCGAACAATTACGCGTGTTGTTATAACCTTAGGAGGCGTTACCGGCACGCCAAGTTTCAGGCTTGACAGATATGAATACGGCGCTAGTCGCGCGCAAGATGAATGGATTACATTCCATCCGACGACGACGGTTCCCGGCAGCGGCGCAACGCGCACATTCACAGTTTATCTTGATCAACCGGTCGAAACTTCCAAATTCCGCGTATTTCTTACAAACGCGGCGGGAGTATATGTGGGATACGACCAAAATCGGGTAAGGGCGTTTAACGATTCTCCGTTTGTAACCGCTCCTCAGCATTTCGATATTAAAACAAGCGCAGGCGTGCCGCCGATTCTGCCTAACTGGTTTAACATACCACAACAAAACGGCGGGCGTGTGTTGATGCCTATTTCCTGGCCGTATCAAGGACTTGGTGACAGGTCGTTGGCAAATTCGCCGGGCACATATCAGGTAACCGGAACTTGGACTGCCGGCGGCGAAAGCGGTACGGTTGTCGCCAACGTGACGGTAAGAGCGGACGCCAATCTCGCGCCTATGCCTGTGCCTTATATGGGTTGGAATAACTGGTACCATTCAATGAGCTCTATTACTCAGGCAGGCGCGATGGAACAGGTTGAAGCTTTGATAAACCTAGGTTTGCACGAACTGGGCGACTGGGGGCATAATCAAGGTTATAACCTTATATGGATTGACGATTTTTGGTGGGGCGCTCGCTTTAACGCCGGAAGCAACAGTTACGGCGACGGTAATCCCAACGCTACTCGCACCGGAGACCAAGGTCCCGTGCGTTTCCGCGACATTAACGGCGACATTCTCACTCGCCATAACTTCAATTACGATTTCGGTCAATGGGTGCAGTGGTTGCATGCTCAAGGATTACGAGCGGGCATTTATACCGACACGGGTGCGTGGGGCTGCGGACAGGGAATCGGCAGCGGCGGCAATAATTGGTTTGAAAATTATAGGCGCGATGTGCAGCGGTTCGTAGACTGGGGCGTTGACGCGCTGAAACTTGACCATTGCGGCGGACATAACAACAAATGCGAGATTTGCCAATACAATCCGCCGGGAAACCCCACAAGACGCGATGTTGCTTGCATATGCCCGGGCAGACATCTCGGTCTTGATTATAACTTCGATGTTTATGCCGCATTTTATCAAGCAATGCAGGAGATAATGGGCGATAATCAAACGATTATATTAAATATGTGCGAGTGGGGGCAAGACGGCCCGACAGAATGGGCGCATAAAATCGCTAACACCTGGCGTACCGAATATGATTTAGGCAGTTTCTTGCGCCGTCCTGACCGTGACCCGTGGGAAGGCGTGCTTGCCGCGTTCGATAGCAACTTAGCGCCGGCGGCAAATCGCCCGAACACGGTTAACGACCCGGATTATATAATATTCGGTTATATGGGGCATGGAGACCCCGCATCTTTGCTGACTGATTTCCAAACCCGCTCATACTTTACCATGTGGGCTATGATGGCGGCACCGCTTATCCTTTCGACTGATTTGACGAGATTGACGAGAGAGTGCTTTAACTTCCAAACGATTACTAATCTTGACATGATTTCAATCAACCAGGATCCGTTGGTGAAGCAATGTTATCTCGTGCGTGAAGACGAGCCCGGTTTGCAAGTTTGGGCGAAACCGCTTTACACCGAAACGCAGGGCAGGCAGCGTTATGCAGTAATGCTGCTCAACCGCAACCGCGTATCCGGCGGAATCGGCTTTAATTGGAGTGATATAGGGCTTGAAAATGTTGAAACGGCACGCATTGTTTGGGATTACAAATATGCTGACGTTTCAGGAACAGACAGTTATGTTACATTCTTGGAAGCATTTGAAGCGTATGTGCTTATCGTCGAAGGTGATAAAGTCAATCGCACAAGCGGCTTCCCGACAAATGACTTTGCTCGCGGTATTGAAGTTGAAGCTCTGGCAAACAGCGCGTCTCGCCCGTTGGGGATGGCTCCGGCACGCCCGAACAATGCGCAAAGAGCTTTGGACGGCAGATTAAACACCGCATGGCAACCGCTTAACAGAACTCTTGATGACTCATACTGGTGGCAAGTTGATCTTGGACAGCCGCGCAGTTTTGACAGAATTGTTATGAATTTGGACTTCGCGCGGCGAATTGATACCCCTCCTCGCCCGCTTTTAGGAGAAACAGCTCCGCCGCCCGTTCAAGATTCGGACTTTTTCGATTCGCGTTTAGAGTATTTCGACGGAAATGACTGGCAGTTATTGGCCACTATATCCGCTGCCCAGAAACAACGGGGCGATAACGTAATTAATTTTAGTTATGTTACCGCACAAAGGCTGCGTTGGTATATTTCTGACGCAGATTGGTCGGTACAGCCGCGTCTTATCAGTTTTTCGGTTTTCGATTCAAGTAATATCACGAATGCCGATTTTGAATCATTGGCAACCGCTCCTAACATGGGCGAAAACATAGCAAGACACGGCAATGTTTTGGTTACCGCGAATTCAGACCGTCCGACAACACATCCTGCCTCGGCGGTTATCGACGGTAACGACAATACCCGCTGGAACGTAGCGGGTGGCGAGATAAATTCGTGGATTATGCTGGATTTCGGCGAACCTACCGAAACTGCTCGAATGGAAATCGTAACACAGTATCCCGACGCAAGGTTTGATAACGTGGACATTCAATATAGTAATAATAACGTAGATTGGAATACATTGGCGCAGATACGAAGATCTCCATCCGGTAGTCAAATAGAGCCGGCAAGTTTTATGGAAATCATTTACCAGCCGGTAACCGCCAGATATTATCGTATCCATTTCACGCATCCTTCGGATTCGCCGCGACAAGCGACTGTAACACACTGGCGCGTCTTTGATAAGATGCCGCCACCACCGGTAACCTACAACGTCACTTTTGAAGGAAACATTGCGGCGGATTCAATCGTGGTGCGTAACGCTATGGGAGTGGTTATGCAACCTGAAAGCCCGGGAGTGTTCCGTTTAGAGCGCGGTTTGTATACATTTACGGCGTCGCGTAGCAATTATGCTGATGCGACCGGCTTTTTCCGAGTAAGAAATGATAATATGGTGGTGCCTTTCGAATTCACCCGAATATTGAACAGGAATTTGGCTTTGCAAGCGACGGCAAGTGCGTCGTCACAATGGGATGCTAACCATGCCGCTTCGCGAGTTAATGACGGTAACATCGCAACTCGCTGGAACGACCGTGATTGGAGCGCAGATAACCCATCTTGGCTTGCTTTGGATTTCGGAGCGCCCACAAGAACTGTCGGCATGGAAATATATTTCGGTCAATTTGCCGCAAGGCACGCAAGGGCTACTATTTATTGGAGCAACGACAATTCAAATTGGAATAGTCTGGCGGTAATTGCGCTGGACCCCGCTCCGGGCGAATTCCAAGTGGAACGCACAACGCGGATTTCATATCCAGCGGTTACGGCAAGATACTATAGGATAGTATTTTACGAAGTTGTGCCGTACTTAGGACCTACGCCTGCTGCAACATTGCATGAATGGCGCGTATTCGGATCTAACACCGTGAAAATTTTTGATGACGCGGGGAATGAGATTGTAAACAATGATACGATTCCTGCGACGGGCGGGTTGACCTTAAATACGGTCTTTTTCAACGGCAGAAACGAATCTTCACAGGTAATTGTTTTTGCGGCGGCGCGCAACCGTAACGGCAGGCTTGTAAGTATATCGACTGAACAAATCATAATTCCCGTCCATTCAAATGGTCACGCAAATATTATTCTACCGCTGCCCGAAGACAGGGAAAACATACAAAACGTTAGGGTAATTGCGCTCGAACGCAATTATCTCGCTCCACTCGATGAGTTTTTTGAACTGACTTTCTCGCGATAACAAGTTGTTATCTTAGCTGATTTTCAAAATAAGTAAAAAGGGCGCAATTAGGACACCTTCCATAAAGCAGGATATTGCGACACCGTGCAAATAATTTGCAACGACAGTCTAACTTGCCTGCGATATAAAAGGCGTGCCTTTGCACCCTTTTTGCTTATGCTAATATTTTAAACCAGTTCACTCTCCCGTGATATATCTCACGACATTTCGTATCATGGTCGCAACCTCTGCGCGGGTTGCGGCGTCATTCGGTCGAAAGTTTCCGGTTTCGTCGCCGTTTACTATTCCGAACTCTCTGAGCTCGTTGATTTGCCTTTCCGCCCAATGACCTTGAACATCTTTAAACATAGCGCCTTCGCCTCCTTGATATGTAATTCCAAATTGTTCGCAAATGCCTTTTGCCACAGCTTCGGCAAGTTCAAATTGCCGATTGCGCAAAATATCGTTATCATTCATATTGTCGATAAAAGCTAACTCTACCAACACCGCCGGAGCTTTCGTGTTTCGCAAAACCGCAAAATTAGCCGTTTTCACTCCGCGGTCACGCAATCCGATTCCAACAAGTTGTCTATGAATGCGCGATGCTAATTCTTCCCTTTTTCCGCCTCTTGCGAATATATAGGTTTCGGTTCCGAACGCGCTACCATTAAAGGCATTACAATGAATTGAAACAAAATAGTCGGCGTTAAAACGGTTACTTCCTTGCGTTCGAAGTTGTAAACTTTCCGAAACCGTTCTTCCGAGGATATCAGTTAGGTTCCAACGACTCATTCCGACTTCAACACCGTGAAATTCAAGCAATACACGAATTGTGTTCGCGACTTGAAATGTTACGTCTTGTTCGCGCAGACCAAACCCAACGGCGCCGGTATCGGGAGCTTTATAATTATGTCCCGCGTCCAGATAAACTCTCTTTTTTCTATTAAGCATTAAAATTTCCTCCTAGTCTATTTTCGGACGTTCAGGAACCTCGAAACCGTGACTGTATATAAACTCTTGCAAAACTAAAATATACTGCCTGTCGTTTTCCATCTCTTTTCGTATATCTGCTATAATACGCTCGGCCGCCGCCAACTTTTCAAGTGTTGAAGTATATCGTTCGATAGCGATACTTTCTAAATTCATGGCATTTTTAACAGTTATGCTCTCAGTATCTACTTTAGTTTTCTTTCTGGTAAAAACACCTTGAATTAACGCGACTAATCCGCCGCTTCCAACAACCGTTAATACAAGCCACCATATAACGCTTATATTTTCATGCTCCATCGTTTCTGCCTCCTTGCTTTTCAGGTTAATAATCAACTTTCATGAAATTATGAGACAAAAAGGAGTCAAACGACTCCTTTTTATCTTTTCTATTCGTCTATTTGCACTTTAACTAAACTTTTTTAAGACTGCTTGTCCACAATTTAGTTTTTTGCAAGCCATTCGTAGTATTCTTGCTCGGTTCCCTTATAAATTTCTCGAGCGGCATCGTAATCATCGAATTGCAACCCGTCAAACCATTCTTTTCCTGTTTGGTCGATAGGGGTGACAGTAGGGTTCAAAGCTCCAAGATATTCTATTTTAGCATCTCGTTCTTGGTCGTTTAGAGCTACATACACATTGGGAAGAAATTCAATCTTTCTGTGAGAAACGGGGCTTCCGTCTTCATCCCTGGTCCATGACAACTGCTCTACCGGCTCTCCCCATTCAAGAAGCCATCTACCTAAGTGTACTGTTCTGCCAATTCTTTTAAATCCAAACATGTTATTTCCTCCTTAAATATTATAATAATTTTTAATTTAAACATTGTGACCTTGTCTAATATTTTGTACATTTGATTCTGAGATTTGAAAATCTGAATTCCAGGAACTATTTCCTATAACAATACCGCTTAGCACGTTTTCCAGCACAACATGAGAAGACCACGAAGAAAACGTATTTCCTTTAATATTGGCGTGGACTCTAGTGGAGCCTCCCCAGGTAGTGCCATTTACAGTAACTTGACTTATAAGGTTGTCGGTTATATTAAGTGAACCCGCAGCATTCTGAAACCTTATGTCGCCTGAGCTAAAACTGTTAGCTGAAATGTTTATATGCGCTGACCAATCAGGATTTGTAATTATAACACCGGCTCCGTTCCAACCAAAGATATTATTGTGTATGTTTACAAATCGGCTTCCACTTGATAAGTTAATTGCTCCTGACTTAGCCTCGCAATTTTCTATGTTAAAGCGATGACACCAGGTCGAATTTACAAGCGTCCCCATATTTTCAATATGCAAATCTCTTAGTCCAAAATCAAAACTATTAACGTTAAATATGGTATTGCTGCTCCAACTAGTCAAGTAAGTGCTTCTTCCACCCATTCCTATAATTGTGCAAGGCCGATTTATATTAACAGGAGTATTTATTAAATAATTTCCGGTATGAATCAGAATTTTGCCGCCCTGCCATGATGGCAATGAATCGTGAGCCTGTTGAAGCATTGGGCCGAAGTCTCCTCCTTGATACCAGAAATCACCTTCGCCTTGAACAGTACTTATAACCACAGTAGCCGCACGTGTGCCGCTACTGTCACCACCACCGTTATTTGGAATTGCATTTACTTGCGCTTGCAATTTCCCGACGGCTGTAAGCACATTATCGTTTGCTAAAACTTGAGTAGGTGATTGAGTAGCCAACCCTGTAAGCGGAACTCTTCTTACAGATTCGGCAACTCGTTGAGGGGACCAAGAACGTACTGTTGCTGCTGAACCCGCTTGAGCTTCGGCTAATGTTGCTAAAGTCGGATTTGCCGACAATAAGGTAAACGAGCCCGAGGCATGCGTTCCTCTATATTCTATAAGATATACGCCTCCTACAAGAAACGTACCTACCGGAGTTGTTACCCCTGCCGTATTGTTGGTATTAGACAAGAAAATACGCCGGTTGCCAAGATTGGCTCCTGTATTGTTGTTAATAACGGCAATACTAACTGATTCGGCAGTATTCGCCGCATGAATTCGAATAAAGAATCGCATACCATCTTCATATTGCGTCACTACCGGATTTGGTCTTATTGTTAAAGCGTTTGCCGTGCCGGCGGTTACCCAGGTCTGCGGCATTGCGCTTCCGCCGCCAATGTTATCAGGCAAACGCGCCTCCGGTATTTTCCCATCGGCGTCCAATAGACGGTGACCATATACTTGTAATGTATTTGGATTGCTGTTTGTGCCTGTGCCAAGTTGAATTGCATTACTGAATGATCGTGCGTTAGCTCCTCCTGAAAAACCGGATTCGGCAATTGCGCCACTTCCAATCGCACCGCCGGATATAGCATTAGCCCCAGCCCCGACTGCGCCTCCCCATCCCGCGTTAGCTCCAGCTCCAACCGCACCTCCTTCTGTAGTGAAAGTCGTATCTCCAACCGCGCCGCCGCCACCTGTTGATACCGCATCCCGGCCAACTGCGCCTCCTTGACTGGTTAAGGCACCTTCTCCAATGGCTCCGCCATCATCAGAAACAGCCCAATGACCAACTGCGCCGCCGGCGGCGGCTGTGGCTCTAAAACCAACCGCTCCGCCGCCAAACTCCGCGTCTGCATTATAACCAACCGCTCCGCCTCCGAATTCCGCTATTGACATATGTCCAATCGCTCCGCTACCATCCCTTGCCATCGCATGTTGTCCAACCGCTCCGCTGCCAAATTCTGCTATCGCGTTGCTTCCAACCGCTCCGCCGTCCATTGTGCGGGCATCTTCTCCAATGGCTCCGCCATGGCGCGCTGTAGCTCTATTTCCTCCAGCATATCCTCTCCCTGTTAACTGCATTGGCTGGATTCCTGTCACGCCTTCTTCGCTTATGCCGGTTACCGTTGCTTGTGGATTGTCAATATCAACCCGATTTAGCCTCTCGACTCTTTTCTTTTTTCTTTCCATACTTGATTCCGCGCGCAATCTTTCAGAATATCTCTCACGTTCTTCAATATCACAAGCGCGGATCTTTTTTCTTTCTTCCCGTGTCATGTTTTCCATAACTTTTTACCTCCTTTTTTGATATTATATTTGCTGCTTTTGTGTATCGCACCCCCTCCTGATTTATGCCCTCATAGTAAATAGGGATTCGTCGTTAATAAATATTAAACATTTTTTATATCTTTTTTTAATTTTTCAATTATTCTTTTAATTTGAATAGATATTGCGGCGGGAGACACTTCTAGCTTTTCAGAAGCTTCTTTTTGCGATAAACCTTTATAGAACAAAATAAACAAAATATCCTGCTGGTGTTTTGTTAGTCTATGTAATACGCGTTTCAACTTTATATTTTCCATATCTTCAATCCATTCGATCGGCGTGAGATATTCTTTGTGGAAAAACTCGAAGCATTCGCCATATTTGTTTATAGCGACAAGATATTCAAAAGTTTTGTCATTTTCAATTGCAAGTTCTACTGAAAATTCATATTTTTCAATTTCAGCCTGTTTTTTGTGGAAATTTAACTTTTCAAAACGCAGCCAAGCTCGGAAATATCTTTCCTTATCAATTATATCTTCTTTTTTTGTTCTTGGTCTTGGCATTTGTTAATTCCCCCTTTAATGTAAATAGGGATTAAAATTAATAAAAAGTTAAACAGTATAAAAAATTTAATTTAGTTGTTTTCAGACTAAATAAACATTTTTTGCTAATTAATGTTATTTATTGTCAATTTTTATCATAAATTTACCATAAAAGACATTAATTGTAAATATTTGTAAATAATTTTCTTTGAATTAAAAAAAGAGCCAAGTCGTTTTCGACTTGGCTATGTAGCTGAACACTATTTTTAAAATTTTAGTGATAAAAAAGAATTTGAAAATATTGAAAGTGAGTTAAATTAGAAAATTATAGGTGAAAAATAAAAAAAGAGCCGCTTTTGCGGCTCTTTTCGGTTGTTTGTCTAAGTTTTTAAAGCTTATCTTAAAAATTCCAACGTTCTGTAGATGATTATCGCCATTTCGGCTCTCGTAATCGAATCGGTCGGATTAAAGTTTCCTGCCGGGTCGCCGCTTACGATTTCTAGCGCGCGGAACGTGTTTACCGCTTCAATCGCGTAATCGGCGATCGCCGCATAATCAACAAACGCCGCAGATGCCGTTGCTCCTGCAATTGCATCCATGTTTACCAGCATACGATAAAGCAACACAACCGCATCTTGACGAGAGATATTCAAGCCAACGCCGTAGTTTCCTGTGCCGTCGCCAAGCGAAATTCCGTGATCATACATCGTTGAAACCGCATTAAAGAACCAATCGCCCGGGTTCGCGTCTGCGAACGGAGCATCGCCATTAATTCGCTCAAGTTCGAACGCGTTAACGATGATTTGAGCCATTTGTTCGCGCGTCATTGAGTTGTTCGGCGCGAATCCGCCCGTTCCGTCTCCGCTAACTACGTTGCGGCTGTATAACCAAACGATTTGGTTAGACGCCCAGTGACCTGTTATATCGTTAAACGGAAGTTCAACCGGTTGATTATCCGGTGGCTGCGGGGTTACGTTGCTTATATTTCCAACATCCATTCCGCCGCCGGGACGGTTCCAGTTTCCTCCGCCGCCGGCACCACCGCCACCTCCGCCGCCTCCATTACCGTTACCTTGCTGCGGTGGAAGTGCTACAACCACTATCGGAATGACACCGGTTTGAGTTTCACCGTTAACAATAGCTGTGGCTGTCAGATTTATGGTTCTGTCAGTTATTTGCCTTGTAGGAGTTAAAGTAAAGCCATCTATCCTCGCTACGGATGGCGACGCTGAAGTCCATGAAGTTATAGCGTAACCTTCATGTTCTGTCGGCAATTCAATCGGTCCTGTTATTCGAGCGGGCAATACAAGAGTTTCAAATATGTTTGTTTGACCCGGAGTGCCGTTATCTCCTCCCCCCATAGAATAGCCACCTATAAAGTTTACGCCTGTAACGCCTGCCGGGAACACAAAACGAACAAATCGCGCGCGAACCGCCGCAGACAACGTGATTAAGTTATGTCTGTCCGGCACCATTGCGCCTCCGGTATGTGCATGCGACCAAACCGAGCCGTCAGTAGAGCTATATATTCTTACTCCGCTAACATTCACGCCTTCATATACTATCGCAAACTCAGAGAAAACTGTGTCGCCAATTGTATCAAGCGTAATTGTTCTGTCGTTTTCAATTATAGACCATCGGGTGTTTACGTCATCATTTACCGCAAGCCTTTTAGTTCTGCCCGCGTTTTCGTCGACAACCGTCGCTGTTACAAAACGGTCACTTCCGGGAGTACGGATTATTGTGAAGTAGAAAGCTTGACTCACTTCTACTCCATCATCGATAAACGCTGTAATTCTCGCGTTTACATCTCTGCCGTGCTGACGATTGATAATTACGTTTACATATCCGTCGCCCGCAGTTCCGATTCGGGTTATTGTCGGGTCTGCCGCAACCCAGCTGATGTTGGTTTGTTCAGCTATGGTCGGAAGAGTGAAGTTGCTTGTCGCAACCATTCTGTCAAATGTTAAATTGTTAAGTAACCATTCAAAATATCCCGCGTCAGAGCTTATTCCAAGCGCGATAACGTTTATCGTTTTCGTTTGTGACGCGCCGCCTGCCGTTACTGTCGCCGTAAGGGTTACGGGCGTATCGTTTTGCGGACGAGTAAGCGCGCCGGCCGCGTCGATAACATTCGGTTGGCTTGAAGTCCAGGCAATTACCGGATCAGTATATCTCCATGAAGTGAACATGTCCAAATCTTCGCGGATACGTTCAACATTGCCTACATATATCGTTTCAGGAGATATATGGTTTATGGTTGACGCCAAAGCGTCGCTAAACGAAACGGCGATTATCGCGGGGCGCAAGTCAGAAGTGACCGTTGCCGCCGCGCCGTGGAATTCTGCAGTTGATACAATCGTAAAGGTTTGAGTTGACGCACCATTAGCTAAAATCCCCGGTAATAGGTCGCCGACGTAAACGCTGCCGCTTTCATCGAGCAATCTTGTGACGCCGTTAACTGTAACGCTGTCTCCGGGCGTAAATTCGCCGTTAAGCGGAACCAATCTCAACCAAACCGAGTCTAAGTTGCTTACATTAGCCAAAGCCGCCGATAAATTGGCAGTCACCGTAGAAGTTCCGGTAAGAATTTCGCCTCCGCCCACTTCAACCGGGGTTGTAGCTGTCGCATGCGCGGGATTCGCGCGATTCGCAAGTACGGTCAAGTTAAATTCTCTTTGCAAAGAGTGGATGTGGTTCGGCCCGGTAAACGGATCATGGTGAGAGAAAGTCGCGGTCAGGGTAACATCTCTATCGCTTTCTCCGAATGCCGGTCTGTTTACAAATCCCGCCGCGTCGATTATACTGTTATCAGATGATTGCCAGCTTATAGAAACGCCGTTGGGGCGTGATGTCGGCAAGTTTAGGTTCTTTGATATATTTCTGTGATCTTCTGAAGAAATATATCCATAGTTAACTTCGTCAATCGCATCATTTACCCGGCTCATCGCGTCGGTTATAAGTCCGACTCTCATAATCGGCTCGCCCGGCAATCTTGACATTCCGGTTATTGTCATACCACCGCGGGGACCGCCCCATGGATTAGCAACACCGGGTGAGGTAAACACGGTATAAAACAATGATAATCTAACAGTTACGCCGGTTTCGTCGGGATATCTTTCTAAGAATTCTCTAATGCTAAAATTGGCTTGTGGAGATGTTCTTTCCCACAAGTCGCCTGTAAGCAAAGGTCCGCGGGCGCTAGGCGAGAATCGACTGACAACATAACGCGCGTCAGTTCTCATCGAACTGTTTATTCCTCCGCCCGGTGTCGGCACTACAACCGATACGCCGGGACCGTCTAATGTTCTGTAATCAAAATGAGCCAAATGCGGCGGCATTAAGTATACACCCGCCGGTTGTGCGCCCGTACCCATAATATTCATTTTAATTCTAACTTCTTGAATATCAACTTCGTTATTTCTATATTGCGCCAGCAATTCTTCGCCAAACTCAAAGCGCAAAAAGATTTCTCTTATCGCCGAACCACCGCCGCCATCAAAAACAAGCTGCGACCTTGTTCGCGGAGGACCCATTTCACGAGTATAACAGCCATACTCAAGACGTATTGTGTTCCACAACCAAGCCTGGTTTTCCATGCTTGGAGTTTCGTCAGACATCATTGCCATTGCAGGCATACTAAATGGAATCAGAGCGAGAACCATGGTGAGAATTACAATTAAAGCAAGAAATTTTTTCATAATACCCTCCTTATTTTAAGGTTTACGCCAAATTACGCAATCTTGGGAGAGTTATCGAAATCTTGA
>WRAG01000014.1 GCA_009780345.1 Oscillospiraceae bacterium
ATCGCTAAAACTGCGGAACTTGAAAAATGCAAATATAACGCGCGGTCATTGTCGCTTGACTTCTACGACCAATGGTTAGGAATGCAGGACGGCGGCGGGAAATGGCGTTATACTTCGCCAACCCACGTTGTTAGAGCGTTTTGTCAAGCTATGATTGAACTCGAAGTCGAGGGCGGTATTGCGGCGCGATTTGCGCGTTACGACAACAGTCAAAAAACGCTTGTCGCGGGAATGAAAAAGTTAGGATTTATGCCGTTGCTAGATGAAGATATGCACTCGCCAATCATCACGTCGTTCTACTATCCCGAAAATTGCAATTTCTCGTTTGCGGAGTTTTACAAGGCGTTGAAGTCGCGCGGATATGTAATCTATCCGGGGAAAATCAGCAAAGCGGAAACATTCCGAATCGGAAACATCGGCGTTGTTGATGAAAAAGATATTGTCGGACTGCTTGGTGCGATTGAGGAGTTTCTAAAAGATAGATAAAGAATACATAAAAAATTGCCGCCCCAATGTTTGGAGCGGCAATTTTATTCATATATTTTTTGCTAATCATCTTCGTTTCCGTCCACACATCTTGCCGCCATTATTTCGATAAACTCTTTATTTGACGGCAATTTTCCGTGTGGAAACAATTTTGTGAAAAATTCTTTTGCCGCACTCCCCTCGGGTTGGTTGTACGCCGCTTTTATAGCCGCCGAAATTTCCGTTTCCACTTCTTTCGGCGTAACTCCAAAATGCTCCGCCGTTTTCTTGTAATCCTTTTTTCTGTGCTTTGGTGTTTTCATCTTAAAATCCCCTTTTAATTAAATTTTAATACCTTATAAGTTGCACTTTAACATAAAATTATCAAAAATGCAACCTTAAATGTAAATATAATTAAATTTAATGTAGTTTACAAATTGTTATGCAAGTTATAAACTATTTGCAGAGGTGATTTTTATGAGAAAACATAACGACCAATTTAATAACATTGCTTTGAACATTGCGTATTACAGAAAAAAAGCGGGATTTACACAAATGCAATTAGCTGAAACAATAAAAATCAGCAGAACGCATATGAGCCGAATTGAGGCGGCAAATATCGAAACAAGTGCCTCGCTTGACACTATATTCGATATTGCGGAAATCCTTAATGTTCCGGCGTATAAATTTCTTATGCCGAAAGATTAACCTACCTACCGCCTCTATCTCTGCGCTGTTTGGGCGTATGTGTTCGCTGTGCATTGTGCTTATCAGCTTGCTTTTTGCCCCAAGCCATACGCTCTTTCATATTCATTTGCTTGTATGGTTTTTCGGGTGGCTTTATCTCGCCTGTAACAATTTTGCGGACTGTATTAACGACCTTTACATCTGTTTCCAACGCTTGATACTCGCCATTTAATCGGGATTTATCAGCGTTCAACTTCAAGCGTTCCGCTTTCCAATCCTGTGTCGGCACGGTTTTATGTCCATTCAAAATGCCGTCCAAATAAGATTTTGCGGACTTGAATGACGATAATTCTTGCCGATGTTCTGCGCGATATTTTTCCTGTAATTTCGGTTTTTTCAAGGCTTTGTATTCGTCAGAAAACTTTTTGTATTTGAAATAATTATCCGACTGCTCCAAATGCTCGTCAAGCGTTTTCAATCGTCTATCAATCGGAGTAAATTCCTTTTTAATATCATATTGGCGGTTGGCAATATCTTTCAATTTATCGTCCAATTCCGTCAAGTTTTGGATTTGATTTTCCTGTAAAAATTCCAACATCATAGTAATAACTTCCGATTTTAGGTTGTAATTTTTGCCGTTATCTTGATTTAGAATATCCGAAACAATGTCCGCAAACGTGGGCGGCGTTTTGATTTTGATTGCTTTATTGAGCCAAGTTTGCAACTTTGAAATTCGGCGTTTGAGTTGCCGCAACCGCTTATTTGTAATTTCGATTTCCCGATTTCTGTCGCCGCGTTCGGTACGGATTCCGCGCTTTTCAAGTTGATGTGCAACCGTGCCAAGATGGATTGTAGGGATTTGCTGAACGCCTTGACGAGCGTAACTTCTGTGGTCGATACGCTGTTCTGAATTAGCCAATTCGAGATGTTTGTTACACACATTCGCCCACGCCGAACGCCATTCTTCCGCTTTTGTTTGGTCGTTCCAGTCCGTTGACGGAATGGATTTGCATTTATATTGTCGTTTCTTTTTATCATAAATTTTCTCGCCTTGTGTGTCCAAAATATATTCTTTACGCTGTTTCCCACCCCAACTTTTATCGGAATTGAATGGTCGCATTGTCAATAGAATATGTGCGTGTGGATTGCCTTTTCCTGTATCGTGAACGCAAATATCAGCGCACATTCCTTTATCAACAAAGTTCTCTGTTACATATTCGCGAACGAGCAAAATGCTTTGTTCCCTTGTCAATTCTCTCGGTAACGAAATTTCAATTTCTCGCGCAAGTTGTGAATTTTTATTTTTCTCAATCCGCTCGACTGCGTTCCACAAAACGGAGCGGTCAGCGTATTCGCTCGGCACATTTTCCGGCAACAAGATTTCTGTATGCACGATTCCACCCTTGCGTGTGTAGTCGTTCACGCGCCCGTCATACTCGCTTGTGATATTTTCGCCCGCTCGATAAGCGGCGGCGGCAACGGCAGATTTGCCGCCGCCGCGTGAAATAATTTTAATGCTGCAATGGTAAATTGCCATCGGCAAATCTCCTTCCGTCAAAAATTATTTAGACATAACAAAGACTACATTTCGGTTTGGGAAATGTAGTCTTTGTTATGTTGCGTGGGGGTTTGGGGGCGACGATTAGCCCCCATATAAAAGAAAACAGCAACCGATTTTCGGCGCTGTTTTCTACCTTTTCTCAATGCGGAATGGGTTATATTCCGAATTGAGAAGTTTCGTGACGCAGGCACGAAAGCCGTCTGCAAGACCGCACATACCACAAAAATTTATTTTTGTGGTATATAAGTGCGCCAACATTCGTTGGGTTGATACACAAGGCTAAACGCCTTGTGTATCAACGATTTCCGCGCTTGGCGCGGAAACGCCGCCGACATTCTCTGCAATCTCAATTTGAGTGTCGGCGGTTTCATCGTTCCGTTTTGACGGAACGATGACAGGTTTTTCGTCTTTTGGTTGTACGATTGCCGTTAATTTTTCACGACCAAAATTGTTGGCGGTTGTCATTTTCACAAATTTTTCAAACTGTTCGTCCGTCATCGTTTTTAATTCGGGGAGCATACTTTCAATCAAGCCCATTCGCCTGCAAAGCCGATGTGTTCGTGCCCTGTCCTCTTTTTCCTTATGCTCTTTCAGTAATTTGTCTAAATGGTTTTGCTCGCTCTCAATCTTTTTTTGCGCCGCCGCAATTCTTTCCTCTAATGTTCTTCTTGCCATTGTAATTCCTCCTAATTTTTATGATTTTTTGCGCTCTAATTCGGGATAGAACGCTGATAATTGTTTATAAAATTTGTCTTGCCATTCGATTAACTTCTGTCGGTTGCCGATGACTTCTTTTGCCGATAATCGCCCGTCTTGCGTAAGCGGAACAAAACAAAGGTGCATATGCGGCGGCGTTAGTTCGCCCAAATGCACCACGGCTGAAAATATATTTTGTTGTCCGACCTCGCTCGTCAAAAACTGCGCCGCCAACGCAAAGAACTGTTCCAAAGAATTGTTCTTGAAAAATTCGGGCGTTGCTGTTACGAGCGTGTCAATAAGTTTGATACTATCTCGCCGCACCTTGCAATTCACTTTCTCAATCCGGCGTTCGATTTCCGCGCGATATGAGTTTTGCGGTTTTATGATATGATAATCCTCGCCGTTGTGATGATTTTCGAGAAACGCTGTGCGTTTCTCATTTTAGTAAACTGCATAATTGCGTATGATATAATGCTCACCTCCTTAAAAATTTGCATAGAAAAAGCCGTTGGAGTTTTAACTCCAACGGCTCTCACATACTACCCATATCCCAAATATTTAATTGTAGATGATGTCGTGCAGAACTTGTTCGTCTGCGATGGCGCGCAAACGATTTTGCCATTGCACCCATTGCATAGTTCCCTGTGGCGGCGGTACACTTTGTCGTTCCAACTGCTCCATAATCGTTTCCCACATTGACCACGCTTGTTCGTCAATCTCGTTTAGGTGAGCGGTCAACTCCGCTTTGATTACAAGTAGGTTGTATTGGACAGGGCAATGGTTTTTGAGATAAGTCCGGCGAATTTCGCCCCATTTGGTGTAAGTTCGTTTTGGCTGTTTGGGTAAAGTCAAATTTGGAATTAGGTAATCGCCCTCTTGTCTATAAGTGATTTCCATAGTGTAACACTCCTTGATATGTTGATTTTAATTATTTGTTATTCCTGTTTTCAACATATCAGCCGCCGTTGTGTAATTCATATCGCGCCCGACTTGGCTTGATTTTATTGGCTTTTACGCCAAAGGGCGACTACCTTCGTTTAGGTAGTCGCCCAATCGGCGGTTTTTTTATTATACATACATAATTTATTCTTCAATATCAAGCTCAACTTCCACTTCAACTTCAGGCGCAACAGGCGCAGGCGCCGCGTTTGCAAAGCTAGGTTGCGATGCCGACTTACCCTTCACCGCATGATAGAAGTTCGCCAAAGTCGTGTAGAAGTAAGGTCCGATCCAAATAAACGCAATACCGAGCGTTATCATTCCAAGCAAGAACCAACCTATAAACGACAATTCAAGAACAAACAATTTGCCTTTGTTTCCACGCATAATGCTTACGCTTTCTCTAAGACATTCTCTTGCCGTCATATGCGGATTTTCAGCCAGTATGTAGAACGACTGCCAATAAGCAAGCAACTTAATAACTACCATAACAAGCGCCGCAATAGACAACAATATCCCCAAAATAGCAAATACGACGACTAAGGCCTGAGAATTGAGAACCGGAATAACTGCCAACAAAATTATCGCCGGAAGGTGGAACGGCAACGTCCATAGGAAAATGAAAAATCCCCATAGAATATAAAGCCATAACGCTTTTCCGAAACTCTTAAATCCACTAAACAAATCCGCAACCTTCGGTTTTTGATTGTTTGTTAGACCTAGGAATATCTTAGTCCAACCAAGCATAAACGCAGGCGCGATAAGACCAACAATCATAGTTCCCGCAAATCCTATCCAATACCAAACCCCCAAATCCGCCAACCCTACGCTCGCCAACTCCGGAGTTGCCGTAATTGCAAACAAATTGACAATAGGAGCTGTCATCATTGCAATAAACGGCGCGAATACAGCGCTGAATATCAAGCTGTAAACCAGATAAATCAAAAACAGTATACCGATATTTCCTTTAATTTGCGATTTCGCCTTTGCCTTTAACTCCGCTCTAATCATAAAAATACCTCCTAAAAAATATTGTTAAAAAATATCATTATAATTGTTTATGCTTAATTCTACCGCATTATACTTTAAATGTCAACAAAAATATATAGACAAAGACAAAATTAAGTGGTAAAATATAATAAGTTTACGTGAAATTACGCAAACTTTACGTAAAGGACGTGGATTATGAAAGTATACTTCAATTCACATGATAAATTTTACAAAAACCCGTTCGGCGCCGTTAAAACCGACGACTTAGCGGAGTTTAAGATTTCGATTGCCGACACAACTGCGCCTGCGGAAGTTTTTCTGCGTATTTGGCAGAACAACGCCGAAGTTCTGCATAAAATGACGCTAATTTCCGAAATTAACGGCGAATTCACATACGGCGCAACGGTGCAAATGCCGCCCGCGCCTATGCTTGTGTGGTATTACTTTGTAATCCATACGGCGGATAATAGAACGTTCTACTACGGCAATAATGCCGAATACTTAGGCGGCGTTGGAGAGTTATCAACCGAACCACCGCAACATTCGTATCAAATTACGGTGTACGATAAAGATTTCACCGTTCCGCAATGGTTTCGCGACGGAATAATGTATCAAATTTTCGTCGATCGCTTTGCAAAATCGTGTAGGGGCGGCATTCTGCCGCCCGTCGAAAAAAATATACTCCCCAAAGTGCGGTATAGAAATTGGAACGA
Source organism: Oscillospiraceae bacterium (assembly GCA_009780345.1). GTDB lineage: Bacteria > Bacillota > Clostridia > Monoglobales > WRAG01 > WRAG01. The sequence continues at coordinate 6,055 of WRAG01000014.1, forward strand.
ACCTATGCAATTCCACCAGCATCCGTTTGAGAACGGCTACGCGGCAAACGATTTCTACGGCGGCAATTTGGAGGGCGTGATCGAAAAACTGCCGTACTTAAAAGAGTTGAACGTTAGCATAATATACCTCAATCCCATATTCGAAGCGTATTCGAACCATAAATACGACACCGCCGACTACAAAAATATCGACAGTTACTTCGGCGATAACGAAACGTTCACTCATCTGTGCAAAGAGGCCGAAAAGTTCGGTATAAAGGTGATTTTGGACGGCGTGTTCAGCCACACCGGCGCAGATAGCCTTTACTTCAACAAATACGGCACTTACGGCGAGAATGTCGGCGCATATCGCGACAAAACTTCGCCATATCGCGAATGGTACGAGTTCGGCGACGGGAATTCCTACCAAAGTTGGTGGGGCTGCACTACGCTTCCGAACGTGAAAGAGTTAACGCCAAGCTATCTTGACTATATTTTGCGTTCTGACGATTCGGTGGTAAAACTGTGGCTTGATCGCGGCGCAAGCGGTTGGCGGCTCGATGTTGCCGACGAACTTCCGCCTGAATTTTTGAAAATCCTGCGCCGCGAGGTGAAATCGAAAGACCCGAACGCCATTATTATCGGCGAAGTTTGGGAAGACGCGTCAAACAAAATCAGCTATGGGGCGCAACGCGAATACCTTCTCGGCGGCGAGCTTGACACCGTTATGAACTACCCGTTTAAGGACAACGTTATCGCATTCGTGCTCGGACATATCTGCGCAAACACGCTTCATCGCCGCATGATGCGCATTTTCGAGAATTACCCACGCGATTGCGCGTTTGCCTTGATGAATCTTGTCGGCGGGCACGACGTCGTGCGGCTCAAATCAACGCTTGGCGAGATGTACGACGATCCGAACGTGCCGAAATACGATAAGCAGTTTTGGAAACTCTCGCCCGAAGCGGAAGCCCTCGCGACCAAGCGGCAAAAGCTTATCACACTTCTGCAAATGACGTTTGTCGGCGTTCCGTGCATTTACTACGGCGACGAAATCGGAATGCAAGGGTTAAGCGACCCGCTTAACCGCGCGACGATGAAGTGGTCCGACGGTGATAGCGAACTTTTGAAATATTATCGTTGCTTGACCAAGATTCGGCGGGAACGAGATGTGCTGCGCCGCGGAGAATACAAAACGGTATACGCGCAAGATGGCGTCTTCGCATTCGTGAGATTCAACGAAAGCGAAAAAATATTGTGCATCGTAAATCGGGATAATGAAGATAGAGAAGTTCGCCTTGATCCGGATTGCGAAAAGTTAGTAAGTTTAATAGATGGAGCAGTCGAGTCAAGCAAGATATTGAAAATTAAATCGTTGGAGGGAAATATCTATGAATTATATGACTGAGTATCAACGTTGGCTGAAACTCGCGGACGAAGAAACGAAAAACGAACTTTCGCAAATCGCCGATGATGATTTGGAAATCAAAGAGCGATTTTTTAAGGAACTGGAATTCGGAACCGGCGGAATTCGCGGCATCATGGGCGCGGGGATTAACCGCATGAACAAATACACCGTCGCGCGCGCGACGCAAGGACTTGCGAACTGCCTGCTAAAGTCCCGTACTGCGGCGATTGACGGATTATGCACCGACGCGAGCGGAGTCGCGATTGCGTACGATAGCCGCAATAACTCCGACGTGTTCGCAAGGGTTGCGGCGTGTGTGCTTGCGGCGAACGGGATTAAGGTTTACCTATTCGAATCGCTGCGCTCAACGCCGGAATTGTCTTTCGCCGTGCGTTATCTTCACGCAAGCGCGGGAATCGTGGTAACCGCAAGTCACAATCCTTCGAAGTATAACGGCTACAAATGCTACGGCGACGACGGCGCGCAGCTATCACTCGAACTGTCCGATGTTGTGATTTCTGAGGTCGAGAAAATCGACTTATTCGCCGACGTTAAGTTGATGGATTTTAACGAAGCGAAGCATAGCGGGATGATCGAAATGATCGGCGCGGAGGTTGACAAAGCATACCTTGCCGAGGTTGCGAAGCAATCGATAAATGGCGATTTGGTTCGAGAAAAGGGCGGCGCGTTTCCGCTTGTGTATACGCCGTTCCACGGCGCGGGAAATCGACCCGTGCGAGCGATATTAGATATGGTTGGATTCAAAAACGTAATTGTCGTGCCCGAACAAGAGCTACCCGACGGGAACTTCCCGACAATGCCGTATCCAAACCCGGAGGAAAAAGAGGGTTTCAAGCTTGGCATTGAACTTGCGAAGAAAAATAACGCCGAATTAATCATCGCGACCGACCCGGATTGCGACCGTGTCGGAATTGTGGTAAAAGACGATAAAGGCGAGTATGTAACGGTTAGCGGAAATCAGGTCGGCATACTTCTGACCGAATATATCCTAAGTTGCCGCGCCGCGCGGGGCGATTTGCCGAAAAATGGCGTAGTGATTAAAACCATCGTTACTTCCGATTTAATTCGAGCGATTTGCGCGCATTACGGCGTTGAGATGATGGAAACACTAACCGGATTTAAGTTTATCGGCGAGAAAATCCGCCAATTCGAGCAGGCAAGCCTGCACCAATCCCACGCTGAAACAAGTGCGAACAATTCTCCGCGAGGCACGGAAGTTTCAAAAAATGACGATTACGAATATGTGTTCGGTTTCGAAGAAAGTTACGGCTATCTCGCCGGTACATACGCGCGGGACAAGGACGCGGTTGTGGCAAGCATGCTTATCGCCGAAATGGCGGTGTATTATAAGTATGAAAAGGGTTTAAGCTTGTTCGGGCAGCTTGGCGAAATTTATAAAAAGTACGGATATTATTTGGAGGAAGTTGTATCGGTTACGATGGAGGGAATCACCGGACTGACGCGGATTCAGGAGATTATGGCGGAGTTGCGGGCGAATCCGCCCACGACAATCGGCGGACTGAAAGTTATCGCGGTTCGAGACTACCAATCAAGCGTACGCAAAGTCATCGACGGCGGCGAAGAGCCAATTTTACTGCCCAAATCGAATGTTTTGTATTTCGAATTGGAGAATAAGAACAACTTTATCGTCCGTCCAAGCGGAACCGAACCGAAGATTAAGCTGTACTGCCTGCTATGCGGCGAAACCGAAGCCGCCGCGAAAGAAATATTGAAAAGGTGTAAAGAAAGCATAGACGAAATCATAGCATAAGTTTGCGTCAAATCGCACAATCTTAAAAAAGAGCCGACACAGCGTGTCGGCTCTTTTAAATTTTTATTTATATTCTTCTCACATATTTATTTTTGCGCTTACTTCTCTTAATCGCATTGCGTACGCCGATTAAGAAAAGAATAAAAAATAACCCAAGTCCAATCAGCAGAATATACACCACAACTCTAACCGCCGTAAAGCTCCAAACCCAATCAACCGCCATGAAAAACCACCAAAACGCGTGACGATTTATCGTTTGATTAGACAGCAAATCCACTCGCCCAATCACGTTGTCGTTATACAAAAATTCTATCTCGCCGATTCTTTGTCCGCGCTCAATCGGCGCTCGAACGTAATCCGGCATAATCGCCCGCGTTACAACGTCGTTTACATCCGAATCCGTCGGAATAAGCGCAATCAGCGGCGCGTCCGCCACAAGCGAGAGGCGATTCGTGCCCCGCCCGTATCGAATCCGAACTTCGCCTAAAATTTGGTCAACCCGCGCAAGATTTGTCTGCCTAAAATTATTGTATCCAAAGTCGAACAAAGCCCGCGTGTCGGTAAACGAATAAGTCGCGGTCCCCCTCGGCGGCGCGCCGAATGTAACCGAAATCAACTCAAACGGCCGCCCTCTACCTGCCGAAGCGGCAAGACACAACCCCGCTTGCGACGTAAATCCGGTCTTAATCCCAATCGCCGGCGCAAAATAATACGCGGCAGTACGCTGACGGCTTACCAAAGCGTTTGTGTTAATAATATACCGCCGCTCGGGATACAAATTCGTACCCTCAAGAAACATATGCGCGTTAACCACAATTCCGCGAAACGCCGGAATCGTCATCGCAAATTGGCTGATTCGCGCCATATCGTAAACGGTGGACAAATGCTTGTCATGATGAAGCCCCGTCGGGTTCATAAAATTTGTGTTATACGCGCCAAGCTCGGCCGCCCGCACGTTCATCATATTGACAAATGTCTGAATATCTCCCGCAACATGCTCGGCAATCGCGTTCGCCGCGTCATTCCCCGACATAAGCATAATCGCGCTCACAAGATCAGACAGCGACATCTCCTCGCCAACCTCAAGCCCCAACGTCGCCGCCAAAGGCGGCATATTGACAAGCGTGGATTCTTGAATCGTTACCATATCATCAAGATTCCCATGCTCAATCGCAAGAATCGCAGTCATAATTTTCGTCGTACTTGCCGGATACATCTGCTCATGCATATTTTGCCCAAACAACACATTCCCCGTTCGCGGATCCATTAAAATCGCAGCTTCCGACATTAACTCCGGCGGCTGAGCCGAAACCATGGGTAAAGCAAGGGATAATGTAAGAAATAATACTACCAAACAGAAAAACATCTTGTAGGGGCGGCATTTTGCCGCCCGCCGATGCTTAATCCCAATTTCTTCATTGTGTGCGGGCGGCAAAATGCCGCCCCTACTAATCTTCCTTAACATAGAACTTCACAAGCTCCTCCAAAATCTCATCCCGCTCAAGTTTGCGAATCAAACTCCGCGCGTTATTATGCGCAGTAATATACGACGGGTCGCCGGATAAAATATACCCCACAATCTGGTTGATAGGGTTGTATCCCTTATCCACCAGCGCGGCGTAAACCGACAGGATAATCTCCCGCGGCTCAAGCTTTTCCTCTTTCACACTGTCAAACTTCAGGGTCTGGTTAATGTTGTTGTTTTCCACAAAGATTACCCCCTTATATTCGCGTTTAACTTGGAGTTTAGATCCCCCAAAATTTTATTCATAACTGCTGTAACCTCATCATCCGTAAGCGTCCTGTCTTTCGAGCGGAAAGTAAGCGAATACGCCACCGATTTCTTGCCCGCCTCAATCTGCTCGCCCTTGTAAACGTCGAACAAAGTGAAACTTTCCAATATACTCCCGCGATTCTTCGTGAAAATCGCCTCAATCTCACCGACAGGCGTCTCATCGTCAATCAACATCGCAATATCCCGCGACATCGCCGGAAACTTCGGCAATCCCTTATACTGCTTCGTCTTCTTGCTATACTTAAGCAAAGCGGCAACGTCAAACTCGGCACAGTAAACGTCTGCCGAAATTTTAAAATTCTTCGCGCACTGCGGATGAATCTGCCCAATCACGCCGATTTCCATGTTGCCAACGTAAATTCCCGCACACTTCCCGGGATGGTAAGTCGCATTGTCACTCTTCGGCTTAAACGCAACCGTGACCGACAACATATCCAATAACTCTTCCGCAACGCCCTTTAGAACATAAAAATCAAAATGCTCGCCGTAACCGCCGACACACAACGTCGGCAACTCGGTCGGAAGCTCGCCCTTCTCGGTCGGCAAATATATATGCCCCATTTCAAACAGCAGCGCCTGCGGATTCCGCATATTATAATTATGCCGCAAAACTTCCAACATCGACGGCAACATCGACGTTCGCATTACCGACGTTTCCTCGCCCAACGGATTTTGAATCTTTACCATATTCCGTCGCGAATCGTCGCTTGCAAGCAATAAATCGTCGTTCACCCTCTCGTTCAAAAACGAATACGTCACAATCTCGAAAAGTCCTTGCGCCGTAAGATTTCGCTTAATTTTATGCCTTATTTCCTGCGCAACCGTCCGCCCGCCGCAAAGCGTCGCGCCCAACGTCGTCGTGGACGGAATTTTATCGTATCCGTAAATCCTTACGATTTCCTCGGCAATATCCTCGAAACAAACGATATCATTGCGGAACGACGGCACGGTGATTTTTCCGTTCTCCACCGAAAACTCCAACTTATTCAGTATTTTAACCATTTCCGCTTCATTTATCACGCAACCTAGGAATTTGTTAATTCGATCGACCTCAAGCGGCAAAACAACCGCCGCTTGAGCAGGCGCGCAAACGTCCACAACGCCCGACACAACTTCCCCCGCGCCCATATCGGCAAGCAACTGGCACGCGCGGTTTAGCGCGGGCAAAGCGTTGTTCGGATCAAGCCCTTTATCAAACCGCCCGCTCGCCTCCGTCCGCATTTGCAGCTTTTTCGCCCCGCTTCGAACACTTGAAGGGTTAAAATTCGCCGACTCAAACAAAATTGTGGTCGTACTATCGCTCACTTCAGTACTCGCGCCACCCATAACGCCCGCAACGCCAATCACACCGCTCTCGTCAGTAATCGCGATCATCTCAGAATCCAACTTCCGTTCCTGCCCGTCCAAAGTTTCCAAAATCTCACCATCTTTGTCGGCGCGAACGATAATCTTCCCGCCCGCGATCTTGTCGAAATCATACGCGTGCATAGGCTGCCCATACTCAAGCATAACGTAATTCGTAATGTCAACGATATTGCTAATCGCGCGAATCCCAGCCGCCTCTAAGCGTTTTTGCATCCAAGTCGGCGACGGACCGATTTTCACATTCTTCACAATCCGCGCGCAAAACCGCGGACACAAATCAAAGTCCGCAATCTCAACTTTCGCCATGTCTTCGGCGTTTCCGCCAACTTCGGGAACGTTAATTTGCGGAATATCAAACGCGCGATCAAACGTCGCCGCCGTCTCCCGCGCAATCCCAATCACGCTTAGGCAATCCGGACGATTTGAAGTAATCTCAAACTCGACAACGCTCTCGTTAAGCCCCAAAATATCACGAATATCCGCGCCAATCGGCGTATCGTCCGCCAAAATCATAATTCCGTCCGCGTCATCCCCGATTTTAAGCTCAATTTCCGAGCAAAGCATCCCATAACTCTCCACGCCGCGCAGCTTTCCTTTGGTAATCTTCACACCGCCGGGCAAGGTGGACTTATGCTTCGCAACAGGAATAATCGCACCCTCAAACACGTTCGTCGCGCCGGTTACAATCTGAATCGGTTCGCCTTCGCCAACGTCAACAACGCACACCACAAGCTTTTCAGCGTCAGGATGTTGCGTGATTTTCGAAATCTTGCCGGTAACAACGTTCGTTATCTCCGCGCCAAGACTTTCGATTCCCTCCACTTTAGAGCCGGACATTGTCATGCCATGCTCGTAATCTTTCAAATCAATTCCGTTAATATCGGTGAAATCGTTTAGCCAGGAAATTGGTAGTTTCATAATAATATAACTCCTTTATTTTATAGGGCGAATGCCCTAAGACCTTTTTGCGCGTGCGCGCGCGAGCTTAAAACCTTTTTCGTGTCCATCCTGAGGGCGAATGCCCTGCCGGGCGGGCGGTAAGGGCTCTGCCCTTACCAATCCCGGTCGCCTATGGCGTCAAACGCACAAACCGCGATTTGCGCCAAAGCCGGCGACAATAAAAGCATTAGTTAGCGAACCGCATTCGCGGAAAGACTAGCGAATACGAGCATCGGCTCAGTCGAGAGCGAACCGCGCCTAAAAGCGCGAGATCTAACTTGTTTAGGGTGCTTTGTTTGCAGTAACTTTCGCCCGTGGTTCCGTCAGCGGGGCACCCGCCCGACGCTTTTTGTCGGGGAGGGTCGCGACGGGGAGGGCGACGGTTTTGATCAAACTTTTGTCGCGCAAAAGTTTGGCAGATGGCTGTGGATTTTGCCAAAACCGCAAAATCTTACGCCCCTGCACTTTTCGACTACCACTTGTGAAAGATCACACAAGTGAAGTCTCAAATGCTGGATTGGGGCAGAACCGTCCAAAACTTGTTTTGGCGAACGGTTCGTCCTTGAGGGTTTCCCAAGAACACGAGTCGTTCTTTGACGAAGTGTGATTGGTTGAAACCTACCGCAAGGACTGGTCCTTGCCGCGCCGCGCGCGCCCGCGCAATTTTGGTCTAAGGCGCAACGCGCCTTAAGCCCGCGCCCGCAGGGCGCAAAGCCCTAAAACTGCATCAAAAACCGCACATCATTCTCATAAAACAGCCGCATATCATCAATATCATACTTAAACATCGCAACCCGCTCAAGCCCGATTCCAAACGCGAATCCCGAATAAACTTCCGGGTCAATGTTACACCGCCGCAGAACTTCCGGGTGAACCATTCCCGCGCCTAAGATTTCAATCCAACCCTCATTTTTGCAAATCCTACACCCGCTACCGCCGCACGAGAAACAAGAAATATCAACCTCCGCCGACGGCTCGGTAAACGGAAAATGATGCGGACGAAAACGTAATTTTGTCTTCTCACCGTAAAGTTCACGCACGAAAATCTCCAAAGTCCCTTTCAAATCAGCCATCGTGACGCCCTTGTCGATAACAAGCCCCTCAATCTGATGAAACACCGGCGAATGCGTCGCGTCCACCGCGTCAGAGCGATAAACCCGCCCCGGAGCGATGATCCGAATAGGCGGCGCCTCTTGCTCCATCACCCGAATTTGCACAGGCGACGTCTGCGTCCGCAAAACAATATTGTCGCTGACGTAAAACGTATCCTGCGTATCCCTTGCGGGATGGTCTTTCGGAATATTCAACGCCTCAAAATTATAATAATCGAACTCAACCTCCGGACCCTCCGAAATGGAAAATCCCATGCCGATAAAAATATCCTCAAGCTGTGCCAAAACGGCATTAAGCGGATGAATCCGCCCCAAACTTCCCCGCTTCCCGGGCATGGTAACATCAATTTTCTCATTCGCGATTTTCGCCGTCAAAATCTCAGATTCTAAGGCGGAACGCCGCGTCTCAATGTGCTCCTCCAAAAATTCGCGCACTTCGTTGGCAAGCGCGCCCACAACCGGACGCTCTTCGGCAGACAACCCGCCCATTCCTTTAAGAACGGCAGTCAACTCGCCTTTCTTACCCAAATATTTCACACGCAAAGCCTCAAGCGCATCCGGCGCCGAAACCTGCGCCAACTCCGCCTCCGCGGCGGTGCGTATATTCGAAATTTGCTCTTTCATAAGATTGTTTTCCTTTCGTTTATCAATAGCGCACGTAGGCGCAGATTTTTGCGCCTGCGGGCGCGGGCTTTTGGGCTTCGAAGCCCGTCTTTGTTTGTCAAGGACCAGCCCTTGACAATCCCGCAAGTTTTTGCGCGTCAAAAACTTGACAAAAACCGTCGCCCTCCCCGTCGCGACCCTCCCCGACAAAAAGCGTCGGGCGGGTACCCCGCTGACGGAACCGCGGGCGAAAGTTAGTGCAAACATAGCACATTCACCCAAGCAATATCTCGCGCTCTTAGGCGCGGGACGAACACTTAAACCTAATCATATCACACTTGTCTGCAAAAATCAACCGCCGCGCCGAATTTTTTTCATACTTCTCGGGAACCGCTCGGGCGTTGGGCTTACCTTCCGCACAACTACAATTTTCCGCGTAATATCAGTGTACGGAACTTCCGCCGAAAACTCATCCTCAATCTTTCCGCCAAGTTCGGCAATGATCGGCTTTGCCGCCTCAATTTCATCGTCACTGTCCGCCGATTTAAGTACCAAAAACACGCCGCCAACCTTCACAAACGGCAAGCAAAACTCCGACAACATATCAAGGGTTGCAACCGCCCGTGACGTCGCCACGTCAAACGTTTCCCGCCACTCCGAAAGCCGCCCAAGCTCCTCCGCTCGCCCGTGAACGGCACAAATACCGTCCAATTCAAGTTCCGCAATCACGTGATCCAAAAAATGAATCCGCTTATTAAGCGAATCAAGCAACGTTATCGAAATATCAGCCCTCGCAAGCTTTATCGGCACTCCCGGAAACCCCGCCCCGGTTCCAACGTCAATCATTCTCGCCCCCTGCGGAATATCGAACACCGTAAGCGGCAGCAGCGAATCCAAAAAATGCTTGGTCATAATGCCGAAACTATCAGTAATCGCGGTCAAATTCATCTTCTTATTCCACTCAAGCAGCAACCCCTCAAATTCCGAAAACCGCCGCAAATTCACATCGTCAATCGGAATATTCAGCCCACCTAAAGCGGTTTTTAAGTCTGACATTATACTCACCCAGCTCTCTCTTTTCGCTCCTCGCGGCACGTTTGTTAGAATATACTAAAGTGCGGGCAAACGCGGCTTGCCGCCCACACACAATTCCGCAATCGCCTCATAAAGATTATCCAAATCCTCCAAAGCGTTGCAAGCCGTGACAATGCACACGATATTGTGGTCGTCGTGCATCTCCGGACGAATTTTATAGCGTTCCCACAGCGCGTCCCACAACGCCTTACCCGGCAATCCCGCGCGCGACATACTTATAACAAGCCGTGTCTGATCCTTTTGCGCAACGTGACAATCATCCATGTAGTTCCATGTAATACAAGCCGCCCGCGTATTTTCGTTGACTTTCCTCGCGAAATCATTGCAGGCGGCAATCAATTTTTCGTAATGCGACGAAAGCCCCGGCATCTGCGCAATCCCGTCCAACATCTGCGCAATCAGCATAAACGACGGACTGGAAGTTTGCAGCATATTGAGATATTCCTTCACCCGCGAATGATCCGCGAAAGCCTTGCCAATATTAAGAATCGCCGTCTGTCCCGGCGCGGGCAAAGTTTTGTGCGCCGAAACCACACACATGTCCGCGCCTTGCTCCATAGCGGTTTGCGGCAAATTATCGCTGAAATAAAAATGCGCCCCGTGCGCCTCGTCAACAAGCAAAAACTTGCCGGCGTTATGCAAAACATCCGCAATCGCGCGAATGTCGGAGCAAACGCCGTAATATGTAGGCGATGTGATAATCGCGCCCTTCAATTTTTTGTTCTTCTTATTTTTCTTCAAAAGTTGCTCAACTTCGTAAGGGTTGATTCCGCCATGGATTGAGGAATTCAAATGAACGCTTCGCTCCAAATAAATCGGCTCAACGCCGAACAGTTTAAGCGCGTTCGGAACACTTCGATGACAAAGACTGTCCACGATAATCTTATCTCCCGGCTGACAAGTGGCAAGAATCATCGCGTGATTCCCCGCGGTCGCGCCATTTACAAGGATATGCGACCGCTCCGCGCCGAATATTCGAGCAAGTTCCCGCTCCGCCTCGGCGAAAACACCGGAAGAGTCAGTTAAATCTCCGGTTTCATCAAACTCGGTTACGTCGAGCGGCGAAAGCTTTCCCTTATGTCCGGGCATAAAAAAATTACCGCGAACCTGCGCGGAAAAGTCCAGTATTTGCTTTGAAAAGTTGCTTTGCATGAAATCAATCCTTCTTTTGTAATATCCAGGTAATCGCCGTGATGTTGCTTTCCAAATCTTCGCATTCGTTGAGCTGACTGGCGACGTAATTTTCGAAAATCGCGCGTTTGTCGGGATGTTTCGCTATCAACTCGTCCGTCCGCGTGCTGATCAACTTGTTGTCCGAATCGAAGTCGTAATCGTCGGTGTTTTGCAGTTCCTCAACCAACGTCAAACCGCACTCGTCAAACAGTTGCAGCCACTCTCCGCGTGTTAGGTATTCGTAATTTTGATATTTTACGTCATCGTTGGTCATATCGTCCGGCAAATACGCCTCGTCGATGATGATAAATCCGTTGAATTTAATGGTTTTCGCCAGTTTTTCCAGCGTTTCCCGCGGCTCGCCCAAAATATTCCCCGCCGCGCCGAAGATAACGCAGTCGTAGTTTCGCTCGGTCTCCACCGTTTCGTTCGCGTCGCCGCAAGTGAAGCGACACAGCTTGTCAACGCCGAACTCAGCCGCCTTTTGCTCGGCATACTTGACAAAATCGGGAAACAAATCAAATCCGTGAACATGTACCCCCAAACTTTCGGCAATCCTTACTGACACCGCGCCCTTACCGCACGCCAAATCCAAAATTTTCGAATTTTCCGACAACGGAATGTGCCGCTTGATTAGCGTGATCATATCCCGCGGACTGCTTCCCAATTCCCATAAATCTTGCAGCAAATACGGCAAAAACGGAAGCAATTCAACGGTTTCCGCCGTCAGCGAACGCGCCAAATTTTCGTCAATATCTCTTATCATTTTTGCGCCTCCTACTTATGATATGTATGGTTGTTCAATATCTTAAACGCGCGGTAGAGTTGCTCACTTAGGATTACCCGCATAAGTTGGTGCGGGAACGTCATTTTCGAAAAGCTTAAACGTGCATTCGCGCGGCGTTTCACCTCGTCCGCCAGCCCAAGTGAACCGCCGATAATAAAGGTAATCGCGCTTACACCGTCCACTTGCAGTTTGCCGATTGCCCCCGCCAACTCTTCGCTGGAATAGGAAGCGCCCTCGACGCAAAGCGCGAATATGTACGAATTTTCGGGAATTTTTGACAAAATTAACGCGCTCTCTTTTTCAAGAATTGCGTTGCTCGTTTCGGGCTCGTCCTTGACTTCAACTATGTTAAATTTGCAAAATTTTGATAAACGCTTTGAATATTCATTCAAAGCGTCAGTAAAATATTTTTCTTTAATTTTTCCTACCGCAATCACGTTTACAGTTAACATAAAATCGTCGCCTCGTTTACATAATAATTACCGCGCACGTATGGTGGTTTTTATGTTAACTATCATGTCGCGCGGTGAAATGTTTGCACAAAAATTAGCGCGGAAGTGGTGCAGGCTTGCCTGCTAACTCGCTTTGTATATTCGGCTCGTTTCCATACGCGTCGCAACGTCCAAAATAATATCCGACCCAACTGAAATATCGTTGGATTTCAGTATGCCGTTCACCGTCTCGTATGCTAAATCGGGATGGTTGTTCTCATCGCTCAAGTGTCCGAGCAGGATTTGCCGCGTCCCCGAAAGCGTAAGCTGAACCGCCAGTTTCGCCGCCGCCTCGTTTGACAAATGCCCGAGGTCGCTTTTGATTCGCCGCTTTAAAAAAGCCGGATACCGGCACACATCAAGCATATTCAAATCATGATTCGCCTCAAGCAGCACCATATCGCTGTTCGCAAGCGCGGCAACGGCGGTATCGCTTATATGTCCCATATCGGTTGCAACCGCCGCTTTTTTCGCGCCGTTGAAAAAGGCATACCCGACAGGGTCTGCGGCGTCATGCGGAATCTCGAACGGTTGAACCGCGATATCGCCGATTTCGAATTCTGCCCCGTTTTTAAAGGTCTTTTGGTTGCTCTCGGCAACGTTTCCGATTTTGTCGAGCATTGCGATAAACGTCGCCGTGTTCGCGTAAATCGGGAGATCATACCGCCTCGACATCACGCCGACCGAATGGGTGTGGTCGCTATGTTCATGGGTCACCAAAATCGCGTCAAGGTCGCGAGGGGAAACATCTATATCGGACAGGCAGCTCTCAACGTTCTTTCCGCTGATTCCGCAGTCCACAAGTATTTTGGTCTTTTCGGTGAATACCAACACGGCGTTGCCGCGGCTCCCGGAACGGAGGGAGCAGATCTGTAAATTCGACATTTTTTTCTCCAATGCAATCTAAAGGTATTATGTACGATGATTCAAATTTCAAAATCTTCAAGTGTGAAATTTGCATAAAATTTTCCTGAATTTGGCGTGAATCTAAGCACACAAAAGTCAGGATCGGTAAAGGATTTTTCCGGATAAGCGCCTTTGAATTTACTCTGCCAATACTTCTCTTTAACGTCCATATCGGTCACAATTTCCATGTCGCCTTTGAGATAACAGCCTTTCCACACAATCATCTTTCGGCTGTAAAAATAAACGTTGGATTTCGGATTCTTACTTATTTCGGCGACAAAATTCGAGGATGTGTTCGTGCAGAAGTATAGCGCATTCAACGATTCTCTATGCTTGCCGGGGACAACCGCTTTTGTCAGCGGATATCCGTCTGAACCAACGCAGGATAGCATAAATGTGTTAACTTTTTTGTGCAGTTGCTCGGCTTTATCTCTTGTGGTCATTTTGCCCTCCTATATGTTACAGTTGCCCGCCGCCGAACATAGTTATCCCGTGCGTTTTTTCTTGCGCGAGCCGTTTCGGCGGGTGATTTGCGCGCCGAGCGCTTTCAGCTTTTGCTCGAAGTTTTCGTATCCGCGGTCGATGTGCGTTAAATCGTGAATTTCGGTTACGCCGTGTGCCGCAAGAGCCGCGATAAGCATTGCCGCGCCGGCGCGCAGGTCAGTCGCCGCGACAGGCGAGCCGGATAATCGCTTCACGCCTTCAACCACCGCGACTTTGCCGTCAACCATAACGTTCGCGCCCATTCGGATCAATTCGTCAACATAGCGGAAACGATTGTCCCATACGCCTTCGGTGACTATGCTTGTTCCCTCCGCCAAAGTGAGCAAAGTTAGGATTTGCGGTTGCAAATCGGTTGGAAAGCCCGGGTAGGGCAGTGTTTTTACGTTAATTTTGTTGAATTTGCCGTTTGAGGTAACGCGGATTGAGTCGTCGAATTCTTCCACAGTTACGCCGGCTTCGAGAAGCTTTGCGGTAATGGATTCCAAGTGTTTCGGGATAACGTTTTTGACCAAAACGTCGCCTGCGGTCGCCGCCGCCATAATCATATAAGTTCCCGCCTCAATTTGGTCGGGGATAATCGAATAAGTTCCGCCACCGAGTTGTGGCACGCCTTTAACTTTGATAACATCGGTTCCCGCGCCCACGATGTTCGCGCCCATTGCGGTCAGGAAGTTCGCAACATCAACGACGTGCGGCTCTTTCGCCGCGTTTTCGATAATTGTTGTGCCTTGCGCGCGTGCCGCGGCAAGGATTAGGTTGATGGTTGCGCCAACCGACACAACATCCATGTATATATTGGTTCCGACCAATTCGTCGGCGTAAATGTCAATCATTCCGTGTTCGATATTCACCGTCGCGCCGAGGGTTTCGAAGCCTTTAATATGCTGATCTACCGGACGGACGCCGAAGTCGCAGCCGCCGGGCATTGCAACCGACGAGCGGTTAAACCGCCCGAGTAACGCGCCCATTAGGTATGATGACGCGCGCATTTTTCGAACAATATCGTACGGCGCGCTGTGTTGCGACATTTTCGAGCAGTCGATTTCCACGGTGCTTGAATTTATGTGCTTCACGTCGGCGCCGAGGGTGGTGAGAATCTTTAACATTCCCGCAACGTCGGAGATGTTCGGGATATTGTCGATTACGCATTTACCTTCGACAAGAATTGCCGCCGGAATAATCGCGACCGCCGAATTTTTCGCGCCGCTTATTTCAACCTCGCCGATAAGCGGGCTTCCGCCTAAGATTATCAATTTATCCTTGTTATTAGATTCGCTCATTTGATTCGCGCCCTTCAATATATAATGGAAAACAAAATCTTGTTTTAAATTCTTAATTTAAGTGACAGATATACATTGGGCGTGTCGGCAAAGTTAGGGCGCAAATTTTTGCGAGAAAATTTTTAGGTAAAATCGAACAAAAAACGTAGTGAATAATTTGTTTATTCACGAGGCTTTTTGAGCGATTTTAACAAAAATTTGCCGCATAAGATTTGTGTCATAATTTTGCCGACACGTCCACATAAGTAGTATACCACAAAATTTGGATTTTGCAACATTTTTTACAAAAAAATTAAGTTTTTGTAAACAAGTTGTAAAAAACCACGAAAATCACAAAATATATACACGACTTATGGAACTTTTTTTGATTTTTATCGTCTAACAAAGTGAATGATAAAAATTTATTAAGAAGGCAGGTAAAAAGTATGAAAAAAATATTAGCTATGGTAGTTGCGGCAGTAGTGATCGTTGGCGTAATCGGCGTTCTTGCAATGCCGGCGGAAGTGCCGGAAAGCACGATGACCGAACGGTTTACGGTTGTTGAAGGCGTTGTGCATTCTGACACTCAATTTTCAATGATAAGCGAAGATGGTGAGTTGATTATCTTTATCAACGACGATGTTGAAGTTTTGTTTGAAGATTACGTTCCGTTGGGCGACGACGTGGAAGGTTATACAAGAGACGCGCGCGAAGTTTTATTCGGAAGAACACTTGCGGAAGTTTTAGATGGCAGAACTCTTACCATAACTTACAATTTTATCGGCATGAGTATTCCGGCGAACACTACTCCTACAACGGTTGTAATAATGTTTGAAACTGCTGTGCCGCTTCCGGGAATTGAAATCGAAACGGGAGAAGGTTATGAGAACATCGTAACTTTGCCGGAAGATATCGGCGACCTTGATTGGGATTTCGAGATTGATTTTGACGATGTTGTGCTTAACGGCGAAATCGTTGTAAACGGCGAAATTATTGACGCGCCGGCGCCGTTTTGGAGCCGCGGCGGATATACAGAAGATGGAATAGCGGTTACAACCGCAACTTCAATTATGGTTCCGCTTCGGGCAGTTGCAGAGGCGCTTGGATATGAAGTTAGCTGGAGCGAAGAAACTCAAAGCATTATGCTTGGCGTTGGCGTTCACGTTTTTATCGGAAGAGCGGAAGCGTATCTTGGGCGAATGGCTCCGATTGAACTTTCAACCGCGCCGATTATCGTGGAAAACTTGACTTTTGTTCCGATGGATTTCTTTAGAAATGTTTTGGGGCAAACAGTTTACTCGTTTGAGGGACAACTGGTGATTGAGACTTACTCGGATATGTACTAAAAAATCAAAATACCACAAAGTTTACTAAAAATACTTAAAATATCCGCCCGAACTTTGGGCGGATTTTTTGTTGCAATATTCGTTTAAATGTGTTATGCTGTAAGGAAAATTTTTAGGAGGCGATATTCATGACAAAAAAATTAGGATTCGACACTTTGGCGATTCACGCGGGACAAGAAGTTGATCCGACCACCAAATCACGCGCGGTTCCGATCTATCAAACCGCAACCTATGCGTTCGAAAACTCTCAGCACGGCGCGGACTTGTTCGCATTGAAAACACCGGGGAACATTTACACGCGAATTATGAACCCGACAACCGACGTTTTCGAAAAACGAATGGCGGCGCTTGAAGGCGGAGTGGGCGCGCTTGGACTTTCTTCGGGACAAGCGGCGATTACATATTCTATCATGAATATCATGGGAACCGGCGACGAGCTTGTTTCCGCAAGCGCGATATACGGCGGGACTTATAACCTGTTCGCGAATACGCTTCCGAAATATGGCATAAAAACCGTGTTTGTGGACGGAAACGATGTGCAAAACTTCGAAAATGCCATCAACGATAAGACGCGCGCGATTTTTATCGAAACCATCGGGAATCCGAATTGCGATATTCCTGATATTGAGGCGATTGCTAAAATCGCGCACAGTCACGGTATTCCGTTGCTTATCGACAACACTTTCGCGACGCCGTATCTGTGCCGTCCGATTGAACACGGCGCGGATATCGTTATTCATTCGGCGACAAAATTTATTGGTGGACATGGGACAAGCATTGGCGGCGTTGTGGTTGACGGGGGGACGTTTGACTGGGCGAAGTCGGGGAAATTCCCCGGATTTACCGAGCCGGACAAAAGCTATCACGGTTTAGTTTACTCGCGCGATATCGGCGCGGCGGCGTTTATAATCAAAATGAGGGTGCAGCTTCTGCGCGACATGGGTTCGTGCCTAAGTCCGTTCAATTCGTTTATGTTCCTGCAAGGGTTGGAAACATTGCCGTTGCGCGTGCAACGGCACGTTGATAACGCTTCAAGAATCGCGGATTATTTGAAAGATCATCCTAAAGTTGCGTGGGTAAGTTACGCGGGACATGCGGACAGTCAGTTCTATAATTTAGCGCAAAAGTATACGCCGAAAGGCGCGGGAAGTATATTCACGTTCGGAATCAAGGGAAGCGTTGAAAATATCGCGAAATTTGTAGATAGTTTAGAGATTTTCACCAATCTTGCGAACGTTGCCGACGCGAAATCGTTGGTAATTCATCCGGCAAGCACAACCCACTCTCAAATGTCGGACGAAGAAAAAGCATCAGGCGGAATTACGCCGGATTTGGTGCGACTTTCGGTGGGGATTGAAGATGTCGAGGACCTAATCGCCGACTTGGAGCAGGCATTCGCTAAGATTTAATGAAATCACGCAAACTTTCGCCGAAAGTCCAAAATCGGGTATCTTTATACACGCTCTTTCGGGCTTTCGACGAAATTTTACGCAATTTGATTCAATCTTAGAATTGCGGGTTGAAAGGAATGAGTTCTGATTTGAAGCTACTCAACCTAATTTTTCCGCCGAAGTGCGTGTTTTGCGGCGGTTTGCTGAAAATTGGGGATAGTGACGAGACTTGTTTAAGTTGTCGTCAAAGTTTGCCTTACTGCATGAAATCAGGCAAAGGTGAAATTGACGGAGAGACAAGCGATTTTCACTTTACGCGCGCGGTTGCGGCGTTTGTTTACAAAGGATATGTAACCGATAGCATTTATCGTTTCAAAACGCGCGGCTGTCGGCAGTATGCCAAAACATACACGAAGTATCTAAAGCATACAATCGAGCATTATTACGGCGATGTGGAATTCGATTATATTGTAAGCGCGCCTATGACGAAAAAGAAACTTGCCGCACGCGGTTACGACCAAACGCGTCTGATTTCGGAACATTTAAGCCGTGAGGTGAAAATTCCGTATCTTTCCGGTGCGATGATAAAAGTAAAGGAAACGCAGAAACAGCAGGGTTTATCGCAACAAGAGCGCAAATACAACCTTGCCGGCGTATTTGAGGTTGCGAAGTCGCAGGAGATAGACGGTAAAACGCTTTTGCTTATTGACGACGTATTCACAACCGGCGCAACGGCGGAAGAATGCAGTTACGCATTGCTTGCCGCCGGCGCGGAAAAAGTGTATGTGGCAACCGTCGCAACGACATTGCTTGCGAAAAATTAGTAAATACATATAAAAAAGCCGCGCATACGCGCGGCTTTTTTCACTAAAGGAGGAAAACATATGAACATTCCAACGCCGCACATAAACGCGAAAGCAGGCGATTTCGCGAAAACCGTATTAATGCCGGGCGATCCGAAACGCGCCGAACATATCGCGAAGAACTTCTTAACCGACGTTCGTTTGGTGACCGACGTGCGCGGCATGTTAGGATTTACCGGCACCTATAAAGGGCAAAAAATTTCGGTAATGGGAAGCGGTATGGGCGTTCCGTCCATCGGAATTTACGCGTACGAGCTTTACAACTTCTACGATGTTGAAAATATTATCCGAATCGGAACCTGCGGCGCGGCAAGCGATAAACTGAAAGTTTTAGACATCATCGCCTCGGTCGGCGCAAGCTATGACACCGCATTTGCGACGCAATACAACCTGCCCGGAACGTTTTCCGCCGCCGCGACGTTTAGCTTGCTTAAAACAATCGACGAAACCGCGCAAAGTCTTAATATTCCTGTGATTTTTGGCAACACGGTTACCTGCGACAGCTTTTACGCCGAACGTGCGGCAATTCCCGCGTGGGCGACCATGGGAATTTTGGCGGCTGAAATGGAAACGGCGGGATTATACATGACCGCAAGCGCGGCGGGCAAAAATGCGGCAAGTTTGCTATCCGTTGCGGACAATATGTTCTCCGGCGAAACCACGGATATCGACACGCGGGAGAAATCGCTAAACGACATGGCAATCCTTGCGCTTGAAGCGGGGATAAAGCTGTAAACTTTGACAAAATCGCTTGTTTGTGAGCGAATAATCCCAAAAAATATATAAACGGTGGGAAATGAATATTCGTTATTGTTTTGTCATTAAGTTTTAGTATGGAATATATAACTGTTAATGAAGGAATCCAAAATTTTTCTTCAGAGATAAGAGTTTTTGAAAATCATCATTGACAGCGATGAGCTTACACTCGCAATCGGCGAAACGATCGCAGGGATGGACGTTCCCGCGCAGATAATAAATGATAGAACATTCGTGCCATTGCGATTTATCAGCGAATTTTTCGGCGCAACCGTTGAATGGGACGAAGATACGCAGACGGTTATAATAACGACAAATTAATAATTAACAAAAAACCGCCAATTGGCGGTTTTTTTATCCCGCTCTACTTGAAACATTCCTCCGAATGGAGCATAATATAATTCGGAGGTGGAATTTATGGAAAAATACGACCATTACGATTACGAAAAGCTTACCGCTGACATAAAGCGGCTACGATATGAGCATCCCGAACTTTCCATCGGAAGCATCGGAAAAAGTGAGCTTGGACGGGATTTGTACTACATAAAACTTGGTTGCGGCGCGAAATCGGTGTTCTGCAACGCAACACACCACGCTCTCGAATGGATTACCACGCCGATTTTGATAAAATTCGCCGAAGATTATATGAAAGCATACGCTTGCGGCAAATCTCTTTACGGCTTCAGCCCGCGGGAATTATTTAACAAAGTAAGCATCTATCTCGTTCCTATGGTAAATCCCGACGGAGTTGACCTTGTGCTAAACGGATTGCCGCAAGACAATCCGAATTACGATAATTTGCTCGCATGGAATGGCGGCAGCGATGATTTCTCGACGAAATGGCAGGCAAACAACAACGGAGTTGATCTAAACCACAATTACGACGCGCTGTGGGCAGTCGGAAAAGCCGCCGAACCCGAAAACGGAATCTTCGGCCCCGGCCCGACTCGTTACAGCGGCGAGTTCCCCGAAAGCGAGTCCGAAAGCCGCGCGGTCGCGAACTTTTCACGAAGCGTGAACTTCGATTTGGTAATCGCGCTTCACTCGCAAGGGGCAGTTATCTATTGGACGTTCGACAGTATAAATCCGCCGAACAGTTACGCAATCGGCAAGAAGCTTGAAAAAGCCTCGGGTTATGCGCTTGATTTGACCGAAGGAATGGCGTCCTATTCGGGCTACAAAGATTGGTTTATGCAGGAGTTTAACAATCCGGGATATACCATTGAGGTTGGCTTGGGCGAGAATCCGCTGCCAATATCGCAGTTTGACGAGATATACAAGCGAGTTTGCCCCGCGCTTTTGACGGCGGCGGAAAGCGTGATAAACTAAATGACGGGTATCTGCCCCAGGGCAAGCCCTGGACCTGCGCCTTCGGCGCATTGCGAGGCAAGCCTCGCGATATTTACCCGGCTGTCGCAGCAAAAATGCCATTGCAAGCAAGCATTTTTGCAAACTCGAATAAGTTAAAACAAAAATTGCGTGATTTCCATCACGCAATTTTTGTTATTCGTCAAAGTCAAATAAAGTTGCAAGCTTAATGTCCAACGCTTTTGCGATGTCGAATAATATCTTGATTGAAAACACCCGAACTATGCCGGGAACTTCGAAATGGATTTTTTGGATCAGATAAAACAATTTTCAAAGAAATTCCGCAAAGACACGTTTTATGTTGAAAGTGTTTTAAGCACGGCGTCAGAGTTAAAATATTCTAAGTCTATAAAAGACCATTTTTCGGGACAATTAAAGCACCCGCAAGAAGGTTTTGTGAAATATATATTGTCAAATGTTTATTCAGGAAGAGCTACGCAGGCTGTTATCGAAAATTTTACACCTATCATTAAAAAATCGTTAAATGATTTGATAAGCGAGATGATGACCGACAAAATTTCAGCGGCACTTAAAAGCAACGGCGGTGATGTTGCCGAAAATCCGCCCGAAGTAAGCGATGATTCGGAAGATAATAAGCAAACCGAATTAACCTCCGAAGAGTTGGAGGCATTTTACACAATTCGCGCTTTGATTTGCAAAGATATTCCATATTCCGATATTACATATAGAATTGCGAAGACTCAAATAAATATTTTACACCAAGACAGTCAACGCAAATTGATTTGCTGACTTATAGTGTCGGGAACGAACAAAAAGCTTGAAATACTCGGCGAAAAAATCGAATTGACCAATGGGTTGGAAGATTTATATGCTTATGAATCTCAACTTTTAGAGATTTTGCAAAAGTATGTTGTATAACGCTAAAAACTCCCGCTCGTATGAGCGGGAGTTTTTATATTGCCGCGAACAATGTCGTCCGCCTGCTTGACTTAATTCCACGGGTTTGGTATGATATACGCATGACAAACGAACTAACACTCCAAATTATCGATTATAATAGCTCGGGCGAAGGCGTCGGCAAGTCAGACGGCTTCGTTGTTTTTGTACCGTTTTCCATAGTCGGTGAACTTGTGCGCGTGAAAATTATCGAAACACACAAATCCTACGCCCGCGCGGAAATTATCGGAATTTTAGAATCCTCACCGCAGCGCATCACGCCCGAATGCAAACATTTCGGACTTTGCGGCGGGTGCGGACTTCTGCACATGACATACGATGAGGAACTGCGCTTCAAGCGGCGCAAAGTCGCGAACGCATTGCGCTTAGACGAGATCCCAATTATTCAATCGCCCGTGACGAGGCATTATCGCAATAAAACCATTTGGCAAACCGACGGAGAGAAAATCGGATTATATGCGCAGAAGTCGCACGATGTGATTGAGGTTGAAAACTGCCTCCTCCAAAGCGAGGAAGCGAATAAATTGAAAAACAAGCAACTATTCTATCGCAATCCTAAGCAATTGCTGTGCGGCTTGGAATTCGAAGTCGGCGAAAAATCGTTTTTTCAGATAAATAACGCTTCCGCCGAGAAGATGATTGCGTTTGTCGCCGACAATCTTTCGCCGACCGACAGAGTCTTAGACTTATATTGCGGCGGCGGCGCAATTAGCCTATGCGTCGCGCGAAAAGCCGCAAGCGTTGTCGGTGTTGAAGTGAACAAACAAGCTATAATCGAAGCGATTGCCAACGCGCGGCGGAATAATATCGAAAATATTGAATTTATCGCCGGGAAAAGCGAGAGAATAATTGACAACATCGACTTTTCTGAATTTGACGCGGTGATTTTAGACCCGCCGCGCGCGGGATGTGATAAACACCTGCTTGAACGACTGCAATTGAGTGGAATCAAAAAAATAATCTACGTCTCATGCAATCCCGCAACATTGGCAAGAGATTTGAAACGACTGGACAATTATGAAATGACTGCGGTTACCGCGGTTGACATGTTCCCACGAACGGCGCATGTGGAAGTGGTTTGTGTATTGGAGGGAGGAATATAAAGATGTATTGCCCGAATTGCAAAGATGAATATCGTGAAGGCTTCGTTTCTTGCGCGCGTTGTGATGTGGCGCTTGTGGCTGAGTTGCCTAAAGAGCCGCCTAAAGAGATATCGGAGGAATTAACGCATGCAAATTGGCAACATTTGCTTACTGTTTCGAATGATATGGAGGCTTCTTTTATAGAAAGCTTTCTTGACGGCGAAAATATCCCCGTTTACAAAAAGCCTATTGGAATCGGCGCTTATATGCAGGTTGTCGCGGGACAAACGAACTTCGGGATTCAAATCCTTGTGCCGGAGGATTGTTTGGAAAAAGCAATAGAAGTTGTGAAAGCCTACCGCGAAACCGAGCTTCCCGAAACGGATTGCGATGACGACGATTGCGACGATTTTGAAAAAAAGCATGAAATCAAAAAGGGCGTAATGCGTTTTTCTATTCTTTGGATTTTTGTCGCACCCTTTCTCGTTGGAATAGGTATTTCTTTAGCATGGGTGCTTCATTGTTTTAACTAAGCCGCTCCGATATTGCATAAAAAATCCGACTCACATTAGTGAGTCGGATTGTTTTTTACTTAATTTACGATAAATTTTTAGATTATCGGATTCGGCAAAATATTGAATCTTGCGTTTGAGTTAAAGTCTACATCAATCGAATTGTTGATTGACAGGCATGTTGCCGGAATGGTAATTGAAAACGCTTCGGAGTATACGCGATTCGGCGTTCCGCTGAATGAAAGTGTGATAGACCTTCCGTCATTGCTTGCAGTCGCGCGCACATTCACTCCCAAATCTGCCAAACTCATATAAACCGGAGAATCGTTGACAAAGTCAATCAAGAAATTGTTAAACCAATCAGTTACGTCAAGGTTACGAATCCGCGCCGGATCGGTAACCGTAACGCCGCTAAGTGTAATCTGTGCGCTCACTGCTGAAATGTCGTTATCGACAGTTCCGCTTACGTTTACTCCACTGATTGCCGCGTTCGCGTCTTCTACCGTTCCGACATATTCCCAACGAGCGAACAGTTCTAAATATCTGCCGCCGTTATTTTCGGGACGATAATATCCGCCGGCGTTGGCGATTTTCCTGCCGCCATACGCGTCGGAGAACCAACCTCGGAATGCGTAGCCGCTAAAATCTACGTTGCGATAATATCTTTCGATATCGTACCTGGTCGGCGCGGTTACATAGCCGTCGCGGTCGGTATCCAAAACATCAAGCACATCGAATCTGCGCTCGTTCGTTTCTTCAGGGTCTTCGCTGACACGGAATGTAACGCTGTAATACCTTTCGCCGTATCCGGTATAGCCGCTTTGACCGTATCTCACTACGATATTCCCTTGCGCGTCCACAACGTTCGCCGAGCGGCTTTGGTTATTAACGTAAGTTCTTGGCGTCGTTACGCTGACATCGCGTGTAACATCTTGCGTTACTGTCAAGTTTCTAAGAGTTCCCAACCCGGCGATAAATGTGTTCGAACGCAATACCGCGTTGTCGATATCGCTATTACCACCAATGTTAACCGCGTTTCCGCCGAATATGATTACGCGTCCTTGAACCGTCACGCCGTTCAAGGTGACAGCGCTGTTTCCGGCGCCTTGCCCGATGATAAGATCGCCGTAAATTGTAACATTTTGAAGCGTAATATTCGGACGGCGGATGATGACGGTTTTATCGAACGATTGGTTCGAAATGTTGTAATCAACAATCGCCGAAAGAGCGTTATAACAAATATGAACCACTTCCGCCCGTGTGAGAGAAAGCGCCGGCCCAAATTGCCGTCCGCCTATGCCGTCAATGTTCAATATGCCTTTTTGTACGAGACCGTATATGTATGGTCTGTATTGCTGATTAATCGCCGCGTCGTCATTAAAACGCACACTTGGCGAGTTTAGCGGGTCAACGCCAAGCGCAATCGCGATTTGATAAGCCGCGCGTTCGCGGGTAATCGGAGTGCTGGCATACCACTGATTGTCCGAAACGCCTAACATGCGATTAAGTATGAGGTCAAGGTCGCGTGACATAATCGGCAAATCCGGACCGAAATCTCCGTCCCCATACCCTTCAAGCACAGGCGTCGCGCCCGTACTCCATTGCATTATAGAGTTATACGCCCAGTGACTGATCGGCACATCGTTGTAATCGCCGTACGCCGTCACCGGCATTGCCGTGAGCAAGAGCGCGGTCACCACCACAAGCGCTAATGTTTTTGCTATTAACGAACTGTTTCTTATCGTTTTCATAATTATTCCTCCTTTGATATTTGGGTTTGTGTCAATATAACCTCAAAATATCAAATTGCGGGGACATTTTTATCAAAACCGTTCCAAAATCGCCTTAACTATACGTTCGGACGCGAAACCGTCACCGTATGGATTTACCGCTTTCGCCATTTTATTGTAAGCATCCGAATTTTCAATTAATTCGCTCGCCATTCGGAAAATAGTATCTCGATCAACGCCCGCAATCTTCACCGTTCCCGCGTCAACCGCTTCAGGACGCTCGGTCTCGTTGCGCAACACAAGAACCGGCTTGCCAAGCGACGGAGCCTCCTCCTGAAGTCCGCCCGAATCGGTCAGAACCATATATCCCCGCGCGATAGAATTATGAAGCTCGTCCGCGTTTACCGGGTCAATCAACTTCACTCTGTCCAATCCGCCCAAAATCTCGAAAGCAACGTCCCTTACCGCCGGATTCAGATGAACCGGATACACAACAACGATATCCTCAAACTTCTCCACCAAATCACGCACCGCGAGGCAGATATTTCTAAGTGGCTCGCCCAAATTCTCCCGCCTGTGCGCCGTCATGATGATTACTTTATTTTTATCGAAGTCAACCCCCGCAAGGGTTTCATCCTTAAACTTATAATCGCTCGAAACCGTCGTTTTAAGCGCGTCAATCACCGTGTTTCCCGTAACGAATATATCTTTATCGCTCACGTTTTCCGCAAGCAAATTCTTGCGATTCGTTTCGGTCGGCGAAAAGTGCATGTCGGTCATAACGCCGGTCAATCGGCGGTTTACCTCCTCCGGATACGGCGAATATTTATCGAAAGTGCGCAATCCCGCCTCAACATGTCCCACCGAAATTTGATTATAAAACGCGGCAAGACTTCCCACAAAAGTGGTGGAAGTGTCGCCGTGAACAAGCACGATATCCGGCTTCGCCTCTTTCATAATCCGATCAAGCCCTTCAAGCGAACGAGTTACAATTTCCACCAAAGTTTGCCGCTCGCGCATGATATCAAGGTCATAATCCGGCGTAATATCGAAAATATCAAGCACCTGATCAAGCATCTGCCTATGCTGTGCCGTTACGCAAACGATAGACTGAATTTTGTCGGGATGTTTTTCGAGTTCTTTAATCACCGGCGCCATTTTAATCGCCTCGGGGCGCGTGCCGAAGATGGTCATAACTTTTATCATTTTTATATCACCTCTCGGTTTACGTGAAATTACGCAACCTTCCGCCGAAATGCCATCTCGAAAATCCTCAACGTACATTTGTACGCCTGCGGTTTACGTGATGTCATTTAGACGAAATTTTACGCAATTTGACGCAAACTTAATTGTTGTGTTTTGATGTAAGCTTAATTGTCATATGTTGTATTTTCGGGATTTCATTCCTGCTCCTTTTCAGCCTCTTCCCGCTCTTTGCGGCGCGCTAGCCTCGGTGCCGCTTTTTGCATTCTAATCTTCATTCCCAACATCATTATCACCGCGACCGCCAAAACAAGCAAAAGCCCGCGCGAAAAACCTCTTGTTGAAATTACAACCGCGCTGAGCGATAACACCGCCGCCATTGTGTAAAGTATCGCGACCGCTTGCCGCTGTGTAAATCCCATATCCAGCAATCGATGGTGCAAATGCCCGCGGTCGGGCGTCATTGGCGATTGCCCTTTTAACATTCGGCGCAAAAACGCGAACCCCGTGTCGAAAAGCGGAAGCCCCAAAATCAATATCGGAATCGCAAGCGACATAACCGCCGACATTTTAAATAATCCTTGAACCGCCACGCAAGCGAGGATAAACCCTAAAAACGTCGAGCCGGTATCGCCCATAAATATCTTCGCCGGATTATAGTTGTACGGCAAAAATCCGAAGCCCGCGCCCGCCACGGCGGCGGTAATAATCGGAATATTCGGCTCGCCCACAACGAATAAAGTCAGCGCGAGAAGCGACATTGACGCGATACTGGACACGCCAACCGCAAGCCCGTCAAGCCCGTCAATCAAGTTGACCGCATTCGTCGCCGCGACAATCCATAAAACCGTAACTCCCGTCGAAATCCAGCCGGTAAGCGGGATAACCCCGCCATATTCCGAGATAAAGTTCGGAATTCCCAAAAATTCAATCTGCACGCCGGAATATACAACAACTCCCGCCGCGATAAGCTGAAAAATCAGTTTCACAATCGCCGGCAACCCTTTTATATCGTCAATAACGCCGACGGTTACGATAATCACGCTTCCGATTAAAATTCCCATCATTTCCCGGTCAATCGCCGCGAAAATCAGCACCGATATGATAAATCCATAGAAAATCGCAAGCCCGCCTATGCGCGGTATCGGTTTTTTATGAACGCGCCGATTATCTTTCGGAACATCCATTGCGCCGATTTTGTTGGCGTAAAGCATAACAACCGGCGTCGCCGAAAACGACACCAAAAACGCAACAAGCAGTGATAAAATGATTCGTAATCCGTTATTGTCGAACATGATTTTTCCTCTTTTCTTTTTCTCTTTTGTAGCAGAAATTGCTTTTTTTTGCCGCTGCGGCGGCGGGCTATTTTGCGCCTGCGGACGCGGGCGTTTATTTTGTTAAGGACCAGTCCTTAACAATCCAGCAAACTTTTGCGCGCCAAAAGTTTGATCAAAAGCGCCGCGCTCACGAACACGCTCACAAACCGAGCGCACGTGGCGCGGAGGCGAGTGCAAACAACTCACTCCTATTCAAACAATATATCGCGCTTTTAGGCGCGGGTCGTTCTTGATCGACAGCGGTGTTATATCTCGCTAATCTTTCCGCGAATGCGGCTCTCTAACTTGTGTCGCCCTCATGCCAGACGGGGTACCCGCCCGACGCTTTTTGTCGGGAAGGGTCGGCGGCATAGTGGCGACGGTTTTGTAAAACTTTTGCCGTCAAAAGTTTTTTGGGGATTGACAAGGGTGTCAATACACCCTTGTCGTCCTGCCCTGACAAGGGCAAAACGCTACAGCGACTTCGCTGAAAAAGGTTTTTAGGGTTTTTGCAAAATCCTATTGCAAAAACCCAACTTTCTTATAAACCTTCCTAAGCGTCTTATTCGCCAACCCTTGCGCCTTTTGCGCGCCGGCGGTATAAACTTCCTGCAAATAATCCTTATTTTTCATCAAATCGTTATATTTTTCTTGAATCGGACGCAAACAATCGGCAACACTCTCGGCAACCGTGCCTTTAAAGTCGCCGTATCCCTTGCCCTCGAACTCAAGTTCGATTTCTTCCATATTTTTGCCGGTAACCGCGGAATAAATGTTCATCAAATTCTCAACGCCCTCTTTACCCTCGCCACGTTTGACCTCCGCGCCGCTGTCTGTAACCGCGCGCTTAACTTTCTTCACCGCCGTGTCAATCGGGTCAAGCAACAAAATATACGAATTCGCGTTATCATCCGACTTTGACATCTTCGAAAACGGATCTTGCAAACTCATAATCCGCGCCGCAACCTTTGCGATATACGGCTCGGGAACCTTAAACGTTTCGGAATACGCGTTGTTAAACCGAACCGCCAAATCCCGCGCAAGCTCCAAATGTTGCTTCTGATCGGCGCCAACAGGCACAAGATCGGCTTGATAAAGTAAAATATCCGCCGCCATCAATGACGGGTATGTAAACAGCCCGGCGTTGATATTCTCGCCCGCAACCGAACCGGAATATCGCTGTGACTTATCCTTAAACTGCGTCATGCGGCTAAGCTCGCCCATATAAGTGTTGCAAGTCAGCACCCACGAAAGCTGCGCGTGCTGCGGCACCTGCGATTGGATAAACAAAATATGCTTTTCAACGTCAATTCCCGCCGCGATAAACAGCGCAAGCAAATCAAGCGAGTTTTTGCGCAATTCCGCCGGCACTTGCCGCACCGTAATTGCGTGCATATCCGCAACGCAGAAACAGCAGTTGTATTCGTCCTGTAACGCCGCCCAATTCTTCAGCGCGCCCAAATAATTCCCGATTGTAAGCGCGCCCGACGGCTGTATCGCGCTTAATATGGTTTTTTTATTTTCCATAAAGTAATATCTTCCTTTCTTGTTAGGGCGTGTGCCCTAAGACCCGTTTTTGCGCCTGCGGGCGCGGGCTTTTTCGGGTCTGGCCCGAGGGCGTGTGACCTGCCGGTCGGGCATTAAGGGCTCTGCCCTTAATAATCCCGGTCGCCTGGCGATCACAAACGCAAAAGACGCGATTTGTGCCGCAAGCGGCGACGAAAAACCGCAGATAGCCGCATTCGCGGAAAGACTAGCGAGATATAGCACTGCTCTCCGTTTGAGACCGTCCCGCGCCTAAAAGCGCGAGATATAATTTGCTTAGGGTGCGTTGATTGTAGTAACTTTCGCCCGCGGTTCCGCCAGCGGGGCACCCGCAAGCGGTTTTTGCTTGTGGGTCGCGGCGGGGAGGGCGACGGTTTTGATTAAACTTTTGTCGCGCAAAAGTTTGCTGCATTGGCAAGGACTGGTCCTTGCCGCGCCGCGCGCGCCCGCGCAACGCCCGCCGCCACAGCGGCAAAATTGGTTTTTAGGGCTTTGCCCTAAAAACTATGCGGCATTCGCCGCAAGGTCTAAGGCGCATTGCGCCTTAACCCGCGCCCGCAGGGCGCAAAAAACCTAAATTTCATTCCACAACACATTCCCAAGCATTTTAATCCCCAACTCTATCTTCTCACTCGACATATTCGAATAATTCAGCCGAAACGTGCTGTAAACCGCCTTATCGTCAATCATGGTTGTCGCCCCCGGGACAAAGGCTACATTTTTCTTGAGCGCCCTTTCCATAATCTCCCGGGAATCAACCCCGTCCGGCATTGTGCAGAATATAAACAGCCCGCCCTGCGGACGCGTAAACGTCACTTCGTTCGGGAAATAATTCTTGATACATTTTATCATTTTGCGGCACCGCTTCCCGTAAAGCCCGCACAAATTTTCAATATGCTCGTCAATCGAATACTGCGTCACAAACTCATGCACAAGCATTTGCGCGAACACGTTTGTATGAACGTCGCTCGTCTGCTTGCAAACCACCATGCGGTCAACCAAACTCGCATCTGCGCAGACGAAGCCAACCCGCAAGCCGGGCGAGAGTATTTTAGAAAACGAACCGATATAAATCACGCGTCCCTCAGTATCCATTGACTTTATCGTCGGAATATCCTCGCCCTCAAACCGCAACTCGCCGTAAGGATTATCTTCCATAATCATCACATCGTACTCTTTCGCAAGCGACAACAGCTTTTTACGCTTCTCAAGCGACATGGTAATCCCTGTCGGATTCTGAAACGTCGGAATTGTATATATAAATTTCACATTTTTCTTCTGTTTTAAGATATTTTCCACCGCGACGACGTCAATGCCGTCCGGCTCAATCGGTGCGCCGCAAATCTCGGCGTTATACGAACGAAACGCGTTCAATCCGCCGATAAAACTCGGTTCCTCACAAATCACAACATCGCCTGCGTTAATCAGCGAGTGTGCGGCAAGATCAATCCCCTGCTGACCGCCTGAAACGATCACGGTTTCGTCGTAATCGCCACCAATTTCCTGTTCGGCAAGCCGCTCTTTTACCCATTCACGAAGCGGCGCGTATCCCTCGGTAATACCGTACTGCAACGCAACTCCGCCCCTATCGCGCAGGATTTGCTTTGAAATGTCCGATAATCGGTTCGCGGGAAATCCTTCCGCCGCAGGCGCGCCGCCCGCGAACGAGATAATCCCCGGCTTGCCGATAAGTTTGAATATCTCGCGTATCGCCGACGCGTTTAGGTTAATAACTTTATCGGAAAATTTAGATTGTATGTTCATGTTATTGCCTCCTTTCGTTAGGGCGTATGCCCTAAGACCCTTTTTCAGAGCGAGGCTCTGGAGCCTTTTTTGCGCCTGCGGGCGCGGGTTTTTGCCGCTGCGGCGGCAGGCGTTGCTCGGGCGCGCGCGGCGCGGCAAGGACCAGTCCTTGCCAATCCAGCAAACTTTTGCGCGCCAAAAGTTTGATCAAAAGCGCCGCGCTCATGCACGTGCTTACAAACCAAGCACACATGGCGCGGAAGCGAGTGCAAACAACTCGCTCCTATCTAAACAATATCTCGCGCTTTTAGGCGCGGATCGGTCTCGAATGGGCGCAGTACTATATCTCGCTAATCTTTCCGCGAACGCGGTTCGCTAACCCAGTTTTTTTGTCGCCGCTCGCGGCACAAATCGCGTTCTTTGCGTTTGTGACCGCCAGGCGACCGGGATTATTAAGGGCAGAGCCCTTAATGCCCGACCGGCAGGTCACAATGCTCCAGAGCCTCGCTCTGAAAAAGCCTGCCGCCGCAGCGGCAAAAAGCCCACGCCCGCAGGGCGCACTACAACTTCGCAACGCCTGCTCGTATGCGGCTTAACGTCTCATCTTTTCCTAAAATATACGCCAAATCGGGCGAACCGCCCGGTGACGCAGGTTTGCCTGATAACGCAACGCGAAGCGGGCTAAGCACTTGCCCGTTTTTCGCGCCCATTTTCTCAACCAAACGCATCAACTCATCGTGAATATTATCGCGCGTCCAATCAGAAATCGCCTCAAGTGTGGGCAAAATCTGCTCTAACGCAACTTTCGAATTCTCTCGATCCGTTTTCATCTTCTTGTGCACATATAATTCGGTATCATAATCCGGCAAACGGTCGAAAAAGTCTACTTGCTCCGGAATATCGCTCAACTTCTCACACCGCTTCTGCAAAAGCGCGCTCACCAAAGTTGTGTCAATATTCGGATTGGTAATAACGCCCTCATAGTACGGCAAAGCCTTTTGGTGAAACTCATCCGCACTCATTTCCCGCAAATACTCGCCGTTAAGCCACAAAAGCTTATTCTCGTCAAATATCGCGGGCGATTTGCTGATGCCCGACACGTCGAACGCCTCAATCATCTCTTCAAGCGTAAACTTCTCCCGCTCGCCCTTAGGGCTCCACCCAAGCAACGCGATATAGTTCAGCACCGCCTCTTTTAGGTATCCTTTTTCGATAAAATCTTCATACGACGCGTCGCCGTCCCGCTTGGAAAGCTTGCGCGACGAGTCTTTCATAACCGGCGAACAGTGAATATATGCCGGAATGTCCCACCCGAACGCCTCATAC
Source organism: Oscillospiraceae bacterium (assembly GCA_009780345.1). Lineage (GTDB taxonomy): Bacteria > Bacillota > Clostridia > Monoglobales > WRAG01 > WRAG01. The sequence continues at coordinate 38,362 of WRAG01000014.1, forward strand.
AACAAATTATACTTCGGCGTCGATGACAAATACTCCGACCCCCGAATAATATGCGTAATTTTCATCAAATGGTCGTCTATAACGTTTGCAAAGTTATACGTTGGCATACCGTCCGATTTAAGCAAAACGTTATCGTCCAAAACGCTGTTCTCGGTCGTAATCGAGCCAAAAACTTCGTCAACAAAGGTGGTCTCACCGCTGTGCGGCATCTTCTGCCGAATCACCCACGGAACGCCCGCCGCAAGCTTCGCATCAACTTCCTCTTTCGACAGTCGCGAACAATGCCCGTCATACTTCGGCGGTTGTTTAGACAACTCCTGACGGCGGCGAACATCGTCCAGCCGCTCTTTATCGCAGAAGCAGTAATACGCCCCGCCCTTTTCAACAAGCTCCAATGCGTATTCCTTATACATTCCCCGCCGCTCGCTTTGGATATACGGTCCGTAATCCCCGCCGACGTCGGGACCTTCGTCATGGACTAATCCCGTCTCCGCAAGCGTTTTGTATATCACGTCAACCGCGCCGTCAACATATCGCTCCTGATCGGTATCCTCAATTCGCAAAATAAACTTGCCATTGTTCTTCCTCGCCAAAAGATAGGCATAAAGCGCCGTCCGCAAGTTCCCAACGTGCATATATCCCGTAGGACTGGGCGCAAATCTAGTACGTATCATTATTATAGTCACTCCTTATTTTATAATTTGTGTCAAATTGCGTGCATAGTGTTTGAACCGGCGACGCTGTGTATATAGATACTCAAGGAGCCGGTTCGAACGCTAGGTGCGCGATTTCACGCAAATTCCTAAACTTGCCCGCACAATCCAATCCGTACCCCACCACAAACTCATCTTCAATTTCAAACCCCACATAATCAGCGGAAAAATCGTTCACCCGCCGACTTTGCTTATTCAGCAATGCGCAAACCTTGATACTTTTCGTATTGCGCGATTTCAGCATTTCAACCAATCGCGCCGCGGTAACCCCGCTGTCAATAATATCTTCCACCACCAAAACATCCGCCGCATTCAAATTTAGGTGAATATCTTTGGTAATCAGCAACTTCCCCGTACTTTCAGTGCCGTCCTGGTAGCTTGAAATCCCCATAAATTCTATCTTCAAATCAACATCAAGCGCGCGAACCAAGTCAGCCATAAATATAAATGAACCGTTCAAAATGCCGATAACGTAAAGCTCTTTGCCCTTATAGTCCGCATTTATCCGCGCCGCCAAAGCTTTTACGCATTCGGCGATTTCCTCTTTAGTTATCAAAATTTTCGAGACTTTCATATCTAATCAAAATCCCTTCCTTAGTATCGCTGTCCGCCCTATATTTCTCGCTCACGCGAACTCCTAAAATAGCAATCACTTCATCATTTGTCGCAAGAATCAACTGTCGATCACGGTGATGCCGCGCGATTTTCATATCGGTAAAAATATCGTTCACTTTCTTCGTCCGCCCATCGGCGTAAACCGCCATTTTATCGCCGTCCTGCCGCTTGCGAAGATGCAGCTTCCGTCCCGCAAGCTTGTCGGCGTCAACAAACGTATCATACTTCTCCGGCGTATAATCCGCATAAGCAATCTGTCGCGCGGTAATCCTCACGCCATACTTTTTAATCTCATAAACCCCGTTCGGCTCAATTTCAAGATAAAACGCGCCGAACATCTGAACCTCGCTCTGTTTAGAAAACGTCAGCCAATCATAATTCACCGTAACCCTTAAATCATGCGGCAAATCCAACGAACTTCCCGATTTCCCCGCGCCCGCAAGGGCTAAAATATCGTCAATATGCTTATTTTCCAACTGCGGAAAATATCCCAATGCATCTTCCGCCGCAATTCGAATCAATCGCGCCAAAATCGGCTTTCCGACCATCAAAATACTCGAAATATGCAAGCAAATCGGCTCGCTTTGCGGCAAAGGATTTTTAAGCCGCTTGTATAAGCGGCGCGCGTAATTCTCCAAAAACGCGCCGTCCTCTCCGGCGGTTGTAACAAGTCGGCAAAGCGCCTCTTTGATGTTCGGGTTAAAGCTCGCCTCCAAATACGGAAAAAGCTCGGTGCGTATACGGTTGCGCGTAAACTCTGTATCGGAATTCGTGCTGTCCGTTCGATAATCTATATTGTTCGCGCGCAGATACTCCTCGATTTCCTTTCGGGAAACGTCCAATAACGGACGAATAACGCCATCATCGCGAATATATTGAATCCCGCCAAGTCCGCTAATCCCCGTCCCGCGCATAATTCGCATAATCACGGTCTCCGCCTGGTCGTCCATATGGTGCGCCGTCGCGATTTTGTCAAACTTATGCGCCCGCTTCAAATCAGCGAAAAACTTATACCTCGCTCGCCGCCCCGCGGATTCGACGGTATCGTTATCGCTCAATAAGTCAACTTTCTTACTATAAAACTTAATCCCCAATCGATTGCACAATTCCGCGACAAATCGCTCGTCATTATCCGCGTCCGCCCCGCGCAAACCGTGGTTTAAATGCGCAACCGACAGCTTAATATTAAGCTCGTCCCTCAGGTCATGCAAAACATAAAGTAAACACACCGAATCTGCGCCGCCCGAAACTCCGACAAGCACCGAATCGCCGCATTTTAGCATATCGTATGAATTTATCGTATTTTTAATTTGTTCTACGATTTTCATTATAAAGAAAACCTTTCTTTTATCATCTTCGCCACAACGTCGGGCGGAAGGTTTGAGTTATCAATTTTTATATAACGCTCAAGCATATCATCGGGAATTTCCCCGTCATTGCTGACAAAACGAAATGTTTTATCCCATTCTATCAACCCTTGATTCGACCATTCAATATCTCTTTTTGACGGCTTATGTTTCAACCTATTTTCTGTTACGTTCCTTTGAAGCCTAATTTCTTGCGGCGCTACCAGTTCAGCATAATAAATTTCGGTTTCGGCGTTCGCTTGCTTGAAAATATCGCAAACTTTGTTTATAAAGTCCCAGCCATATTCGGATTGGTTATCAAATCCCAGCATATAAGTGAAAATTAATCCATAATTATCGGTTTTAGCGAATTCCTCAAAAATTACCTCTCTAATTTTCGAAATAACACCCATATTGAAGTTGTCAAATATTTCAACAACAAGGTCAATGGCCATATGATTGTGAAATAAACGCAAATCTGTAATTTTCATCAATTCTTGTCCAACTGTCATTTTACCCGAGGCGGGCGCGCCGAATATAAATAATAATTTCATAAAACTACTCCTCGCTTACCACTCACCGTCCCGATGTCCGCCGGTATAATTCGAAAACTTCGTATACTCCGCAAGCCACGCAAGTTTCACCTTCCCAACCTCGCCGTTACGGTGCTTCGCAAGAATACACTCCGCGACGTTGCGCTCCTCGGTTTCCTCGTTATAATAATCGTCACGATACAAAAACATAACAACGTCAGCATCCTGCTCAATCGCGCCCGACTCACGCAAATCCGACAACATCGGACGATGATCGGCACGACTTTCGGGACCCCTCGATAACTGCGACAACGTAACAACAGGCACGTCAAGCTCTTTCGCCAAAATTTTAAGCGACCGTGAAATCTCCGCCACCTCAGTTTGCCGATTCTCACTTCGCCGCGAACCTCGCATAAGCTGCAAATAGTCAATTACAATCATTCCAAGCCCTTTTTCAAGCTTCAATCGCCGACACTTCGCGGCGATTTCGGTCACCGTAATCCCCGACGAATCATCGATATATATCGGCGCGTTGCAAAGCGGTTCCATCGCCCGCGTAACTTCCACCCAATCGTTGTCCCGCAAATCGCCGTTTCTGATTTTCGTCGAACTTATCATGGCTTGCGCCGAGAGCATCCTTGTCGCAAGCTGAACCCCCGACATTTCCAAGCTAAACACTGCGACGGGCGTATTTCTCATCACCGCCGCGTTTTGCGCGATGTTAAGCGCGAAACTTGTTTTCCCCATCGACGGCCGCGCGGCAATCAGAATCAAATCCGACGGCTGAAACCCCGCCGTCATTCGGTCAAGATCAGCAAATCCGGTGTAAACGCCGGTCACCTGCTCCGACTTTTCGCTAAGCTCCTCAATTTTCTCCAAACTTTGTTCAAGCAACGATTTAATATGCTCAAAATCCCGCGTATTGCGGTTTTCGATAATATTAAATATCGCCTGCTCGGCGTTGGATACGATTTCCTCAACTTCCGACTCTCCGCCGAACGCCTCCGCTTCAATCTCGCCGCAAGCCTTGATAAGCTTGCGAAGCGTCGACTTTTCTTCGATAATTTTAGTATAATATTTCACATTCGCACTCGTCACCGTCGCCGACATAACTTCGGCAACATACTCAAGCCCACCGATTCGGTCGAAACTACCGCGCAACTTCAAATGTTCAACTAAAGTCACCATTTCAATCGGCGTTCCGAGGTTATAAAGGTCGATCATCGCCTCGTACAGCTCATTATTTCGCGGCATATAAAAATCGTCACCCGCCAGCCGCGGCGCAACGTCGGATATAACATTATTGTCCATAAACATGCTGCCAAGCACGGCGACCTCTGCCTCCGCCGACCACGGCAACGTTCTTTCGATAAATTCCATTTATAATTCCTCTTTCTAGGGCTAAGCCCAAGTTTGTCAAGGGTGTTGTCGAACACCCTCAACACACCCCGAAAAACTTTTAAAAAAGTTTTATCAAAACTTGCGGCGCAAACGCGCTTTCGCGCTATCAAAAACGCGCCGCTAAATATGTGCAAACAACTCACCTCTCAGTTTAGTGCTTACGGCGGCAAAAGCCGCAACCTCGACTAGAAACGGCGTTATATCTCGCTAATCTTTCCGCGAATGCGGCTATCTAACCAAGATTTTCTGTCGCCGGCTTTGGCGCAAATCGCCGCATTTTGGCGTTTGCGTCCATAGGCGACCGGGATTATTAAGGGCAGAGCCCTTAATGCCCGACCGGCAGGTCATATGCCCGCCGCCTCAGCGGCAAAATGGGTTTTAGGGCAAAGCCCTAAAAATTATGCGGCATTCGCCGCAATCGCTCCCACGGAGGGATCATAGGGCAAAGTCCTACTCCCCAACAACCTCAACCTTAAACTCGCCAAAAACATTCGGAAACAAACTTGCCTTAACCGTATGCTCCCCTAAAGTTTTAATCCCATCCAAAAGGTCAACTTTCCGCTTATCAAGAGAAATTTTCGCCTGTTTATCAAGCGCGTCGGTAACATCTTTCGACGTAATCGAGCCGAACAACTTTCCGTTCTCCCCCGCTTTTGCTTTAAGCGTAACGGTGATGGTTTCTAAGCGTTTCGCCATATCTTTCGCCGTTTGCTCGTCGCTCGCGAATCGTCGCGCGTCCGCCGCCTGCTTGTCTTGCAATTGCTTTACCGCCTGCGGTGTCGCCTCGACCGCTAACCCTTTCGGAATCAAAGCATTCCGCGCGTAACCGTCGCTAACTTTAATAACGTCACCTTTTTTGCCCTGCGCCTTTACATCTTGTAATAGTATAACTTTCATTCACTTTTCCCCCTTATATTTGCATGAAATCACGCAATCTTCCGCCGAAAACACACGGTCGGGTATCTTTATACACGCTCCCGTGTGTTTTCGACGAAACCTTACGCAATTTGATGCAAATTATTTTACTCCGTTAATGTTTCATCTATCGCGGCCTGCAACCTTTCCTCCGCCTCAACTAAGTTCGCCGCCTCAATCTGCGCGCCGGCAACCATCATATGCCCGCCGCCGCCCAACTTCTCCAAAATAACCTGCACATTTATATCTCCAAGCGACCGACCGCTGATATAAACCGTATTATCGTGCTTCGCAAGCACAAACGCGGCGGCAATCCCGCTGATATTCAAAAGTTCGTCCGCCGTTTGCGCGGTAAGGGTTACAGCGTCTTTTTCATCGGCCTCAAACCCCGAAATCGCGATGTTCTCCCGTAAAATCCTCGTCTGCGCAACGATTGACGCCTTCTTAACGAAACTGTCAATATTATTCTTAAATATTTTCTTCACTTCAAGGGTGTCAACCCCGATTCGCCGCAAATACGCCGCCGCCTCAAATGTTCGAACACCGGTTTTAACCGTAAATCCTTTGGTATCCAAAACCATTCCCGCGTAAAGAACTTCCGCCTCAAACACCGACAACTTCGGCGCGTCCTGCATGTATTGCAACATCTCGGTCACCATCTCGCACGCGGAAGACGCATACGGTTCGTGATAAGCCAAAACGGTGTTTTCCAAAAATTCCGGCCCGCGCCGATGGTGGTCAATCAAAACCACCGACTCCGCTTCGTGAATCAAATCCGGATACGCGAGGAAACTCGGCTTATGAGTATCCACGATAATAATCAACGTATCGCGGGTTCTAATGTTCTCCGCCTGCTCACCGGTCAGAATTACGCCGTTATACATAGGATTATCAAGTATTTTATCCACCAAAGTTTTCGACGTTCCGCTAACAGGGCCGGTAACAATATAAGCGTCTTTCCCCGTCGCGGCAACCGCGCGGTATACGCCCAACGACGCGCCGATACTGTCCAAATCGGCATTTTTGTGCCCCATAATTATGACTTTATCCGCTTTTAGAATCAATTCCCGCAAAGCGTGCGCCACAACCCGAACTTTAACCTTTGTCCGTTTTTCAACTTCCCGCGACTTCGCGCCGAAAAACTCGAAAGTGTCGCCGTCGTAAACCACCGCCTGGTCGCCGCCCCGCCCAAGTGACATATCAATCCCGGTTCGCGCGAACTTGTCGCTCTCTATAATATTTTTCCCATTTTTCCCAACGCCAATGCTAAGCGTCACCGGAATTTGATTTTCCATATCAATCTCACGAATTTTATCCAAAATATCGAACTTATTCTCAACAATCCGCGCCAAATCCCGCTCGTACAAAAGCACCGAAAATTTATCCCGCTCGAATCGCTTAATCATTCCCTCATATTCCGCCGCGAACTGCTGAACCATCTTTTCAATCTCCGCCGAAAGTGAAGCGTGATTATCGTCCGGCGTTTTTTGCAAAACCTCGTCATAATTATCAATCATTATGATACATTCAACAATCCGCTCGTCGTTATAGGTTTTAAGAAGCCGTCGCTCCTCCGTTTTATCGAACCAATACATCACCAGAATTTTCTTGCCGTCCATTATATCTTCACTCTCGATAGAGTGGCTCGAAATACTGTAAATCCAATCATTATGCCGAATTTCAACTTGACTTTCCGCCGCAAGCTCTGAAACAGAAATATCCGCAACTTTTTCCTGTATCGAAACTCCGAAAAGCTCATCCGTTTCCATGATATTCTCGAATTCTTTGTTACACCAAGCGATATCGCCATTCAAATCGGTAATCACAATCGGCATAGGCAAATTGATAATCGCCTTACTGCTCTGATTGCTGATATAGTTGGAAATATTCCGGATATATCTGTGCAAATCCCGCTTACGCTTCTTGCCGGTCAGCAAAACGTAAAGCGTGTAAACAATCGCGAATCCTGCCAACCACGCCGAAAACACGCGATTCACAAAAAACGCCGCCGCCGCAAATGCGAACACAACGAAAAGATTTACAAAAGTCGCCCGCTGTAGTCTTTTATATAGTTTTTTAAACTCAAACTTACTTGACATATCATCACCTACCGGTTTGCGTGAAATTACGCAATCTTCCGCCGAAAACGCTGCGTCGGGTATCTGTTATACACGCTCCGGGAGTTGGAGGCGAAATCTTACGCAATTTGACGCAAACTTAATTTTATAACCTATTATATCAAATGTTCCTAAATTTTTCAAGAAATTTTTCAATCTTTGGAAATTTCCAAATAAATCGCGTAAACTTCCCGCTTCGGCAAGCTATATTCCTTCGCAATCACCTTTGCCGCCTCATTGCCGGACAATCCTTGTTCAATCAGCCTTTTAAGCTCTGATTCAATGCGACTTTGATCAATCGGGACGTCGAGGACGCCGTCCCCTACAAACCCTTCAATCACCAGCACAAATTCACCTTTCGGAGTAACCTCCTCATACTTTTCAATCGCCGCCGTGATTGTCGTGCGGTTAACTTCCTCAAATTTTTTGGTAAGCTCCCGCGCGATAACGATATCACGGTCGCCAAACGCCTCTAACATATCAGCAAGCGTAGACTTCAACTTATGCGGCGCCTCGTAAAATATCAAAGTCCGCGTATCGTCTTTCACGCCTTCTAAATGCGCCCTGCGGTTCTTCTTGTTTGTCGTCAAAAATCCTTCAAACGCAAATCGCCCCGTCGGCAACCCCGACGCAGTAAGCGCAACCGTAACCGCCGTCGCCCCCGGAAGCGCGATAACCTCAATCTCGTTTTCAACGCACAACCTAACCATATCCTCGCCCGGATCCGAAATCCCCGGCGTTCCCGCGTCGGACACAATCGCGATATTCTCCCCACGCAAAAGCCGATCAAGCAGCAAAGTTCCCTTGTGCCGCTTGTTATGCTCGTAGTAGCTCGTCAGCGGCGTGTTAATCTCGAAATGATTAAGTAGTTTAATGGTATGCCGCGTATCCTCCGCCGCGATAAGGTCAACAGATTTCAACGTCGAAATCACTCGAAACGTAATATCTTCAAGATTCCCAATCGGCGTCGGGCATAAATAGAGTGTGCCGCTCATAAATCACCCCTGCCTTTCATATATCTCATTAATCTCGTCCGAATACTCGCCATTTTCGTTATACACATACAACGGCGGATCGAGAAACAGCTTCGGCTTCCCATACTTCGCCGCTTCAATCAACACCAAATTCGCCGTTTTACCCGGCTTGGGGTGAACCATTCGCAATCGCTTAGGCTCCAACCGATTCTGCCGCATTAGCGTCAGCAAATCCACCAATCGCTCGGGACGGTGAACCATACAAAGTCGTCCGCCCTCTCGAAGCAGCTTCGCCGAAACCGAAATAATATCGGATAGCGTACACTTTACCTCATGCCGCGCAATGGTAAGCGCGTCCGCCTCATTAACAAGCCCGCCTCCCGCCTCCTTATACGGCGGATTGCAGGTGACAATGTCGAATGAGTTTGCCGACAAAATCTCACCGCAATTTTTCAAATCATCGCATATAATCTCCACTCGTCTCTGCAAACCGTTAAGTTCAACATTCCGCTGCGCTAAGTCAGCAACATCCGATTGAATCTCCACGCCGACAATATGATGTGCCTCTGTTTTCGCCGTAAGCAAAACAGGAATAATCCCATTTCCGCAACACAAATCCAAAATTTTGTCCGGCTGCTTCCCTTTAGACGTCGAAGCATAGTTCGCTAACAAAACAGCGTCCACCCCGAAGCAGAAATGGTCGCTGTTTTGAATAAGTTTTAAATTATTGATTTGCAAATCGTCGATTCGTTCTATATAGCTCACTCCGTTCGAGCATAGGCTCCTTTGGCAAAGGAGCTGTCAGCGAAGATGACTGAGGATTGTCTTTTCAATACTTTGACAAACGCCCTCAAAATTATTCTCTATATCTCTGTTAGAAAAGCGAAGCACATGAATATCTAACGAATTCAAGTATTCCGTTCTTAAAACATCATATTCTGCCGTTTCCTCTTTATAATGTTGTGAACCGTCAAGTTCAATTACCAATTTAGCGTTCGGACAATAAAAATCAACGATATAATTTTCGATAATTCTTTGTCTGTAAAACTGCAAATTATGTTTTTTAAGAAAATCGTACCATAAACGATTTTCTTGTTTTGTTGTGTTGTTACGAAGAATATTAGATTTTGTTTTTAGATTTTTGTTTCTTGGTAAAATCATACAATCCTCCGTCAGGCTTCGCCTGCCACCTCCTTTGCCAAAGGAGGCTTTCTAATTCTTCAAACTACTAATCGGCGCGGGAATCCGCCCGCCTCTGCCGATAAAGTCCGCGCTGCTAAACTCACTCACCGGCATAATCGGCGCCGAGCCGAGCAACCCGCCGTAATCAAGCCGCTCGCCCGGTTTATATCCAACCGCCGGAATAATCCGCACCGCGGTCGTTTTATTGTTTATAACCCCGATCGCCATCTCGTCCGCAATAATCGCCGAAATGGTCTCAGCAGACGCATTTCCGTCCACCGCAATCATATCAAGCCCAACCGAACACACGCAAGTCATGGCTTCCAGCTTATCAAGCGACAAAGCTCCAAGTTCCACAGCCGCAATCATGCCCGCGTCCTCACTGACCGGAATAAACGCGCCCGAAAGTCCGCCGACATGTCCCGACGCCATAACGCCGCCCTTTTTCACCGCATCGTTAAGCAACGCAAGCGCGGCCGTCGTTCCGTGCGTCCCGCATTTCTCGATTCCCATCTCTTCCAATATATAAGCAACGCTATCCCCAACAAGCGGCGTCGGCGCAAGGGATAAATCAACGATTCCGAACGGCACGCCAAGCATTTCGGACGCTTCCTTGCCCACCAATTGCCCCATTCGGGTAATCTTAAACGCCGTTTTTTTGATGGTCTCGGCGACAACATCAAACGGCTCGCCTTTCACCTGCTCAAGCGCCGATTTCACAACGCCCGGCCCGCTAACCCCAACGTTTATCACACATTCGCCCTCGCCCGTACCATGAAACGCGCCCGCCATAAACGGATTATCCTCAACCGCATTCGCGAACACCACAAACTTCGCGCAACCGATACAACTATCTTTTTGCGTAAGCTGGGCAGTAGAAACAATCATCCTGCCAATGTCCGCAACCGCGTCCATATTGATTCCCGCCTTGGTTGACGCCACATTCACCGACGAACATACCAAATTAGTGTTCGCCAACGCCGCCGGAATGGATTTTATAAACTCCACATCGTTTTTGGTGTACCCCTTATCCACAAGCGCCGAATATCCGCCGATAAAGTTCACTCCAACCGTCTCTGCCGCCCTCTGCAACGCCTGCGCGAGCAAAACATAATCGTCGCTTGAATATTTCCCGCCGATAAGCGATACGGGCGTAACCGAAATCCGCTTATTTATAATAGGAATTCCATACTTCGCCTCAATTGCCTCGCCGCTTGAAACCAAATCTTTGGCATAACGGGTAATTTTATCATAAACCGCCTCGGCGGTATCCTTAACATTGCCTCGCGCGCAATCCAAAAGAGATATCCCCATTGTAACCGTTCGGATATCCAAATGCTCCTCGCGCAGCATTTTTATGGTCTGTAGAATTTCGTTAGTGTTTATCATGATTTACCTCCCAGTGGGTATCTTTTTTTCAGAGCGAGGCTCTGTAGCGATTTGCGCCTGCGGGCGCAGGCTTAAAACCATTTTCGGGTCCGTCCCGAGGGCATATGACCTGCCGGGCGGGCGATAAGGGCTCTGCCCTTAATAATCCCGGTCGCCTATGGACGCAAACGCAGCGGTCAACTGCAACCAATCGAGCGGCGGCACAAAACGCCTTGCCCTCTTGGGCAGTTTTCACAGGGGTGGCATTAGCCGAATCCAAAATACGGATTCGGAAGCCACTCCCAA
>WRAG01000015.1 GCA_009780345.1 Oscillospiraceae bacterium
CAAAATGGGGCATTGTGCAAATCCGCGTTCATCCCGCCGAGTTATCTCGAATTTTTAACACTTAAAACCCACTATTTCACAGTGTTTACAACGCTTTCTTGATAACTCGTTTTTCGTGATAACCATTTAGTGGCAAGGTCGATAGCATAAGCGGACAACGCCTTGATTTATAAGGGTTCAAGCCTTGCTCTTGCGTGTTTTGGATAATTTTCACAAAAACATCCAAATATTTTGCAATTTTCACAAAAAAACTTGACAAAATATGAAATTATAGGATAAAATGTAAAAAAATAGGTTAAATGATAGAATTTTCTCGAAAGGAGTGAAATAGATACTTGTAGTAAAAAGTAATAGACAACTTTGAAGAACAAACTTTAAATTTACGGAGGAGAATAACTATAATGAGAAAGGTATTAGCTTTAACATTAGCAATCGCGATGATATTTACGATGTCGATTGGTGGTGTGTTGTGGGCGATTGCAGACAATGATGAGTATGAAATGATTATCGCCGAATCTATCGAGGATGACCAAAACGTCATAGATTCGGGCGATTCGGAAGAAATCGCGCGGGAATCAGCCGATAATACGCTTATCGAAACAGAATGGGAATGGATACCGCCGCTTGAGTTTGGCACAGAGTTGCCTCAAAGAAGTCAGCTCACCTCATCGCGCCCAACACTTCCCCGAGAGTTTGCGATAGAAATTAGAGATAGACTGAACGAAGAAATCGAGCAAGCAGAAATAATGCCACGAAAAATGGCTCAAATGGTCCAATTAGAAATGAATAACTTAGAAAATACAGAGCGTTCTGAATTTAATTATGAAGCAGATAATGTTCATGATCAAAGACGAGCGCCTTTTTATATAATTTGGCAATGTCCGCTTGACTCGTCGGGCGTCGCGTTTGACGAGTATGGATACCCAATCGCGCCGTATTTGCTGAGAAATCAAGTTGTATTCAACCAAGCGACCGGCGAATTTATGTGGAACAATTTCGTGATAGACCATGAAGATTTAAGATATTTTAAAGAGCTGTCTATGCTTTTCGAGCGCAGGGATTCAATTCAGCCTAATAATGCGGTTAATGCCGGAATGGCGAGGTTTAGCGCATCGGGGCCAACAATAGTAGACTATACTCCAATTATAGATATTTTCCCTGACCCAAGATTGGCGCTCGAAATGGCAAGGAGGTTGGCGCATCCATCAGATACCACCGCCGAAATAACGCAAGATGATTTAGACCGGGTAACTTGGATTTCTTTGTTTTTGTGTGATGTTACTTACGGCTTGATTGAAAGCCTTGAAGGCGTACAATACCTTAGAAATCTAACAGATATTCATGCAAATTTTCAAAATATTAGTGACCTTACACCACTCGCCGAGCTATCTAATTTAAGTTCATTAAACTTTAGAGGAAATCAAATTTATAACATTAGCCCATTACACACGATACTCAACAGTTCTTCTTTATGGATGATTGATTTAAGTGCGCAAAACATTACACTTCCTACGGTTGAGTGGAATAACCATCTTCGTGTTTTGAATATGGCGAGAGACGAACATTTATGGTCGATTACGCCATATTATATAAGTGATAATGGCGAAGTTGTCGGTAACTCTATTGAATGGAATATTTCTCGTGATGTCAGTCACGTTTCTTATAGATGGAATCAAGGAGTAAACGGAGAGTGGTGGTTAGGTGAGTTTAGCGGAACGGTAACATTGCCGATTAACGCTACTGAGCCATATTTAGGGCAGATTCACCCGGAACTTTTCCCGGACCAAAGACTGGCGCAAGAAGTAGTAAGAGAATTAAACAGACGAACAATAGGCGGTCGTAATAATTGGACTTTAAGGTGTTCGGTAGTTCAATCGCAATTGAATTTAATATCGGATCTTTCAATTGTCGGAATTGCCGGAGCAAACTCAAGAATCAATAATTTGGAAGGCATTCAACATCTTTGGAGGTTAAGAAGCTTCACTGCAACAAGCCAAAATATTCGTAATCTTGAACCGTTATCAACGCTAGCTATTTTGACATCGACATCGCTGACTAATTTGACATATTTAAATTTGAGCAATAATCAGATTAGTGACATTAGAGGACTGCGAAACCTGACTGATATGAGAGCGTTGAACTTGAGCGGTAATCAAATTAGCAACTTTTCACAATTGTCTCATATGCATCGTTTGGAAACATTGAATTTGAGTAGAAATAATATTTCAAATCATGTGGAAATAAGAAATTTTCCTAATTTGAGATATTTGAATTTAAGCTATAATCAAATAACCGGATTTTCAGTTGTAGGTACTAGAACTTCGATAGAAACATTGAATTTGAATAACAATAATATTGCAAATATTTCGGAGTTGCATTCGCCAAATTTGCCGAATTTGTGGTCGTTGAATTTAGCAAACAATCGAATAATCTGCGTAGAGTCTTTATCTTCAAAACGAAATTTATCATGGTTAAATTTAAGCAACAACGACATTGATTGCATTGAGCCTTTGGCCGGTGCAACTAACTTGTGGACGTTATACTTGGACAATAACAGAATTATAGATATTTATCCGCTTGCCGGACTTCCAAGTTTGTGGGCGTTACGTTTGCGAAACAATCAAATCAGAGACGTTTCACCGCTTGCCGGAGATTTTTATTGGATGGAAATACTTTTATGCGGAAATCAAATTAGCGATCTTTCGCCATTATCAGAGATTGGCGTGTGGATGTTTGAGGCAAGAAATCAAAGGATTACGCAACGAGTATCTTCCGCTAACCCTCTTATAGTTCAGAATATCGTCAAAGATGTTGACGGAAACTTTATTGCGCCGTCTTCGAGTTCCCCGCAATGGATAAATTATAACCAAGCAAACGGAGAAATTACGTGGAATGCGCTAAACTCTGCTACATATTCCTGGAATGACGCTCAAGTGAACGCTAATGGATGGGTGTTTCCGTTCAGCGGCATGGTAATTGTACAGGTTGTCAATCCTCAAGTGCCGCCAACCGAACCGATAACTGTATTTCCAACGGTCGACCTATTTGTGCGCAACGATACTGGGCTTAATCCGCAAGAATCAAACACATATACATACAGGCGTCACAACGGACTTACGCGATTTTACGGCACAGATTTGCAAATAGGTACAAACCATGCCGCCAACAGTCCTATAGGCGCGTATCGTGAGTCGATTGTTCGATTTGATTTAACACCCCAGCAAATTGATAGAATCAAAAACGCTTCCGGCGTTGGTAATGACAGAATAATATTTCAATTGTTTGTAACCGGAGCTCCATACTCAAATTATATAACAAGTGCACTCGGAAATGCTCAAACGCGAGCAGTTAGCCTTCATTTGCTACCGGGTTACAGAGTTGCCAGAGTACATACTAATTATCCGCGTTGGAATTTGGAAGGCAATAACGTGGTTCGTCATGTTTCACAATCGCTTGGTATGAGCGCTTGGGACGCGTATCGGGCGCAAATCACCGCGCGGGGAAATTTTAGAAATATTACTCCAACGCGGGTTTCTGATCCTATACACTTTAACCATCCGCAATATGGAAGTACGCGATTGAATGAGTTTTTTGACTTTGATTTAACCGATGCGTTGAAAGCATATTTTAACAATAATCCCAACGCGACAAGCTTTGCGTTTGTCTTGTCGAACTTAAACGAAAATGGACTAATCACAGCCGCTTCATCGAGAGCGATAGTTGAAAGACGTCCAAGGCTGATATTGCCTGCAAACGTTTCGCCGGTCGTTGTGCCAACACCTGTTTCACCTGAATTGGCTGTGTTTGTGCGTAGCGATTCAAGCTCGAATTTACAAACAGCGGCAAATATTAGAAATTGTCATCATTTAAGCGTATCACAATCGAACACTCATTTGGTAATCGGTTCAAGCAATAATGCCAACGCGCCGGATGGTGCTTACCGCGAGACGTTTATGAGATTTGAACTAGATTGGGATCATATACAAGGAATTCTTAACGCAAGCAGCGTTGGCAATGACCGAGCGGTGCTTAATTTAGGCATACTAAGGACGGATAATACTCTAGCGCCGGTACGCGCGGTAAACGTTCATTTGTTGGATGCTGATAAAGTTGAAGAAGTTTACGATGGAATGACTTATTTTAGCGCGTTTGAAGCGGGAATTACCGTGAGAGACTTTTTGAGGAACCAACCTCCTGCGGCGCGGTCGGAGTATATATTCACAAGGTCGTCAAGAGTGCCTTATACGCGGTTGAATAGATATTTCGAATTTGATTTGACAGAGGCGTTGCAAAACCATTTTCGTGACCATCCTGCCGGAACAAGCGGAAGCTTTGCAATTGCGCTGTCGAGTTTACAAGGCTATGATTTGGTTGTTGTCGCGGGAATGGAGCATGGTACGAATGAAGATAACTTGCGACCGAGGCTAATGCTGCCGGCGGGTGGGGCATTAGAAAGACAAGAAGTACAATTTATAGCACTAAACAAAGGCGACATTGTGTCAATTCCGATTACAGTATCAACAACTGTGGATAGATTAAATAATATGGGTTTTTCATTAGGTTTTAATGAAGTAGATTTAATTTTTCATAGTGATAGCCATAATTTGTTGGATTCTGAGAATTTTACGTTTAACGTTGTTGATAATCCAAGCATCTTAGCAAGCTGGACAACAACCGGAATTGTGAATGCCGTTAATTTTAGAGCGATGCGAGACGCTCAACCGAATAACCCGATAACTGTTATAGTTGATGCACACGCCGTAAATAATCCCACAGTATCATTTGCAGAGTATATTGAACTCAATTACGAAATTTCAGAACAGCCTGAACCCACTACTGTTTTTAATCAAGAGTTTCACGATGCTGTAATGGCTATTATTCAAGAAAACTGGCAAGATGATTTTTTTGCGTCAATAACAATGACAATAGGCGAAAATAATATGAATATCGACGGCAGAGAAATTGAAATTGAAATGGCGGCAGAATTTATCGGTGATGAACTTGTTTTGCCGATAGCTGATATAGCAGAAGCGATTGGCGAAGAAGTTGTTCTTGACGCTCGCGGACGAACCGGTTTTACGAATATGGCGTTAAAGACAGATGTCGAGCAAGTGCTTAATTTAGATATACAAATAGACGACGACAGAATTGTTATCACTAGACCGTACCAAACAAGGCAGTTGATTGTGCGAACATATAAGGATTATAGGCTAACTGAAACTTATGGTGCGATTTATGCGTTGGATGATAGCACAGGTTATCATTTCTTTATGTATCATTCGGAAGAAGAAGCAAAAACAGCTCGACAACTATTAAATGAACATCCTAATGTTATGTGGGCATTTCCAAACGTAATAGCTTCTCGAAACATTGATTGGGTTTGGCCTTCTGAACATCAAATTTATGATAGTTTGTTTGACAGATGGGGTTCGGAGCATATTGGATCAGATGCTTTTATAGCTTACTTAGAAAGAGAAGGCAAAACAACAGGAAGAGAAATACGAGTGGCAGTAATAGATACTGATGTTGATATAGGCCATCCTATATTTCTTAATAGGGAAGGTGAAACTAGGATTAGAAATGCTAGGAGAGCTAATCCGCGTCCGCATGGAACACATGTAGCCGGTATTATTGCTAACAATACACCGGATAATGTTTTAATTATTCCAATGGGCGTAAATTTAGGATGGGGTCACTACTCTTCTGCCTACGCTGTCAGAAATATGATTTTTGACGCCGTAAGACCTCCAATAAACGCAGATATTATTAATCTTAGTATTTATATCCCTAGCCATTATATAGGCATTGATTCCATTTTTCAGCCTGCTATTGATTATGCTGTAAATTCCGGGGTTGTTGTTGTAGTAGCTGCAGGTAATAGTGGTAGATGCATATATACTTTTCGAACATTTCCGGCAAGCTTTCCTAATGTGATTACTGTTGCAGCGATGGGGCGTGATAATCGAAGAGGGTTCTTTAGGTTTTGTCAATATTGCGTTCTTTGGAGATATAATAGTCAATGCAGTATTTGCGTACACATGGGAAGCAGTAATCATGGAAATTTAGTTGATATCGCGGCACCGGGAGTAGGAGTTTTAAGTGCTCTTCATGGGGCAGGAGATGTAGGCAGAACAAGTTATTTTTTTGACAGCGGCACATCAATGGCAGCACCATTTGTATCAGCGGCGGTTGCGATGATTATGTTGGATAATCCGGGCGCCTCGCCGGAGCTAATAAGAGAAATTTTGCTCAAAACTGTTCATGTTCCGCCCGATTGGAATAGTGGATTTCTTGGCTCAGGCATGCTTAATCTAAATTATTATATTAGGCCGGAAGTAATAATAACTACGCCTAGTTTAAGGCTAACCGGAGCATCGACATTTACTCTTGACGAAATTTCTTTGTCTGCAAGAGACTTGTTTATAGGAAGAAATGTATCTGTTATAGTAAATAAAGGACAACACAGCAATCCTCCAATAAGTGTAACTCTAAGCGAAGCCGAAATCTCTATACCGATTAACAATCCAATGGTAAATACTTTTACCCTGGGAGAATATATAGAAATTTTAGTATATGACGACGATTGGGGATATATTGCCCGACAGATTGCACATCCGGTATTATTTAATTTTTAACAAAAAGGTTGATTTTTTATTGATGTTGGTATATAATGGATATTATATAGGAGGTACAAATTATGAAATTAAAAAAACTTCTATGCTTAATACTTACTTTTGCTATAATATTGGTGGTTATACCGAATATCGTGTTTGCGACGCCAACCGTAATCGCAAGCGGAGTAATGTGTAGCAGTGATGATAGCAGCCCCGACCATGCGCCATGGAGATTGTATGACGATGGCACTGTGGTGGTTGATAGTGGACTTATTTCTTGGTCACACGCATTTTTCACAGTACACCCTTTGAATCCGTGGGGTTCAGACCGCGTTAACAGAGTTGTATTTTCAGGACCTGTTGTTGCCACGCACTCTATAACCAGATTATTTGATCGTTTATGGAATGTGACCACGATAGAGGGTTTGTGTTATTTCGATACTGGTAGCACAAGGGCAATGGATATGTTATTTGTAGGTTCGAATAGTCTAACAAGCCTTGATATATCTAATTGGGACACAAGCAATGTTGTAACTATGGCGGGGATGTTTTCGGGCATGAGAAGTTTGACATATCTTAATATATCAGATTGGGATACTCGTAACGTAATAGATATGTGGCTTATGTTTGATAATGCAAGCAGTCTTGTAAGTCTTGATTTATCCGGTTGGTATATAAGCGATTCGACACGTATGTCAGGCATGTTTGATCGAACAACCTCTCTGCGCAAACTTACGTTAGGTGAAAATTTTAGATTTAATGTATCTTTAGGAAATGATGGATACGAAGACGCCGCACTCCCACCAGTCCCCGACAACCAATATTTCACCGGAGTTTGGCAAAATGTTGGCGAGGGAACGGTCGGCAACCCACTCGGCGAGTTTGAATTTACGTCGGAAGAATTGATGGAATACTACGATGGCGCAATCCACGCCGACACTTGGGTGTGGCAACCGAGAAATCACATATGTTTACCAATAGCACCGTGTATTGATTGCGGCGAAAATGTATGTTGTACTTGTGTTTGTGAGCCGGGAATATGCTTTGACGATATACTTGTTGTCACGCCAAGCCCGATAAATTTCGGCTCAATCCAACACGGTCGCCCGAACCCAGGCGCGATTCCTATCACGATTACAAATACCGGCGATGTTGAGCTAACCTTAAATCCGTTGCCGCAAGTTGCGGGTTTCACGTTCGGAAATCTTCCGAATCCGATTTTACAACCGGGACAAAGCCGCACGGTCGCGGTGAACGTGAACGCTAATTTGCAGATCGGCACTCATAACACAATAGCTACGATCACCACTGTTGAGGGTGCGAGCGCAACCGTGGAACTGCGATTTATTGTGACCGCGCCGCAAAACAACAACAATAACAACAACCAAGGAAGTTGGAACAACAATCGTCCGAGCGGCAATGTATTTACACGTCCGCCGACGAGTAGTAACAATGCTACTACAAACAACAACGCTCAACCGCCTGCTGTACAACAATTCACAGACGTTTCGCCAAACGATTGGTTTTACGCTTACGTACAATCCGCCGTTGCGAGCGGCTTGCTGAACGGAGTTGGCAACGGCGAGTTTGCGCCGCACGCGGCGACAACAAGAGCGATGTTTGTGACGGTTCTGTGGCGGCTTGCAGGAAGTCCGAACGGCTATAACGGCGGCGATTTCAGCGATGTTGTGAACGATAGTTGGTATAGCGACGCAATCGCGTGGGCCGCGGTGAATGAAATCGTAAGCGGAGTTGGAAATGGCGAATTCGCGCCGAATTTGAACATTACCCGCGAACAAATGGGACTGATTCTGTATCGCTACGTTGGCGAGTTGGTTGACGAAATTATGGATAGGAATTACGCGCCGCAAAACACGGCGACCCGCGCCGAAATGGCGGCGGTGATGTTGAGGTTAAGCGAAAGATAAAGCAAAAAATTAACGTTTGAACCTCGGGACAAGTTGTCTCGAAGTGGGTGAAAGAACCATGTTACAACTAATATTACAACTAAAAGCCCGCTAGTGCGGGCTTTTTTTATGATGCAATCTCCAAATTTTCGCTAGCCTCTAAAATTTTTTCGAAAAAACTCAACCAAAGGGTTGACAAAACCTAAAACATAGTATATACTCTATTTATCAACCAAAAGGTTGTTGAAAAGGAGGGCTAAACATCAATGAAAATCGAACAAACTTTCGGCGAATATATCAAGGAATTACGCCAAACCAAAGGGCAATCATTGCGCCAAACCGCTTACGCAATCGAAGTTTCACCGCAATTTTACAGCAATGTAGAGCGTGGTTGTAAAAGCAGTTTAGCGGCGGAAAAATTGGAGTTGTTGAGGAAATTTCTTAACTTATCCACCGAAGAATCGGAAACCATGTACAATAAAGCCGCGCAGGCAAGTAAACGAAGCGGCGTTACAGTTCCGCAGGATTTTTCGGACTATATCGTAGAACGCGACTACGCAATGGCGGCGTTGCGAATTGCGAAAGAATTAAACGCCGACGAAAAAGACTGGCAGAAATTTGTGGACGAGTTGAAAGTACGAAAGGAGCAGGAACAGTAATGGTTGCATTAGATTACAAATTGAAAAATAACGGTGTGCCTATTTTGTCGAACGCAGAAATCAAGAACCATGTCGAGGAAATTTTGAACAACTACAATTCGGACTTGCTTAAAACTCCGCAACCAATAGACGTTGAAGCGTTTACGGAGGATTATTTAGGTTTGAATATTCATTTTGATAACCTTTCGCACAAAGGCATAATTCTTGGTAGAATGGTGTTTGATAACCGTAAAATTCCTGTATTTAACAAAGAAAATCGCTGCGCCGAATATGCTCCAGTACGCGCAAATACTGTTTTGCTTGACAATACTTTGCTTGCAAACGAGAATGTGTTGCGCTCAACGATTATGCACGAGTGCGGTCACAGCATTTACCACGCGGAATTTTACAAATCCAGTAATATCGGCGTTGTCGAATGCAACGTTTTTCAAGTGACAAGCAATAAATCGCGATTTGACAACGATTTTGAGTTTATGGAACATCATGCAAAATATTTTAGCGCGGCGATTCTGATGAATCGTGCGGCGATGAAAATTCTTTGCGATAAAGATATTTTTCAAGGGATCGCGAAGTGTTTTTCACCCAAAATTGCCAACGATTATCTTGCGGAGCTTGTTGCGAAGCGCTTTGGCGTGTCTATGGAATCGGCGCGGATTCGGTTGCAGCAATTAAATTTGAATTGCACGTAGATGTATTTTTTTACCAGCGACGTCAACCTATAGGATTACGAAAGAGAGGAAAGAGAAAAGTTTATGTTTAGGGAAGTTAGGACTCAAGACAGTAAAAAATTGTTTGAGTGGAACTCTGAAAAACGAGTAGTATCAATAGTTGGAAAAAGAAAACTGTATTTGTGCAGGCTTGGCGACAACGACGAATTTACCTGTATATCTGAGGCGGACAAGCCGTCGCCCAAGCTGAAAACTAAATAATTTTAACCATACCAGAACCGTAAGACGGTCAGATGATTGCTGAAAAATCAGCGATTGTTTGACCGTCTTTTTTTATTTTACAGAGAAAAAAATGAGGAAGTTTAGACTATGAAACGCCCGCGCATACGCGCTCCGCCTCCGATTTTCGAAATTTTAAAAAACAAAAATTTTGAAAATTTGGAGGATTTAAAAATGACAAAGATAAATTTGAGGGAATTTTACCCGCGCTATTATAATGAGGATTGCTTTGCGGAAGTATCGGTTGAAGTTGCGGCAGAACTCCTTTCGAACAAGCGATATGAGGAAACGTATAGTCGCACAATTCGACGTGAAAAAGTATATTCGCTTGATATGGACGACGGAACTGAAACGGCGGCTTTTATTTGTTCGACCGACAATCCGGAGGCAGTTATTGAAATGATGGAGCGGCATTGCGGTTTGTGCCGCGCGTTAAATTCATTGCCAGAAATACAAGGTCAAAGAATTGACGCGCATTATCTTATCGGAATAAGTCAACAGGAAATTGCGAATGCCGAGGGAGTAACGAAAGGCTCGGTCAGCATTTCAATCGCAAGAGGACTAAAAGCAATGAGAAAATTTTTGAATAAAAATTAAAATTTTTTTATTCGAGTGTCAAACTTTTACCCGAATTTTGTCCTGATATGTAGAGGGGTATTTTTTCTCTCTACATAACCGAGGCCGAGAGTGAAACTTGTCGGAGTATATTCTGTCTTACGACAGCCCGAACGAATACGGCGGTTTCCCTCTCACACTTCGGGACTACTTGTCCCGAAGTGTGGCAAGGCAAAGGTGG
This sequence comes from Oscillospiraceae bacterium, assembly GCA_009780345.1. Lineage (GTDB taxonomy): Bacteria > Bacillota > Clostridia > Monoglobales > WRAG01 > WRAG01. Next base: position 10,924 of record WRAG01000015.1, read on the forward strand.
CGGCGCGATTTCGGCGTTGCCCCTTTGCATTTACCCCGGATAAAAAATATTGGAGGCAAATATGATAAACACATTACAAACATTTTCAACAGAGCGCAAAATCGGCGCGACTACCTACATCATAAAATCCGCGTTCAATCCGAACGCGAAAGAAAATGCAACTTCAAGAGTTGTTTATCTTGTCGGTAGTAAAATCAAGAAAGAAAATAAATAAACTCCGCCGAATTTTTTTGACATAAGCAATCAAGCGAGGTACAATATAGACATAACATTATACTGTTTGTTTGATTGCGGTTGATGGCTGTGGATTTTGTAAAAACCGCAAAATCTTACGCCCCGACACTTTTCGGCTATGGCTTTGCAAAACACAACAAAGCCAAGTCTCAAATGAAAGGAGGATATTTTGAAAAAATCAAACAAACGAATCGCAATATATTGTCGGGTAGCTCAACCCGATAATGATGCAATGTATTTTCAGCAAAAAGAATTAGTTGCATACGCAAAAGCGCAAGGGCATACCGAAATCAAAATATACGCTGATAATGGATTTTCGGATTTGCCCCTTAATCGATCACAGTTTAACAATCTACAAGTGGCGATTAGCGCGAGCGAGATTTCAACAGTTATCGTCAAAAATTTTTCGCGGATTGGGCGTAATTTTGTTGAGGTGGCTCAATGGGTTAGGAAAATAGACGAAATTGGCGTAACTGTTGTTTCGTTGACCGAGCCGAGCGATCTGTTAGACATTAGGGATGTTGGATTTCTCCGCACTTGGCGAACTGCAAGCGGACGAATCAGTGCAAACAGAGAGAAATGCAAAAATCTTAGTTGGTGCGGAGCGCGAGTCTGCATGATTCAAGTTTTTAAGGCAAAAAATACGGCATAGTAACCGAATTTCGGTTACTATGCCGTAGTAAGGGAATCACAATCTAAAAAACTTCTTTATCTTACCCCGCCTTTCGGCGGTTTTTTTACATACATTCCAACGCATATTAATACGCGCCGATTTTTGTATCAAAAAATTTTTGATTTTTCTATTGACAAACACGTTATTGTGTGATACACTATATAATAAATAGAACAGTAAAATGAAAGGAGATGCTTCCATGGGAAAAGACGAATTGCTATCCGGTTTTATTCAAGAGTTGCGCCGAGGTACTATAATTATCTGTGTTTTAGCGAAGTTGCAAAAACCCGCGTACGGATACAACCTGATCAATGATTTAGCTGAAACCGGCATAACGATTGAGGCGAACACTCTCTACCCGTTGCTTCGGCGGTTGGAATCACAAGAATTGCTTGAAAGTTCGTGGAGCACGGATGGCGCAAAACCACGCAAGTATTACCACACAACCGACTTTGGCAAAGAGATTCTTTCAGACCTTAAATCACATTGGCAAAATGCCGTGCAAAACATGAATAAAATTTTGATGGAGGACGATAGTTTATGAAAAACGATTTGATAGCGCGTTATATTTACGCCGTTACACGGCATTTGCCACAAAAAATGCAAGCGGATGTTGAAAAAGAATTAGAAAGTTTAATTTCCGATATGCTGGAAGAGAGTTACGGCGCGAAAGAGCCGAGCGAGCAGGAAATTAAAGCCGTGTTGACCGAACTTGGCAACCCCGACGACTTGGCGGCAAAATATCTCGGCGATGAGAAGAAAGCTTTGATAAGCGGGGTGTATTACTTTCATTATAAGCGCATTTTACGATATGTTTTGCCGTTTATCACGGCGCTTATCGCGGGTTTGAGCATTTTGAACGGGATTTTGAATTGGGGAACATTCGAAAGCACCGGCGAAATTGTTAGGCAGTTTACCTTTGTACCCATCATAGAGGCTTATCAAGCTGCGGTTTCAATATTTGCAGGGATTACGCTTCTTTTCGTGATTCTTGAAAGGAAGAAAACGAAATGGTTGGAAGAAGAGTTCGGAATCGGCAACGACTCCCTTGATAATCTGCCCCAAGTTCCGGGAACCGCCGAAAAAATCAGTATGTGGCAGCCGATTGGCGGAATAATTGGAGTTGTGGTTACGACTACTGTTTTCCTCAGTTTTCCCCAAATTATTGCGGGGAGGTTTTCTGGTGTAGGTTGGGTTTCTGTTTTTAATGTCGAGGTTATTCGCAGTTTATGGCTTCCGATTTTGCTTTGGGCGGCGATTCATATTGTTTGGGAAGTCATGCGCTTAATCGAAGGGCGGTATACTAAACGATTGGCAGTTATCGGTGTGGCGGTGAATGTCGCAATCGCTGCCTGCGCCGCGTTTGTTTTAGCTAGCGGAGCAATAATGAATCCTGAGTTTATTATCCAAATGGGGAATGTATTGCCTCCCGACCCCGGTGGAATTCTATATCTGATGTTTGGATATCCGAACTTGTTCTTATTGGGCGGCATAGTGTTAGCACTGGTTATCGACTCGATAAGCGGAATGATAAAAGCCTTTCGAACAAGAGTACGTATATATTAGGTTAACAAAAAAACCGCCTTTCGGCGGTTTTTTATTGTTTCAATCCGAAATTTACATATTTCCGCTAAACTTTTCACAAAATACAATTGAAAGGATTGTTTAGCCGATGGCTGTGAATTTCATACGAACTATTATCATATTTTTCTTTATAACCGGCGTTTTTCGACTTATGGGCAAACGTCAAATCGGCGAACTTCAAGCATCCGAGCTTGTTGTCGCCATTTTAATATCCGAAATCGCGTCGGTTCCGATACAAGACTCGTCAAACTCGCTTTTGTTTAGCCTTATGGCGATTGTGGTGCTTTTGGCCTGCGAAGTAACTTTATCTTTAGTATGTCAAAAAATCCCGCGAATTCGGCGGTTTGTTTACGGTTCGCCAAGCGTTTTAGTGGAAAGAGGGAAAATAAACCAAAGCGAAATGCGCCGTCAACGCTTTAGTATCAGCGATTTGATGGAAAATATACGAAACAGCGGAATCGGCTCGATTAGCGAGATCGAATACCTAATTGTGGAAACAAACGGAAAAGTCAGCGCGATTCAAAAAGGGAAAAATTCGCCGGCGACAGTTGAGGACTTAAACCTCATTGCGCCTGATAAAGAGATAAGTTATATCATAATTGACGACGGAAAAATCTTTGAACACAACCTAAAACAGCTCGGATTCGACGGAAACTGGCTGAAAACTAAGCTGAAAGAGTCAAAAATCACAACGCCGAAAGATGTATATTACATGAGCGCGACAAAAAACGGCGAAGTATTTCTATATCCAAAGGAGGCAAAATAAATGAAAGTTTTTTTCATTACTATGGCTCTGTTTGCCGCGGTTATCACGGTTACGATTGTTCATATAAATATAGTAAATTCGTTTCAGTCAAGCGGAATAGAAATTTTACGAAGCCTGGATACAGCAGTAACAGCCGAGAATTTTGAACAAGCGTCATCTGAACTTGATAATTTCGAAACCCTTTACCAATCAAGACGAAGATGGTTTTCAGTCATACTTGACACCGCCGATTTGGATAAAATCGAAGCGCATATCGCGAAAATGCGGCGATTTTTGCAACTCGGCGCAATTACCGAGTTTTACGGCGAGTTTATTGAGCTGTACGAGATAATTGATTCGCTTCCTTACGCGGAAGGAATCCATCTGGAGGTTTTATTTTAGTCAAAAAAAACCGCCGAAAGGCGGTTTTTTCGAATGTTGTCAAAATCTTCGATTTTGGCAGATGGCAGATGGCGGTGCATTCTCTTTCGAGAATGTTACGCCCCTGCATAATTCGGCTACCGCTTGCGAAAAATCACGCAAGCGGTAGCCGAATTTACTAACAACATTCATACAGATTTTAATTTTACCCAAAGATTGACCAATGAACGATAATCGCAACAAACGTAATCGCGACAGTCGTCAAAAACTTAAACAATGTGTTAAGCGACGGACCTGAAGTATCTTTAAACGGATCTCCAACAGTGTCGCCGATAACCGCCGCTTTGTGCGCGTCAGAACCTTTTCCGCCGTGCTCGCCGCTTTCGATGTATTTCTTCGCGTTATCCCACGCGCCGCCGGCGTTCGCCATAAATATAGCGACAACGAATCCAACAACAGTCGCGCCCGCGATAAGTCCGACAACTGCTTCAACTCCTAATATAAGCCCTGTCAAAATAGGAGCGACAACCGCGAGAATCGTCGGCATTACCATCTCACGAAGCGCCGATTTGGTACACAAGTCAACGCAGGCTTTGTAATCAGGTTCAGCAGTTCCCTCCATAAGTCCGGTAATTTCACGGAACTGACGGCGAACTTCGTGAACGATACTCATTGCCGCACGTTGAACCGCACTCATAGTCATAGCAGAGAATACAAATATCAACATCGCGCCGATAAACGTTCCCAACAACACAGCAGGATTTGTAATGCTTAACCGTTCATACAAATTACCGCCACCAATCGCCTCAACTTGCCTTGCTGCGATATTTACGAATGAAACAACAAGACCGAGCGACGTCAATGCCGCGGAACCGATAGCGAAACCTTTCCCCGTCGCCGCAGTAGTGTTTCCGATTGAGTCAAGCGCGTCGGTACGTTCGCGAACTTCTGCGCCAAGCCCTGCCATTTCAGCAATTCCGCCCGCGTTGTCCGCAACAGGACCATACGCGTCACACGCAAGTGTGATTCCAAGAGTTGAAAGCATACCGATAGCGGATAAACCGATTCCGTACAATCCAAGCGCGAACGATGACGAGCCGATTTCAGAAGTAATACTAAAAGTTCCGCTTGCAGCCAAGAAACTTACAACAACGCCGCCAACGATAATCAAAATCGGAGCAACAACAGATTTCATACCAAGTGAAATTCCGCCGATTACTATGGTTGCCGCGCCGGTTTCAGCCGCCGCCGCCAATTTTTTTGTCGGCTTATAGTGAGCAGACGTAAAATACTCGGTAAAGTAGGCAATTAGACAACCTGCAAGAACTCCGATAAGAATTGAAATGAAAAAGCCGAACCAATACTCGCCGCCGATAACAAATCGAGTAATCGGCCACGCCGAAAGCGTCGCAAGAGCTGCCGCTATATAGGTTCCTTTTCTCAACGTTTTCAAAAGGTCGCTTTGGGTTGCGTTTTCTTTGGTACGGATAAAAAATGTTCCGATAACCGACGAAAGCATACCCGCAACAAACAATCCGACCGGCAAGAACATTGCCGCCCACATTATACCGATATACTCGCTACCTCTGAAGCCGAACGCCGCGAATCCAAGCGCGATTGCCGCGTGCATAGCTTTTATGTAACTCTCGTAAAGGTCAGCGCCCATTCCCGCAACGTCACCAACGTTGTCGCCTACGTTATCCGCGATAACCGCAGGATTACGCGGGTCGTCCTCCGGAATTCCGGCTTCAACTTTACCAACCAGGTCAGCGCCAACGTCAGCGGCTTTCGTGAAGATACCGCCGCCAACACGCGCGAAAAGCGCAAATGCCGCAACACCGACACCGAACATAACCATGTTTTGCGCGATGTACACAGGCTCTAAGTTAAACACAAATCTTAAAACTAAGAACCAAATCGAAACATCAAGAAGCGCAAGTCCTACAACCGTAAAACTCAATACCGTTCCCGACGCAAACGCGACTTTAAGTCCGCTGTTCAAGCTTTCGCTTGCGGCGTTCGCGGTTCTCGCGTTAGCGGAGGTCGCGATTCTCATGCCGATAAAGGCTGAAAGTTGCGAAAGCAAGCCGCCAAGGAAAAACGCAACCGGTATAAACGGCGTCGCTAATCCGAAAATCGCCAAAACAACCAAAATAATGGTTACAGCGATAAAGAATATAGATACCGTTTTAAATTGACGCTTAAGGTAAGCGCCCGCCCCCGCTCGAATTGAAGCGGCAATTTTTTGCATTTTCTCATTGCCTTCGGAGAATTTCATAACTTTTCTGCTTTGAATAAAAGCGAAAAGCAGAGCGACAACCGCCCCAACTACCCCGATCAAATAAGCGTTTTCAAAATTTAAAAACCCCATGTCCAATACATCCCCTTCATTAATATAATTTGGGTATAATTTTATCCCCAATTTCATCCAGTCTAACATTATCAAAAAAAATCAATTTTGTCAATACCTAAAAATAAAAAAGTTTTCGGGCGCGCAAGCGCTTTCCCGAAAACATCAAAAATTCTTTAGCGAATTGCGATGGATTCATTCTGTCGCAATGAGAGTTACGTGCGTTTTTTGCGCGGTTTTTAATGTGTAAAAAAAGAGACAAAAAGTCTCTTTTTTTTGATTAACTTTCGCTACTTTTTTACAATAAGGTCGGCAATGTATCCAATCGCCGATAAAACCGCGCTTGCCACAACGACGCAAAGCAACGCGAGAGTTAAAGTTTCGTTAATATCTTCGGTGATAAGCATCACGAAAATCGCCGCGTAAAACACGCTTGTCGCCACTTTTCCGTACCAGTGAGAATGCACAACCACCTTTTTAAGATACAAAATCGAACCGACGATAAGCATACAACCTTCTTTAAATACGATAAAATATATAATCCACGCGTCCAATATTCCTATAATATAGAGGCAAATCACCGCCGTAATTTGAAAAAGCTTGTCCACAAGCGGGTCATAAAGCTTTCCGAAATCGCTGATCGCGTTAAATTTGCGCGCTATGTATCCGTCCATAACGTCAGTCGCGCCCGCAACGATAAACACAATCGCCGCCGCGATTAAATTGTTATGCAACGCGAAATAGACAAAAAGAGGTATCAACAGCAGGCGTAATGTAGTCATTATATTAGGGATGTGTTTCATGTGAATTATCAATCCTTATTTCAACTTAATTTAAGGTGTTCTATGCTTTGTGAACTTTTAGTACATTAGTCGTTCCGCTGACTCCGTCCGGCGTTCCCGCCGTAATAACCGTTAAATCACCGGCTTTCACGATTCCGGTCTTTTTCGCCTCGTCAATCGCGTTCAAAAACATCTCATCGGTGGTTTTTTGAAGCGGCGAGCAAACGGAGGTAACGCCCCACGACATACATAACTGCCGCGTGACCTTTTCCTTAGACGTAATCGCGATAATCGGCGTTTCCGGGCGGAACGCCGCAACCGTTCGCGTAATATGCCCCGAACTTGTGGTAGTGATAATCGCCGCAACGTCCAAATGATGCGCCATTGTAACGGTCGAGTGGCTTATCGCGTTACAAACCGCCATGGACGAGTCGAAAAAGCCGGTTTCAAAACGCTTTTTATAGTCGATATCACCTTCGGTCAACTCCGCGATTCGGGCCATGGTTTTAAGCGCCAGAACGGGGTTATGCCCAACCGCCGTCTCGCCGGATAGCATAAGCGCGGAAGTTCCGTCGTAAACGGCGTTCGCGACGTCGCTCGCCTCGGCGCGGGTCGGACGCGGATTATGCGTCATGGATTCCAACATTTGCGTCGCGGTAATCACGATTTTCCCGACTTTAAGCGAGTGTTTGATCAACTTTTTCTGAATCGCGGGAATTTCCTCAAAGTCCATCTCAACGCCCAAATCGCCCCGCGCGATCATAATTCCGTCGCTTACTTCAAGTATGGAATGTATGTTCTTCAAACCTTCCATATTTTCAATTTTCGCGATAACAAGAATATCGTTGCCGTTATTCGCCGCCAAAATCTTGCGAATCTCCAAAATATCCGCCGCAGTGCGCGCGAACGACGCCGCAACGTAATCAAAATCATTTTCGGCGGCAAACACAATGTCCGCGTGATCTTTTTCGCTTACATAAGGCATGTTAAGCGAAACCGACGGAATATTCAGACTTTTTTTGTTGCTGATCGGCCCGTCATTTAAAACTTCGCAAACGATGTCGGTGGAAGTCACCGCCAAAACGGTGGTTTCAATCAGTCCGTCGTCAATCAAAATCCTCGTCCCCGGTGTAATGTCTTTCGGAAGGTTTTTATAGCTAATGGAAACACGCGTGTTATCCCCTTCGACATCCTCGGTGGTAAGCGTGAATTTCTGCCCTTTTTTCAGCATTACCGAATCGTCCGCGAACTCGCCGATACGAACTTCGGGACCTTTGGTGTCAAGCAACGTCGCCGCGCGTACTCCAAGCTCGTCACGCACGTTTATAAATCGTTCAAGCCGCTCGAACTGCTGCTCATGCGTCCCGTGCGAAAAATTCAACCGCGCAACGTTCAAGCCGCCCAGTAACAGTTGCTTCAAAACTTCAACATCATCGGTCGCCGGACCGAGTGTGCATATAATTTTAGTTTTTCTCAATTGACTCACCCCTTATCAGAATAAGTATATTAAATTTCGACGAAATTGTCAAGTTTTTATTGCCAAAATATAAAAATTATGGTAGAATACTATGGATAAACAAGCAAGGGAGCATGAATATGAATATCTCAATCACAAAAACTACCACTCCGAAACCGAAGCCGGATATAAATAATCTCGGGTTCGGGCAATATTTCTCCGACCATATGTTTACCATGGACTACATCGACGGGAAATGGCAAAACGCGCAAATCGTGCCGTATCAGAACATTTCAATGGATCCCGCAACCATGGCTTTGCATTATGGGCAACTAATTTTCGAGGGAATGAAAGCATATAAAACCGCCGACGGAAGTATATTTTTATTCCGCCCGCGCAAAAATTTCGAAAGAGTAAATGTCTCAAACGAACGGCTCGCAATGCCGCCGGTTGACGAAGATTTTTGCTTGGAAGCGTTGTGCGAGCTGATAAAACTCGATGCTGACTGGATTCCCGACAAGCCGGGAACGTCGCTTTACATTCGTCCGTTTATGTTCGCGACCGATCCGTTTTTAGGGGTTCGCCCAAGCCAAACGTACAAATTTATGATTATTTTATCCCCCGTCGGCGCGTATTACAGCGAGGGCTTGAACCCTGTGAAAATCTACGCCGAAGACGAGTTTGTCCGCGCGGTGCGCGGCGGTGTTGGGTTCACCAAAACTGCCGGAAACTACGCCGCAAGCCTAAAAGCGCAAACCGAAGCGCACGACAAAGGTTATTCGCAAGTCCTTTGGCTTGACGGAATTGAGCGCAAATATATCGAAGAAGTCGGCTCAATGAACGTATTCTTCAAAATCGGCGACGAGGTTATCACTCCCGAACTCAGCGGCAGTATTTTGTCGGGAATCACCCGAATGTCGGTGATCGAGCTTTTGCAAAAATGGGGCGTAAAAGTCACCGAACGCAAATTATCTATCGACGAAGTTATGGCGGCGGCGGAAAACGGAACGCTCAAGGAATCATGGGGAACCGGAACCGCGGCGGTTATCTCGCCAATCGGCGAGCTGAACTTTAAAGGTAACGCGCAAGTTATCAATAACAACGAAATCGGCGAACTTACATCGAAATTATACGACACCATCACGGGGATCCAAACCCACAAGATTGCTGATGATATGGGGTGGACTTTTAAAGTTTAAGGCGCAACGCGCCTTAGACCGTAAAACTTTTGGCGGTCAACTGCAACCATTCAAGCGTCGGCATAAAACGCCTTGCTTTCACGGGCAGTTTTCACAGGGGTGGCATTAGCGGAAACAAGTTTCCGATGCCACTCCCAAAAAGTTTTATCAAATTTGCGCCCAACGGGCGCGGGCTTTTAGGGCGATGCCCTAAAAACCCTTTTTGCCGCTGAGGCGGCAGGCGTTGCGCGGGCGCGCGCGGCGCGGCAAGGACCAGTCCTTGCCAATCCAGCAAGTTTTTGTGCGTCAAAAACTTGACTAAAACCGTCGCCCTCCCCGCCGCGACCCTCCCCGACAAAAGGCGTCGGGCGGGTGCCCCGCTGGCGGAACCGCGGGCGAAAGTTATTGCAATCAACTTGCCTCTACCCAAATAGTATCTCGCGCTTTTAGGCGCGGGTCGCTCTCGAACGAGCGCAGTGCTATATCTCACTAATCTTTCCGCGAACGCGGTTCGCTAACCCAGTTTTTTTGTCGCCGCTTGCGGCACAAATCGCGTCTTTTGCGTTTGTGATCGCCAGGCGACCGGGATTGGCAAGGGCAGAGCCCTTACCGCCCGTCCGGCAGGACACATTCCCTCGGGACGGACCCGAGTAATTGGTTTTTAGGGCAAAGCCCTAAAAGCCCGCGCCCGTTGGGCGCAAAAATTTTGATAAAACTTTTTGGGAGTGGCATCGGAAACTTGTTTCCGCTAATGCCACCCCTGTGAAAACTGCCTGTGAAAGCAAGGCGTTTTATGCCGACGCTTGAACGGTTGCAGTTGACCGCCAAAAGTTTTTGGTCTAAGGCGCAACGCGCCTTATGCCCGCGCCGGCAGGCGCAAAAGTATAATCTCCCCCAAACTTGCCCATACTCTCATAGGGTGATGTAAAATGGCGCGCAAAATCGGGTTCACATTCATAATACTACAAATTTTCGTCGTAATCGCGGTTCAATTCGCGCTCGCGACCGAAACAGTGCGCGAAGTTTTCACTTCCATTGACAGAATGGAGGGAACTTCAACCGCCGCGATCATCGACAATATTGGTACGGTTGAGGTTGAACTGCTCGCCGAGCGAATTTCGTCTAACGACGAAATTGACGAGCTGAACAACCTGCGAGTCTTAGTCAACGGCAGAATCGCCGGATATTTCGACGATGATCGTATCCAACTCGCGGTGCGCAACAACGCGCTTATCGAAATCGACGCGCGAGACGAGCCAAACCGCTATCGCATAAGCGTTTACGCCATAAGCGATAACGCGATGGAAATCTCACGTAATCTCACGGTTATAACCGACCAAAATATAGCAATACTAGGAAAAATTCACGCGCATTAGAAAAGGAGCAAAAAATGAACATCAACATCGCAATCGACGGCCCAAGCGGCGCCGGAAAATCTACAATTTCCCAAAAGTTGGCGCAACGTTTGGGCTACATATATATCGACACGGGCGCAATGTACCGCGCGGTGGGGCTTTACGCCCTTAATCAAGGACGAGACACCAAGAGGGCGGACGAAGTTGTACCGCTTTTACCCGCAATCACCGTTGAAATCTCACCCGCAACCGACGGGCAGCAAGTTTTCCTAAACGGCGAAAACGTGACCGACAAAATCCGAACGCCCGAAGCGTCAATTGCCGCAAGCGACGTGTCCGCAATTCCCGAAGTACGGGCGAAACTGTTGTCACTCCAACGCGAAACGGCGGCGAAAAACAATGTTATCATGGACGGCAGAGATATCGGAACGCAAATCCTGCCAAACGCGCAGGTGAAAATCTTCCTCACCGCCGATGTCGAAGACCGCGCGCGCCGCCGGCTTGAACAGCTTACGTTACAAGGTGTAAACACCACATTCGACGACGTTTTAAAGGACATGCAATACCGCGATAAGCAAGATTCGTCCCGCGAAGCGGCGCCGCTTGCCTGCGCGCCTGACGCGCTGGCGGTAGACACCACAGGAAACACGTTCGAGCAGTCGGTCGAACAAATTTACGCGGTGATAGCTGAAAAATTAGATAATCTGCAAAAAATACATAATTATAAACCGCATTGGTTCTTTAAGTTCGCGAAAGGGCTGTTAAAAGGCTTCTTTAAGCTCGTTTTCCGCTACAAAGTGATCGGCGCGGAAAATATCCCGCAAGACGAGGTTGTTATCGTCTGCGCGAATCATAACTCCCTCCTTGATCCGCCGTTTTTAGGTGCGAATTTACCCGACAACATCGGCGTTATGGCAAAAGAAGAACTGTTCAGAATCTGGGGGTTCGGCAAGCTTATTCGAAAACTCGGCGCGTTCCCGATTCGCCGCGGACAACATGACATCGCCGCGGTACGCACGGCGTTGCAGGTTTTAAAAGCCGGAAAATCGCTTATCATATTCCCGGAAGGCGGGCGCTTTAAAAGCGGCACCGAAGTGAAAGGTAAAAACGGCGCCGCAATGATCGCCGTCCGCGCGAGGGTGAAAATTCTCCCCATGGGAATTATCGGAACCTTCAAACCGTTCCGCAAAATGCGGCTGAATGTCGGCAAACCGATTGACCTGTCCGAATATTACGGCAAAAAGCCGGAAACATCAGACTATAACGAAATTACGGCGAATTTGTTACGCGTAATCGGGGAGTTAAAGGAGTTAAGAATTGAAAATTAAAAATGAAAGTGCCCGAATGGGTATGAGGGTCCAGGAAACATCCCGGCCGCCGGCTCGGCGGACCCTAATGACGGACCGCATTAAAATAGGAAAATCCGCCGGTTTCTGCTTCGGTGTAAAAAACGCCGTTGACGCGGCGTACAGCAACGCCAACAACGATAAACCGATATATACTTACGGCAAAATCATCCATAATGATTATGTGGTTGACGACTTAAAGCGGCGCAACGTGCCGCCGATCAGCGATCCTGCCGAACTTCCCGAAAACGCAACCGTAATTATCCGCGCGCACGGAATCGCGCCGAACGAACTTGCGTTGTTGCGTCACCGCGGAGCCAAGATAATCGACGCAACCTGCCCATACGTCGCGAAAATTCACGAAATCGTAAGCGAAGATTACAAACTTGGTCGGCAAATCATCATCGCGGGTGATGAAAACCACCCCGAAGTCAAAGGAATCAACGGCTACTGCGATAATACCGCATGGATTGTAAACGCCGTCAATCCTCAGTCAGCAGAGCTGACAGCTCCTTTGCCAAAGGAGCCTAATAACCCCATCACAATTGTATCTCAAACAACCATGCGGCAAGATATTTATAAACAAATTGTAAAATTTTTCAAAAAACGATTTACAGATGTGAAAATTTATGATACAATATGCAGTGCGACCATAAATCGCCAAACCGAAGGCGCCGAAATCGCCCGTAACAGCGATGTTTGCATCGTAATCGGCGGCGCGTCAAGCTCTAACACAAACAAGCTTTTCGAAGTTTGCAAGCAGCATTGCGAACATACTTTTCAAATCGAAAACGCGGCTGAACTAGACAAAATTAAAAAATTTATTAATAAAAACACTATTGTGGGAATTACAGCAGGAGCTTCAACTCCTGCCGAGATTATCGAGGAGGTAGTATCGAGATGGAAGAGATGAAGAATTTTGCGGAGGCTATTGAGGAGACACTAAAACCATTGCACATGGGCGATATTGTAAAAGGAATGGTTATCGGAATTACTCCGACAGAGGTGCAAGTAGACTTGGGCGGAAAATCAGATGGAGTTATTCCGTTTGGCGAGCTTTCCGACGACCCGAACTATAAAATTGAGGATGACATTAAAATCGGACAAGAGATTGAAGTGTTCGTTTTCCGTGTAAGCGATGTGGAAGGAATTATCGGACTTTCTAGAAAGAAAATTGATTCAATCAAAGGTTTCAAAGAAGTTGAAGCGGCGCTTGAAACGAAAGAAATCCTAACCGGTCGAGTTGTGGAAATCGTAAGCTCGGGCGTTATCGTTAATTGCAAAGGCGCGGAAGTGTTTATCCCCGCTTCACAAGCTTCTGACAGATATATAGAAGATTTGGGCGTTCTACTTAACGCGGAAGTTTCGTTCCGTGTAATTGATGTTGCGGTTCGCCGCGGTAAGAAGCGGATTGTAGGTTCTATCCGCGCTGTCGCGCGCGAAGTTAGAGAAGCGAAAAGCGCTGAATTTTGGGCGGCGGTTGAAGAAGGCAAAAAGTATACGGGTACAGTTAAGTCGGTTACCGATTTCGGCGCGTTTGTTGATATCGGCGGCGTTGATGGCCTTGTTCACGTGTCCGAACTTTCATGGCAAAAAGTGAAACATCCGTCAGACGTTGTTAAAGTCGGCGATGTTCTTGAAGTTTACATAAAGTCTGTTGACAAAGAAAAAGGCAAGATTTCACTAGGGTTCAAGAAGATGGAAGATAATCCGTGGGTTGTCGCGGCGAAGAAACTTAATGTTGGCGATACCATCTCATGTAAAATCGTGCGAATCGTGCCATTCGGCGCGTTTGCTGAAATCATGCCGCACGTTGACGGACTTATCCACATTTCGCAAATCTCGTGGCAGCATATCGCAAAACCGTCTGACGAACTGTCTGTCGGACAGCAAGTGCAAGCGAAAGTTCTTAGCGTAGATCCTGAAATTCGTCAAATTTCGCTTAGCATCAAAGAATTGCTTGACCCGCCTGTAATTGAAGCGGCTCCTGCAACGGAAGAAGCGGCGGAAGACGCTGAACCGACCGGCTATACCGAAGAAAGCTCGTTCACAATCGGCGATTCACTTGACAACATTATCGAAGCGGCGGAAGAAACCGCGGCGGAAGCTGTTGAAGAAGCAGTGGTAGTGGAAGAGGTAATCGAAGAACTTGCTGAAAACGTTGCGGAAGCGGAAGTTGCGGCGGTTGAAGAGGAAGAAGCGGAAGCGGCACCTGAAGAGTAAATCAATAAATACGTTATATAATAGAAAAAGCGCCCTCAAACGGCGCTTTTTCAGCATTCGTTCGTTTAAACACGCATTTTGTGTTCCATAAACTGCGCCCGAAGGGCGCAAAAAAGGAGGAATCCCCTTGACCATACCCGAATTCCAAAACCAAATTTCCGGTAAAACCGCGGCGGTTGTAGGCGTCGGCGTAAGCAACGTGCCGCTTATCAAATTTCTGCTCTCTCTCGGAGCGAAAGTCGTCGGCTATGATAAGCGAAGCAAAGAAGAAATCGAGTGCTACGACGAACTTTCGGCTTTAGGCGCGCACTTTTACGTGGGCGAGGATTATCTCGACCAACTAATGCGCCATATCGAAAGCGGCAAATACGACGTAATATATAAAACACCGGGAATCCGCCCTGACATCCCGCCGTTACTCGCCGCAAAGGAACGCGGTATCGAAATCACCTCCGAAATGGAGCTGTTTCTCAAGCTTTGCCCCGCGCCAATCATTGGCGTAACCGGCTCGGACGGCAAAACTACCACCACCTCGATCATATACGAACTTTTAAAGACAAGCGGCAAGTCAGCCTTCCTCGGCGGCAACATCGGAACCCCGCTAATCGCATCCATCAGCCAAATAACAAAAGATGATATCATTGCCTTGGAAATGTCAAGTTTTCAGCTTTACACCATGAATCAAAACCCCGATATCGGCGTGATTACTAACATTACGCCGAACCATCTCGACTGGCACACGGATATGACCGAGTACATAAACGCGAAGAAAAACATCTGCGGTCTGCATTCCGAACGCACCAAAACAGTAATCCTAAACGCCGACAACGATATCACCCGAGATATCGCACAAGAAGTTTCCGGCGTTAAAAAAACAATATTATTCAGCAAAAACCTGCTCCCCGACGGCGTTTGCGTCGAAAACGGCTACATCGTTCGACGAGAAAATAATCAAACCGTCGAAACATTTCTAAACGTTAACGACATAAAACTCCCCGGCGTCCACAACATTGAAAACTTTATGGCAGCAATAGCCGCAACGCTCGGAACCGTGTCAAGTAAATCAGCTTTACACGTCGCACAAACCTTCGGTGGCGTTCCGCACCGCATAGAATTTGTACGCGAACTGGACGGCGTGAAGTACTACAACGACTCAATCGCAACGACGCCCGCCCGCTCGAAAGCGGGGCTGTCAAGTTTCGCGCAAAAACTAATCGTAATCGCCGGCGGCTACGATAAAAACATCCCGTTTGACGAGTTCGGCGCTATTATCAACGAAAAAGCGAAAGCTCTTGTACTAATTGGCAATACCGCCGACAAAATCGAAGCGGCGGTTAAATCTGCGCCGAATTACAGCGGCGAAGTCATCATAATCCGCGCGACAACGTTGGAAGAAGCAACTGTTAAGGCGAAAGCCTTGACAGTGCCGGGCGACGTAGTAATCCTATCCCCCGCCTGCGCAAGCTTCGACATGTTCAAAAACTTCGAAGTCCGCGGCAACGAATTCAAGAAAATTGTGAATAACTTATAGAAAAAATCAAATTCAAGGAGGAAGAATCATGTTAAAACAAAGACTACAAGGCTTTATCGCCGGACTTTTAGTGGCAATTTTACTAATCTCAACGCTAACCCTCGCAAGCGGCACACTCCGCGAAGTTTTCTACGGCGTCAACGTCGTCGTAAACGGTGAACTGCAACAGTTCGACGACGATATGCAACCGTTTATCTCCGACGGCAGAACATTCCTGCCCGTCCGCGGAATCTCCGAAGCGTTGGGCGTTCCAATAAACTGGGACAATAATACGAATACGGTATATGTGGGACGTCCGCCTATAGGCGAAGCGCCGTATGACCACCCAATAATTGGCGAATGGAGGGTTTTGGGAAGCTATTTTGAAGGTGAATTTCAGTATTTAGATATAGATTGGCTCTATTTAATTTTTCTTCCCGGAGGTTGGGGATATGCAAAAGATAGAGGGAATATTGAGTACTTCCAGTGGAGTGTCCGTTTTGGCAATTTAACAATGAGTTTCGATGAAGGTAAGTGGGACTTTCTTAATTACACTATTTACGAAAATCGCTTCAAATTTGATACCGTTAGCGAGTTTGGCTATGAATCAACAGTAATTTGGGAAAGAATAGAAGAATAAGGAGTACACATCATGACTGAACAATATCTAAAACAGCACTTCGGCATATCCGACGAAACTTTATCCCTCAGCAAAGCGGCAGAAGAGGAACTATCGCAGCAATTCGCCGCCGCTGCGCAGATTGCGGAGTATAACCAACTCAAAATCCTGCGCGCGTTCCAAGACCACCGCGTGTCCTACGCGCACTTCGCCGAAACGTCGGGCTACGGCTACGACGACCTCGGGCGGGACGCGCTCGACAAGATTTACGCCCAAGTTTTCGGCTCGGAAGATGCCTACGTCCGAGTTAACATCATATCCGGCACGCAAGCAATCGCGCTGTGCCTGTTCGGCGTTCTCCGCCCCGGCGACACGCTTTTATCGGTGTGCGGCAAGCCTTACGACACTTTATCCGAAGTTATCGACTGCAACGGCGCCGGAGTTGGTTCATTGGCAGATTTTGGCGTAAAATATAAGCAGGTCGACCTGATAGAGGAAGATGGGCAAACTTTGGTTAACCATAATGATATTACGTCAACCATTTTAGGCGACAGTTCCATAAAAGCTGTTCTAATCCAACGTTCCAAAGGCTACGAATGGCGAAAATCAATGGACATCGACGAAATCGAGCGAATCATAAAAACCGTAAAGTCCGCGAACCCAAACATAATCTGCATAGTTGACAACTGCTACGGCGAATTCACTGAAACCCGCGAACCGACGGAGGTAGGAGCCGACTTAGTGGTCGGTTCACTGATAAAAAATCCCGGCGGAAGCATCGCGCCAACCGGCGGCTATATCGCAGGCGCGGCAAAATACGTCGAATTAGCGGCGCACCGCCACACCGCGCCCGGTCTCGGAGCCCACGTCGGCGCAAGCCTCGGATTCAACAAGCAGCTTTACCAAGGCTTATTTATGGCGCCGCATATCGTGCTGCAAAGCATGAAAACCGCGCTGCTATGCTCGAAAGTGTTCGAAAAACTAGGGTATGACGTGTGCCCAACACCAACCGAAAAGCGCACAGACATCATCCAAGCAATCAAATTCGGCGACAAAGATAAACTGATACATTTCTGCCGTGCGATTCAGTACAGCGCGCCGATCGACAGTTTTGTAACCCCCGAACCGTGGGGAATGCCCGGCTACGACTGCGAAGTAATCATGGCGGCGGGCGCGTTCGTGCAAGGCGCGTCAATCGAGCTATCTGCCGACGCGCCGATCAAGCCGCCATACACGGCGTTTATGCAAGGCGGAATCACATACGAGAGCGCAAAAGTGGGAATATTGAAAGCCGCCGAAGCGGTTGGGAAAATATAAATTGCGTTTTTCGCAAAACTGTGATATACTGTAGGGGAAAATTGTGAAGAGGTGATATTTATGAAATTGAACAAACGTTTGGTAATTATAACGGTTCTGATGATGGCAGCCGTGCTGATCGCAAGTATTGTATTTCTAAACTCCGACTTAGCCGACCGCATAGACGACTGGCACATGCAAAATATGCAGGAGAGACAAGAGGCTGTTAATTAAAACAAGAAAATTGCACAAAATAAAAATTTTGTGCAACTCGCGTACGAAAACGCGCAAGCCGCACAAAATTTACTCTAACCTAATTTTAAACCCTTATAACACAGGTGATAATACCATGAAGCACACAAAAAACCTGCCAACGCCGCTGAAAGAATTCTTTCAATACATGGAAAATATCAAGGGCGTATCCCGCAAAACCTCTGACGAATATTTCTACGACCTGCGAACTTTCTACAGATTCTTATGCCTAAAATTCGAATTGTGCAATCCCGACGTTCCAACCGATCAAATCCCGTTCGAGCTGGTTCGTTTGGATTATCTTCGCAAAGTCGATTTGAACACGATTTACGAATACATCGCTCACCTTAACCGTGACCGCTCAAATACAGCCGTTTCCCGCGCTCGAAAAATAGCGAGTATCAGAAGTTACTTCAAATTTGTCTGTAATCGAGCGAAATTGATGGACGAAAATCCGGCGGCGGACATCGAAACGCCCAAGCTCGAAAAATCGCTTCCGAAACACCTAAGCGTTGGCGACAGCTTGGATTTGCTATCGATTGTCACAGGCGATAAAAATCAAGTTCGCGATTACTGTATTTTAACGTTGTTTCTAAACTGCGGGCTTCGCCTGGCTGAATTGATTAGCATAAACGTCACCGACATTCGCGGTGACACGCTGACGGTTCTCGGCAAGGGCGGCAAAGAACGCACGGTTTATCTTAACGACGCTTGCCAAAGCGCGCTTGCCGCGCATCTTGAAGAACGCGCCAAAATCGGTGAAGTGCCCGATTCACACAAGAAAGCTTTGTTCCTCAGCAACCGTAAACTGCGCATTTCGCGCCGAACGGTTCAGGCGATGGTCGAAAAATATATCAAAAAAGCCGGTCTTGACCCAAAACGCTATACAACGCACAAGCTGCGGCACACCGCCGCAACGCTGATGTACCAAAACGGCGTTGATATTCGGGCGTTGCAGGAGATTTTGGGACACGAACATCTGTCCACAACCGAAATTTACACCCACGTTGACAACGCCCAACTTCGTGAGGCGGTCTCAAAAAACCCACTCGCTTCCGTGAAACAAAAAAATAAAAAATAAATTTTTAACCACAAGTTTACCATAATAATATTATGTAACCTAAAAGTGAACGCATATGCGTTCACTTTTATTTATGTCTACTTAACTTCACCATAATTATATTACGTTAACAAAAGTATACATAATTCATCGATAAAGTTAACATAAAATATACAAAAACATTTATCGCGATATTATGTTAACTCGATTCTCAAATATCTTCTTCACCGTCGTCGCGATTTCAGATTTCTCATCCGCTCGATACCATAAAATCTTCTCCGGCGATAAGCTTATAAGCGTACTGATTAGCATATCGTCGTGATTCACTTCCTCCTCCACCGTCGCATCAAGCTGAAACCCTTGCAACGTATGCGTTTCCGGCAAGAACGCGCTGTCTATCGGTGTAAGAAAATCAACCAAACATTCATATGTGATGTCTTTGCGGTTATTGTCGAAAAATCTGTACCCTCTATCGGTGGTTTCTATATGCAAAAGCGGAATTTTGCTCTCAGAAATGGACAAAAAATACTTCAAAAGCCCGATAAATTCTTCGTATTCGCGCTCAATTAGATACTCTTGCGCCGCGTCGTCCACCACGGTTTCCAATAATGAGTAGTACTCCCGTAACCGAAAGCGCACAAACCCTTCTAATGTTTTTTGCAAAAATCCGTTATTAGGGTTCGCCGAGCCGGCGGACGGAAAATTCCCCGTATGTCCATTCGGACCTCCTTCCTCCGAGAGTTCCGCAGAATACTCCTCAAGCTTTTCGCGTATGATATCAAGCCGCAAACTTGCCGCGTCATCCTCGTTTTTTTCCAGTCGCCGTAAGGCTTTTTCGACAATTTTAATCTTTTCGTAGTTTAAAAAATAGAAATAGTGGGTATTGATAATCTTATCAAGCAATTTTTTCTCGTACTTCTCAATAATATCTTCGGTAATTGAAGTTACCTGCGCAATCATATATTTTCACTCCGTTCGAATATGTCACATAAGTCACACAAATATTATGTATGTTTGCCAAAAATTTTATACATATTAAAGTTCGTAAGTGGTTACTATATCAATATATTCAGCACAGTTTTAAGTGTTCCGCATAAGATAAAAACAGGGCTCCCGAAACGTCCCAACACAGTGGACGTTTTGGGAAAGAGGAGCAGCCGCCCGCAAGACGAAGCTTTTGCCGCGTTTTGTTGCGGAAAAACGAGTAACGAGGGCGTGCTGCGACGAGGTAATCAGTTCGAGGTAATACTCGAATTGTTTATATATAAAAACAGGGCAAAAGTTAGGTTTAACCTAATTTTTGCCCTGTTTTATGTGTGTTATAAGCTAACTTCAATTATAACAGTTTGCGTTGCGCTGTCCCAATCTACCGTTGCGCCTAACGCTTCTGAAATGGCACGAAGAGGTACAAGAGTTCGATTATCTACAATCATAGGAGGAACATCTAAAATTATAGGCGGATCTTCATCGCCTACTAAAGTAGCGAAAGACGTTCTGGTCATTTCATAATCGCCTATTCTCATTTGGATTCCATAAACTGCGCCAAGCGCGACAATTTGCCGGTCAGCCTCCATCCAGTGAACGGACATTCCCAACGTTTCAAATATCGCGCGCATTGGAACCATTGTGCGATTATCAATGATTTGCGGCGGAACATCGAATTCTAAAATTTCACCGTTTAGCACCACGCTAATCTCAGAAGTTGGCGCGGCAGCGGGCGCTACCACTTCTACATCAAAACCGGATAGAGCATCGCCTGTATTTGGGTTTATAAATACTACCATATACAGTCCGAGGTCAGCAAATATGTGCTCACCCTCATTTTCTCCCTCAAAAACAGGCGGCATTGCGATAGTGTGTTCGGCAAGCATAGAATAATCCCATTCAGTAATAGCGTAAATTACTACGTTTACCTCTGTAAAAGTAAATATTGAACCTTGTTCAATAGTTAAAGACGGCACATTTATCAGTTCGTACCATGAAACTTCATTCCAAACGGGCACAGGCGTGATAGAGTAATAAAAATCCGGTACGGGTATAATCGTGTGGGAATTGTCGTGAAAAACAGTCCAGGTATCACCGTTTATTGTGCCGAACGGCGGCGGAGTAGTGTTTGCCAACGTTGTTGGGATAAATAACGTAAATAGTATCACCATGCTTAAAATAAGACTTATTAATTTTTTGTTCATTTTGAATCTCCTTGTTTAATTTTTTATTGGTATTTCATAAATTTTTGATTATCTTTCGATTGGCGTAAAACGCCAACAATTAGGTTGCACTACTAATAATACGAAACAACTTGCTAAAATGTTGCATTTATTTTATAAATTTTACAAATATTTTATCGAAGCTTACGACAAACGTGCAAACGACAGTTATCAAAACCAGCAGAAATATCAATTGTATCAAAACCGCGCCAACTCCTGCGGATAGGTCAAAAAATCCGTAAATGGCAAAGCCGCGCAAACTGCCTGCTAAAACCGACAAAACGCCATAAGCAAAAGGATAAATAAGCAATATCGCAATATCGTGCCATTTCATAAATCCGCGCTTATCAAACACAAGCCAATCCAGCAAAAATCCGAGCGGTATCACCAAATGAGTGATATTTACGTGAAACCCGTACCGATAACTGTCCCAAACGAAGTTAAAAACGATTCCCGTTATAAGAATCGCGACCAATGTGACACCGCGAAATATGGCTTTCGCGCGGGTTGGCTTGGGGAATGCGATTGAGATGAACAGCGCGATAAACACCAGCAAGTTGCTTTGAAAAGTTTGCTCATCGTTTATCTCTCCCGATTCACTATTTCACCTTTCAGCTTCTCGATCAACGCGTCTACCGACATAGAGCCTAAATCGCCGGCGGCAATTGCGGCTTGGGTGTCGGCGCCGTCTTTTAGAGCGGCTTGCGTCGCTTTGCGCGAGCGAAGTGAAACGCTTCCCGCTTCCTCTTCTGCCTCGCCGACGATAAGCGTGTACGGGATTTTGTCAAGCTGCGTTTCGCGGATTTTTTTGCCAAGTTTTTCGTTCCGCTCGTCAAGTTCGACACTCAAACCGTTGTTGCGCAAGGCTTCTTGCACACTGCGCGCGTAATCGTTGTATTTCTCGGAAATCGGCAGAATTCGCGCGTGAACCGGAGCGAGCCAAAGCGGCAAATCGCCCGCGTATTTCTCGATCAAAAGCGCCAAAGTCCGCTCGTAGCAACCGATAGACGAACGATGGATAATATACGGGCGCTTTTTCACACCATCCGCGTCGATGTAGGTCATATCGAAGCGGTCGGCAAGCGCGAAGTCAAGCTGTATCGTGATTATCGTATCTTCCTTGCCGTGAACGTTGCGGCATTGGATGTCTAATTTCGGGCCGTAAAACGCCGCCTCGCCGTCGGCTTCGACGTACTTTATGCCCATTTTGTCGATAATTTTCTTCATCAGCTGTTGGCTCGATTCCCATTCGTCGGGCGCGCCGATGTATTTGTCCTTATTTGACGCGTCCCACTTGGAAAAACGATACCAAATATCTTCTTTGATTCCGATTGCGTCCATGATATAGTCGATAAGCTCGATAACCGCGGCGAATTCGTCTTCCAACTGCTCGGGCGTAACGATTAAGTGCCCCTCGGACAATGTGAATTGCCGCACACGGATCAGTCCGTGCATTTCGCCGCTCGATTCGTTGCGGAACAGCGTTGATGTCTCGGAATAGCGCACCGGCAAATCGCGGTAACTGTGCAGTTTCGCGTTGTATATACTAAACTGAAACGGGCAGGTCATAGGGCGAAGCGCAAGGACTTCTTTCCCCTCGCTCTCGTCGCCGTCGCCGAGGACGAACATTCCGTCCTTATAATGCTGCCAATGCCCCGAAACCTTGTAAAGGTCGCTTTTTGCCATAAACGGCGTTTTTGTTGATTGATAGCCGCGGCGCTCTTCCTCGTCCTCCACGAATCGTTGCAATGTTTGCATGATTTTCGCGCCTTTCGGCATTAGAATCGGCAAACCTTGCCCGATTTTCTCGTCGGTCATAAAAATTCCGAGTTCCCGCCCAAGTTTGTTGTGGTCGCGCTGTTTCGCTTCTTCCAGCATTTCAACGTACTCGTTAAGCTCGTCTTTCGTCGGAAACGAGATTCCGTAAACGCGGCAGAGCGACTTGTTGTTTTGGTCGCCTTTCCAATACGCGGCGGTGGCGGAGAGAAGCTTCAACGCTTTGATTTTTCCGGTTTTCTCCAGGTGCGGCCCGGCGCAAAGGTCGGTAAAATCGCCTTGTTTATAGAAAGAAATGGTTTCGTCGTCGGGCAAATCGTTGATAAGCTCGACTTTGTAGGGGTTGTCCGCAACAAGCGCGAGCGCTTCGGCGCGCGGAAGTTCGAACCGCTCGATTGGCAGGTTTTCCTTGATGATTTTCTTGATTTCTGATTGAATTTTCGTCAAATCTTCTTGCGTGAACGGCGTTTCGACGTCGAAATCGTAGTAGAAACCGTTGTCAATTGCCGGACCGATTCCAAGTTTCGCAGTCGGAAACAGGCGGTTCACCGCCTGCGCCAGGATGTGCGCCGACGTGTGCCAGTATGTTTTTTTCTCGACGGTTCCGTCGTGTAGGTTGAAATGTGTGTTCATTTTTATATCCTCCTTAGATTATGGGAACTTTCTTGTAGTGCGCCCGCGGGCGCGGGGTTAAATCTTTTCAGCGAAGTCGCTGTAGTATTTGCGCTTGTCAGCGCAGGACGACAAGGGTGTGTTTGCTTAAAACAATCCTCAGTCACTTCGTGACAGCTCCTTTGCCAAAGGAGCCTTTAAAGCCCCCTGAGGCAAAGGGGGTGCCCGCAAGGGCGGGGGATTGTCATGTTAGCGAACCGCATTCGCGGTAAATGAGACTTAGCTTACGTATTTTGTAAGCTTTAGTCGAATTATCCAGCGACCAACGGGAGTCGGGAAAGACTGGCGAGTACGGACACTGTTTCTTTTGAGCCTGCGGCTTTTGCCGCCGTAATTACTAAACTGAGAGGGTATTGATTGCAGTTCTTTATAAGCGGCGCGCTTTTAATAGCGCTATAGCGCGTTTGCGCCGCAAGTTTTACTAAATTTTTTGTGAAAAAATTTTTGGGGCTTGATAAGGGTGTCAACACACCCTTATCGCTCTGCGGCAGCCGCCGCACATATGCGCTTGTCAGCGCAAGACAGCTCGCGCCCGTTAGGCGCAAAAATTTTGCAAAACTTTTTCCAAAAGTTTTACGGTCTAAGGCGCGTTGCGCCTTAAATAAAATTTTAGCGCGCTACGAATAGCACGCTAAAAAATATTTTTGAATTATACTATTTGAACTTGCGTTTGCGAGCCGCTTCCGATTTTTTCTTGCGGCGAACGCTTGGTTTTTCATAATGCTCGTGACGTCTAACGTCGCTCATAACTCCCGCACGCGCACAAGAACGCTTAAAACGGCGAAGCGCATTATCTAAAGACTCGTTATCTTTAATTTTGATTTCAGCCATTTACTTTCCCTCCATTCTCGTGCAAACTGCATTGTTTTCAAACTAATTATACATCCTTTTGATCGCCATGTCAAGTGTTATTTAAAAAAAATTGACTTTTTTTCGAATTTAGGATATACTATTTTGTGGGAAAGAAGGGAATTTTATATGAGTAAATTATTGCCAAAATTATATTTAGACAGCGTGTTCCATATCGACTTTGAAACGCTGAAAAACCAAGGAATCACAACGCTTTTGTTCGATCTTGACAACACGATTGCGGCTTATGAAGTTCCTGTCGCGGACGAGCGGGTTATCGAGTTTTTCGCGAACCTTAAAGAGATGGGATTTTTCGTGTGCCTGGTTTCAAACAATCGGAACGAGCGTGTGTTGACTTACGCCGATTCGCTTGATATTTCGTACATTTCGTTCGCGAAAAAGCCGTTTAAAGGCGGGCTTTTAAAGGCGTGCGCTATATTTGGCTCGAAACCGAACGACTGCGCGCTGATCGGCGACCAGGTTTTTACCGACGTTTTCGGTGGGAATCGCTTGGGAATGTTCACTATTTTAGTTAAGCCGATTTCGCCGCCGGCGGGATTTTTTATCAAACAGAAGCGGCGGCTTGAACGAATGGTGCTTAGGAGGCTTAAAAACAATGGACAATGAACAATTGACAATTAACAATGATTGTGAGATTTTGCAAAAAATGCAAAATCCTGCTTTATTCGGTGTTGCGGGGAACTGCGACGATTTTTACGCGGCGGGAAATAAGGCATCGGTGAAAATGCCGCAATATTTAAAAGATAACGGGCTTTCGGTTTACGAATACCAGTGCGGAAAAGGTGTTAAGATTTCCGAGAAAACCGCGCGGGAACTGGGGCAAGCGGCGATAGAGTGCGGGATTATGCTGACCGTTCACGCGCCTTACTATATCAGCCTGTCAAGCGAGAGCGAGGAAACGCGGACGAAGAGTATCAAATATATCACCGACACGCTTGAAGCCGCGCGATGGATGGGCGCGAAGCGAATTGTGATTCATAGCGGCTCGTGCGCGAAAATGACGCGCGCCGAGGCGTTATCCCTCGCCCAAGATACGCTTACTCGCGCGATTGCCGAGGCGGAAAATTTGGGGCTTGCCGACATCCATATTTGCCCCGAAACGATGGGGAAAATTAACCAACTTGGGACAGTCGAAGAGGTTGTCGAGCTTTGCAAGCTTGACGAGCGGCTCATTCCAACCATTGATTTCGGGCATGTGAACGCTAGAACTCTCGGCGGGTTGCGGAATAAGGAAGATTTTGAGTATATTTTTGATGTGATGGAAAACGGACTCGGACGCGAGCGCGCGGCGAACTTTCATTCGCATTACAGTCGTATTGAGTTCACAGACGGCGGCGAGAAAAAGCATCATACGTTTGCGGATACAGAGTACGGCCCGGAGTTTGCGCCGATTGCGCAGATTATTGCCAAACGCGGACTTTCACCGGTGATTATTTGTGAATCACGCGGGACACAGACGCGCGACGCGGTGGAGATGCAGCGGATTTACGAAGAAGAATTAAAAAAGCTGAACGCGTAATGCGTTCAGCTGTGACAAATCTATTTTGCGGCGAAATCAAAACCGTAAAAGAGTTCGGGTGCGTAGGTTTTAAAAAACGAATCAGATGAAACTCGCCCTAATCGCCTAAACATACCATCATGGCCATCTTCCGGTGACGGAAAACGTATGTAGAGAGTGTCGTAATAAAGATGGAAGTCATAAGTTACAAAACCTAATGTCTCGCTTCCCCATGTCAGTTGTCCGTTTTGCGCCGACCATTCAAACGGTTCGCTGTGTATTTCAAAAGGTGGTTCTTCGATGAAAATGTCTACTATGTTTCTAAGTTCTCCGGTGCCGTCTGCGCGAAAATAAAGCGTAACTCCAAAATGTTGCATCATCCCGCCGTCATTTATCATCCATACTCCAAGTAAATAAGATATATCAAGTTTGCGTTCCGGCGTTTCATCCGCCAATTCAATTGTCACAACTCTCACTTCGTCGTTCCAATCGACGTTTGCTCCGAACACTTCCAATATCGCTCTTAAAGGCACTAATGTTCTATTATTTACGATTTGCGGCGGCACGTCAAATTCTATTTCTTCTCTCGCGCGTTCAGTCCCGCGAAATATTGTAGTGGTATAGAGTCCCGGCCTCAAAAACATACTAAATGATTGATTAAGTTCTTGCATACTAGGCATTTGCTCGCCAAACTGCGTATGCGCAAATATGTGCTGATATTCCTCAGACCAATAAACCACCGCGCCCAACGCCTCGAATATCGCGCGCATTGGAACCATTGTGCGGTCATTAATTATCTGCGGCGGGACGTCGAATTCAACTCGCTCACCGTTTAGATAGACTGCGATTTCTTGCGTGTCCGCCGTTACGGGGAACACGAACAGCGAAATCGCGAGAAATAAAACTAAACATAAAGATAGAATTTTTTTCACAAAAACACATCCTTTCGCGAAAAGTATAGCACTTTGTCTTGAAAAGGTCAAGCATTTAGGTTATAATATATAGGAATATTGGAATAAAAATTTTGACAACTATCGAAGGTGACGAAAAAATGATCAAAGAACATCACGAAATCGAAAAAATGCAGCAGGCACAGCGAGTTGCTGATCGGGCGTTCGAATATATTTTACCGCATATCAAAATCGGCGCGCGGGAGGTTGATATTGCCGACAAAATTTATAAATTTTTCGAAAAAGAGGGCGTTTTACCGCTCGCTTTTGATACTATTGTGGTTTCGGGGGTTCGAGGCTGTTTGCCGCACGGCGAGCCGACCGAAAAGGCGTTTGAATACGGCGAATTTATAACTCTTGATTTCGGTTGCACATTTGAGGGGTATTGTAGCGATATGACACGAACAGTTGCGGTTGGTGCGGTGTCAAGCGAGCAGCTTTACATCTACGAAACCGTTCTCGCGGCGCAGGTTGTGGCGATCGAGTATATCAAAGCCGGTATTTCGTGCTTCGACGCCGACAAAGTTGCCCGAGATATTATTTCGGAGGCGAAAAAGTTCCGTCCCGACGGCTACGGCGAGTTTTTCGTTCATACGCTCGGGCACGGAGTCGGGCGAGAAGTTCATGAAGAGCCGCGGCTCTCTAGCAAATCGGAGGATATTTTGCAAACTAATATGGTTGTCACGGTTGAGCCGGGGATATATATTCCCGATTGGGGCGGCGTCAGAATTGAGGATATGGTTTGGGTGCGGGACGACGGGGTTGTGAATTTGACG
Source organism: Oscillospiraceae bacterium (assembly GCA_009780345.1). Classification (GTDB taxonomy): domain Bacteria; phylum Bacillota; class Clostridia; order Monoglobales; family WRAG01; genus WRAG01. The sequence goes on from WRAG01000015.1 coordinate 38,717, forward strand.
AAAGCACCGAAAGAGTTGATGGTGCTATAAAATTTCATTGATTTTATCGTCTGTTTGTGCTATAATATTATCGGGATTTTGACGATATGAGGGGGCGGCACCCATAGACGCGGGCTTTCGTTCGTGTAAAAACAGCAGGAAATATCCCATTGTCCTTAAAATATTAAAACGAGGTGTAATTTTATGGATAATAAAAATAAAGTTTTGTTGTATGATTCAAATGATGTAAAAATCGGGGAAACCTTTATTCGCAGGGCGCGGCAACTTGTGAAGCAACAGCGCGGCGAGTGGACGGACGAGAGCCAAAGCGCGGTCAAATTCTTCCCCGACAAGGTCGAGGGCTGGGAAGACGTCGCGATTGAGGACGAAGCGTTGGTCGCATTGGCGGAGAGACGAATCAAAGAACGCACGCGGATTATCGCTCATTCAATCGCGCTTGTTCCGGTATTTATTTTGTTGTTAATACTCTCGGCCAATTTTTTCTTTGGCTCGGACGTTGGAGTAGCTCTGGGATTTTCTGCCGGCGCATGGCTTACGGGGTACGTAATCCATTTGTGTCAGTTTATTTTGCCGAGGCGGAACAAAATGTTTAACACCGAAGAGCGCAAAGCGCGCCGATTGGCAACAGAGATTGCGATTTTGAAAAATGAGTTGCAGCAGTAGTTGTAAATCTAAAACCCGGCGGTCAATTGACCGCCGGGTTTTGTGTTATATACTTGAAATTCTTATTCGTTCTGCTCTGACACCGGTTTGACCGATTACGATATCTTGAATTTGCGCAACTATGCTTGAGTCGAGTTCGTCAGCTTTTACCACCACCGAAACATTTGTTTCGTCGATAAATACTACCGCTTCTTCGATTCCGCGGGCGCGGATTAGGCTTTCGATAATCGCCTCTCGCTCGATGTTGCGCGCGATGTTCGTCACCTGCGTTTGCGCGGTCGAGCGCGCTTCGGGCGTTGACGCGTTGTTGTTTATAATCGTGTTCAAGAGTTCAATCGCCTCACTTCGGGCAACGTCCTTGCGCTGGCGCGTTTCGGCGAAGTATGCGGTGGTTGTGGCGGTTCCGACGGTTATACCGCCCTCGTCGCTTGAGATTCCCGAAACTCTGTCGGGTTCGTCAATCCCCGCCACCGGCAGGAAGTCGTCCAGGAAATCATCTCCCGTCCAACGGACGTATCCGGCGATTAGCACCAGCGCGACAAGCCCTAAAACTAGTATTTGCTTTGATTTGAATTTTTTCATTTTATCCTCCTACAATATAAAATTAATAATTTTTTATTTTTAAATCGCCTTTGATGGTGTTTTGCGCCTGCGGGCGCGGGCTTTTGTTTGGGCTTCGAAGCCCGACTTTGTTTGATAAGGGCTAATCGTAGCCCTTATCAATCCCCGAAAAACTTTTGAAGTCAAAAGTTTTATCAAAAACTCCTCCCGCCGCCTGCGACCCACGCAAAAAGCGCGCGGGTACCCCGCTTGGCGGAAACGAAGATAAGTACGAACGTCGATTTTGTGAGTACGAACGTCGATGTTACCTCTTCGTCACAACCTGTATCCTGTGCGCCGGGGCGCCGAGAACGGCGCGGGCGGCTTGGTGAAGCTCTAACCTTACTCGTTCATCGCTCGCGCCCTCGGCGACAATTAAAACGCCCGAAACGCGCGGCGCGTTCTCGCGGATTACGATGGGGGTTGAAGCCTGGTTGCGGCTGCCGTGCAGAACGATTCTATCCTCGTGGGATATGCGGTAGTTGTTGCGCCCGGTTCCGTCAACGCCCTCGCGATTGCGTTCTTCGTTGCTTTGCCGATCGGTGGCGAGAACCAGCTCGCCGCTGTTTTCGAAGGATATTGTAACTCGGACCTCGCCTGCGCCGTACATGCGGGAGAGCGCCTCGGACATGTCTCGTTCCAGCATTTGGCGGTATTCGGTAATGTCAAATCCATCGCCGAGGCGTGTGTCTTCGTTTACTATCGGCAGCGCGCCGGAACCCCTGTCGCCGCAGTTGCCGAACGCCATAAGCGCGATCACACCGATAATAATCCATACGATGATGTTGAGCAGTTTTTTGTTTGCGAAAATGCCGCGCGGTTTTGCCGAATCTTCGGTTGACGCGTCGGTTTCGTACACATCTTCCTCATTCGTTCGGTTGAATTTTCCAAAAATGTCTTTTATGTTAAACATCCCCATAGCCGAGCCTCCAAAATCTTATGTTTTCTGTCAAAAGTCCGAAATCTTCGGTTAGAATTCGCGTGATGTCAGCTTCGATTCGCTGATAGTTCGCCGGTTGCGCCGTGCGCGGCGCAAGAACGACCGTAATTGCGGCGATTGTACCGAAATTTGCGTCATTTACATCTTCGGTTATGTTAATTTCGGGCGAAACTTCTATATTGAAGTCGGCCGAAACGCTTGCGAGTCGGGTGTTTATCTCCTCTGACAGTCGGCGTTTGTATGCGCGAATCAACGTGCCTCTCGTTTCGATCACCTCGGTTTGTTCGCCGAATATCGCGTTATCGAAAAACGCGAGTTCGCCGAGTAGTAAATCTCTGCCCGAAATGCCGACGAACGGGTTGATTACCGCGATTACGAGGATTAAGCCAAGGACGATTCTGACGATTCCTTTGAATTTTCCTTCCGGCGCGAGCATTTCGCATAAAATGCCGAAGATTACCGCGCCCGCGACCTGCATTGTCCAAACTCGAATAAATTCCATCGTGTTACTCCTCTTTAGAATTAACAAATTCGCTCCTCTTTGGTGTGTGATTGTAGGGGCGACATTTTGTCGCCCGTCGGTGATTTGTTTTTTTGCACGGGCGGCAAAATGTCGCCCCTACATTACCGCCCTATAATCATCACGCTTTGCCCGGCGTTAAGCAGGATTGTTATCAATATCAGAAACATCACGGCGACGGCGGCGACAATGGCGAACATTACGCCAATCGCATCCGCCAACCCGCCGATACAAGCGACAATTCGCTTGTCCGCAATCGGTTGTATGACCGCGGCGGTGATTCGGAAAATGATAATTTGCGCCATGATTCGAATCAGCGGATACGCCGCGACCACCACGATGATAATCATTCCGACGATTCCAACGGCATTTTTCATAAGTACGCTGCACGCCATAACGGTTTCCACCGTTTCGGCGAGGATTCCGCCGACGACGGGGATGAAGTTTGTCGCCGCGTATCGAGCGACTTTAATGGTAATGCCATCCGCGCCCGATGTGGCAATGCTTTGAATTGCAACGATTGCGACGAATATGGTCAAAAGTCCGCCGAGGCTCCACTTGACGAATTTATTTAGCAGCTCGGCGAGCTTTCGCGCGCCGAATCGGTCGGAGATATTATTTACGACGTTTAGCGCGGCGGATAACATTAGAACCGGAATTAGCACGTTTTGGATGATGGTTACCAAAATTTCGATTGTTACAAGAATTGTTGGGTGAACCATTGCCGCCGTGATTGGCGCGCCCGAGGCGGTTAGTGCGGCGATCGCGAGTATCAAAATCGTTCGCATAATCATAACCATATTGCCAACCGCTTCCTGCCCCGCGGTGATTGCGCCGTAAAACGCGGCGATTGCGATGGTTACGATTAATATATAGCAGGCGAAGAACGCGATTTGCCCGACATTGTTGCCGCCGAGCGGGTTTTTCATGTTGTCGGTCATTGTTGTAAGCAGTGAACACATGACCGCGAGCACCAAAATCATAATCATAATTCGAAATGTCGCGTATACCTCTCGTCCCAGTAGCAGCAGTATGTTTCGGAGCATTGAACCCGGTTCGAACGATATTCTTCCCATCGATATTTCGGCTAAAAGTTGTCCGACATCGAAGTCGGGCATAATTTCTTCGAAGCCGCTGCCTTCCAGGTTTGCGATGCTTCGCTCAATGTGCGGCGTGTATAGGTCGCCGAAGTCGGTTAGAATTTCTTCGATCGGCGCCATCATTGTATCGGTTGTTTCGCCCCCCCAAGGGTTGGCTAACGCCAATATCGGCAAAAGTATGTAAATTAGGGGGAGTAGTAGGATGAATTTTTTCATTAGTGTCACCTTCTTAAAAGGCGCGTTGCGCCTTAGACCATTTTGCGCCTGCGGGCGCGGGCTGTCTTGCGCTGACAAGCGCATATGTGCGGCTGCTGCCGCAGAGCGATAAGGGTTTATCGAAGCCCTTATCAAGCCCCGAAAAACTTTAAAAAGTTTTATCAAACGGGCGGCGCAAACGCGCTATGGCGCTATTAAAAGCGCGCCGCAAAAAAAGATGTGCATACAACTTGCTCCTCAGTTCAGTATCTACGGCGGCAAAAGCCGCAATCTCGACTGAAACGGTGTTCACATTCACTAGTCTTTCCGCGTATGCGGTTCGCTAACTAATGCTTTTATCGTCGCCGGCTTTGGCGCAAATCGCGGTTTTTGCGTTTGCGTCCATAGGCGACCGGGATTGGTAAGGGCAGAGCCCTTACCGCCCGTCCGGCAGGACATACGCTTCGCCGCCGCAGCGGCAATTTGGTCTAAGGCGCAACGCGCCTTTAGCCCGCGCCCGCAGGGCGCAAGAGTTTTGATAAAACTTTTTCCAAAAGTTTTTGGGTCTAAGGCGCAACGCGCCTTTCACGTTAACAACCCCGTCACCATACTTATCAAACTGTACACAATCGGCATGGCCATAACGATTAGTATAACTTTCCCCGCAAGCTCGATCTTTGCGGCGATTGCGCCCTCGCCGGCGTCGCGGCAAAGTTCCGCGCCGAGTTGGGTGATGTATGCGACGCCGATAATTTTTATCACTATGTCGAAAAAACGGACGTCCACCGATAAATTTTCCGCCAAATCTTCGAACATTTGAACGATTCCTAAAAAATACGGCGCGACGTAGAAAAATATAACTAAAGCGGCGGCAAGCGAGATTTGTATAGCAATTTCGGGTCTATGCTGCCGCACCAGTAATGCCATAACCGCCGCGACAAATCCAAGCGCAACAATTCTGAATATGTCCATAATATCTATCCTTTGTGTAGGCAGGCGAAGCCCGCAATTTAATGAGGGTCCGGGAAACGTCCCGGTCGCCCGCCGGGCGGACCCTAATGACGGACTACAATTTATTTATAAATTAAAAATACTTCTTACCGTGTCGAACAGCACGCTTATTTGCTCGATAACCATCAGCAGCACAACCACAAGTCCGGCGATGGTTGTAAGCATTGCCTGGTCATCTCTGCCCGCGCGGGAGAGAAGTTGGTTTAAAACCGCCACCAGTATTCCTATCGCCGCCACACGAAAAATTAAATCGACATCCAATGTTTTGCCCTCCCTTTATCCTAAATAAGTAGTACCACAATCAATAAACCTGCTAATATGCCAAGCCCCTTATATAATCGGCAATTTTTCTTGCAAACTTCCCGCGCTTCCGATTCGAAAATCGAGAGTTTCGCGGCGGTGATGTCGATATTTCCGGTTTGGTCGGTGCGGTCGCCGCTGCCTAACCTTGAAGCGAACTCGTTAAGAGCAACGATGTCCTCTTGAAGCAGGTTAAGTTCCCGCCGTTCTTTGGCAATGCTCATTTCCCACGCGTTTTGTACGGTTTTTCCGTTATCGCGGGAAAGCTCGAGCGACATGTCGCGGAATATGCGGCTTACGACGCCGGGCTGCGACTTTGAAACCTTGTAAAGCGCCTCGGCGAGCGGGAGGTTGAGAAAAAGTATGTTAAACTTTAAAATTTCCAGCGCGGATTGGAATGTCGCAAGCTGTTTCGCGCGCAGTGACAGCTTTTCGCCAAAGTATATTCCGACGTATGTACAGCCGATTATTATGATAAAGCTTGCGATTACTCTGATAAGCACAGTTTTCTCACCTCTTCAATGGTTCCCGCGCCGTTTTCGCGAGATAGTAATACAATGTTGGAAAATCCGCATTTACCAAACAGCGGCAAGTATCGCTCGTTTTCCAGAATATCTTCAATCGTCGCGCCGTGAACGCTTGCAAGCACCGCGACTCCGCCGGATAACGCCTGCGACACGGCGGAAATATCGCAATCGGTCACAATTTCGTCGGTTATAAGTACTTGCGGCGCCATAGCGCGGAGTAGCATCATCATTCCCTCCGCTTTCGGTGCGCCGTCAAGAACGTCGGTGTTGCTTCCCACGTCGTTTTGCGGAATTCCGTGGTAACACGCCGCGATTTCGCCGCGGCAATCGACGATTGAGACGTTTTTGTCAAAATTCGAGCATTGCCGCGCCAAGTCGCGTAACATTGTGGTTTTACCGCATTGCGGCGGCGAAATGATCAACGTGGAATGTATGCGCACTTCGTCAAATCCGGGTTCCGCGATTTCTTTTATGATTTTATCGGCGCTTCCGATCACTTCGCGGGCGACTCGGATGTTGATTCCGCTTATGTCTTTGATGTTTTCGATATTTCCGTCACAAGCAACAACTCGTCCGCAAATTCCGACACGATGTCCGCCTTTTATGGTGATAAACCCCTGTTTGATTTCCTCAAGGTACGCGTAAATCGAATGTTCGCAAATTGCGTTAAATATCGCCTTAACGTCCTGCGGCGAAGAAATTATCTCATTAATTCGCGCGATTTTTCCACTCGCGAATACCGAAATCGGCTTGTCGGCGCGGAAGCGGATTTCTTCGATATTTTGTAATCCGTTCATGGTGGTTTGCAGCTTTCCGCGCAACGTTAGCGGTATGTATTCTAAAATTTGAGAAATTCGGGTGTTCATCTCTTTTGTTCGCTCCTTATGAGTTATTGTATGAGGAGTTGTCCGGTTTTAGAACATAAAAAAAGAAGAGTCTTTCGACTCTTCTTTTTTGTAAAAAGTGATAACACAGAACTTAATCGCAGGTATAAAAATGCACTCATACCAAATGGTATGAGTGCGCTAAACCACGCTATGCGTGTGGTGGGGACGCCCGGACTTGAACCGGGGACCTCTTGCATGTCAAGCAAGCACTCTAACCAGCTGAGCTACGCCTCCGTAAGCGCGGAGTATATCAAAATACTCCGCGCAGTTATGATTATTATCTAGTTTACCACAAAACTTCTAACGATTCTTGCGATGTTTTCTCTAATAGCCGGAGCGTTGGAGGTTTCAGGTATATCTACTGCTATCACATATGCTCTGTTTCCTGAATTTATAATATAAATCAGTCCATAAATAGGTTGCCTGTTTGCGCTTGTCGCCCGAACTTCAAACACAAATCCTCTAAGTGCAGATGAAGATAAATCAGATGATTGAATTTGAGCGGGTTGTGAAACAATTCTCATATCGGGTCCTGCTATATCATCGGCAAATCTTCTTACTTCAGTAAGTGTCATTGTGTTATCAAGGCGCCCAACGGCGATAGAAACTCCATTTCTTTCGTTAACGAACACGGTGTTGTTATCAAGACGAGACCACGCCGCCGGTACGTCAATCGAGAAATTCAACGATGTATTTCTAACAGTACTTAAAACAACGTCCTCGTCTGCAAGCGGTTCTCTCTGTAAAACGCCGACAGTTTCGGGGGTTATCGCTTCGAAACTAACGCTTTCAACTATTCTTTGTATAGTTGCAGAATTAGCCGCAGGAACTGTTATGTTCAAATTATATAAATATCCTTCATAATCCCAGAATATATTTCTGTTTACAAAATTAGCTCCCGCAAGCCTAAGCTCTACTTGATAGTAAGTTGCGGCTCGTCCGCCAATTCGCGTAGTTCGAAGTTCAGTAAAAGTATGCGTGTTTGGATTAAGAGTTCTTGTTTCGTGCGCCAAAAACTCGCCTGCCCATCTTGCCGCCGTGTCGTTGCCTTGGATTGAAACAACTTCAATAGCCGCACCTGTTACGAATGTTCGATCTTCAGAAAATTCGCCCATGAAAAATCTGTTAATACGACGCATATCGGTAAAGTCACGCCAATCCGCAGGAATACGAAATGCGATATTCAAATCATCGTCGCTAAACAATCTCATTCCGCTTACAACGTCTGATAAATCTTCGGTTTCAGCCGCGTTGAATGTGAAATCAAACGTGTCAACAACCGCAAGAAATTCTTCTCGTTCACTTGTGCTAAACGAACCGTCAATTAACGTCGTAATATGAACAAGTTGATTATTAGGACGAACGAATATCCGCCAATCGACAAAATAATTTCTGTCTCTGTATTGCGTAACAACAAATTCAGCGCCGCTTTGCGTTCTGCGCACATTTTGACCGACAAGAGTAAATGTTCTCGCATGCTCCATTGCCCATGCTTGAATCGCCGCGAAGCTCTCGTTATCAGTATTATCGAAATGATCTATATCAATCATAACATCGCCGTCAGCAAGGTAGAAAATGTTGCAACGCCCGTCAAATTGGCGGAAACCAAGCTCCATATCCGGAGCGATTCTCATTGACCAGCCTAAGAAGCTATCCCCTACGTTTGGCATGTTCGAGCGGCGCAAAACGTCTTCGATATCGTGAAGTTGACCGTCAGACAACTCTTTTACAACCGTGATTGCTTGCGTATCACCGTCCCAACCAACTTCAGCGCCGAAGTTTTCGCTTATAAATCTAAGCGGAACCATTGTTACGTTGTTGACTATCAACGGATTGTATAGCAAAGTTTGTCTTTGCTCGTTTATATACACGTTTATATTTTCGATTTGAAGCACGATTTCAACATTTAAGTATGTAAGGATAATTTGACGAGTATCGCCAATCCAATCAACGTCTGCGCCGAACGCCTCGGTAATTACGCGAAGTGGCACAAGCGTAACGCCGTCGCCCGCGACAAACGGAGTTTCAACTTCAACAGGTTCGCCGTTTATGTTCAAAATACTGTCGCCGACTCGAAAACTTATTTCGATTCTGTCCGGCGCGTCGCCGGGTGTGGCAATCGCCGTAAAGCTCGCAAGTCCGAATACTAAGGCTAGTGTCAGTACTAATGCTAAAATTCTCCTCATGGTAATGTCTCTCCTCTTCTCCCTTTAGATGTGTTAATTTTAATATTAATGTTAATTAGTTCAACGTAAGCCAAAGTGTTATCTCTTCTCCGCCACGTCGGATTCTGAATTCCGCGCTGTCGCCGCGGTTATAGCGTTTCATAATCTCGTTAAAGTCAACTTGGCTATGCACAAGTTCGCCGCCAACCGCGAGAACAACGTCATCGGTTCTAAGTCCTTCGCTTGCTGCAGTTCCTGTTGCAGATGCAACCCGCAAACCTTCTCGCGTCGGAAGTCCGCGGCGAGCCGCCCAGCCTTCTTCAAGGTTTGCGCTTATTCCTGCTCGGCGAACCTCGCCGTATCGGTCAAAATGATTTAAAACGAACCTTACTGTATCGGCGGGGATAGAAAATCCCATTCCTTCAATGCCGAAGCCGACAAACTTACTTGAGTTAATTCCAACAACCTGCCCGCGCATATTAACCAACGGACCGCCGGAATTTCCGGCATTTATCGCCGCGTCGGTTTGGATAAGCGCGTATTCGCCCGAAAGCCCTCTGTCCATTCCGCTTATAATACCTCTGGTTACAGTATTTCTAAGCGAAAACGATAACGGAGTTCCGATGGCGATAACTGTATCACCAGCCATAATATCGTCATTTTCCGCAAAAGTTGCAATCGGCAATCCAAGTCTGGCGATTCTTACAACCGCCAGGTCGGATGCTTCGTCAATAAAGCGAACCGTGCCGTTATACGCGCTTCCGTCATACAAAACTACCACGATATTTTGCATTCCGTCAACAACATGAGCGTTTGTAAGTATATCTCCGCCCGAGCGGATAACAACGCCGCTTCCGCCGGCGAGATTATCTCGGTGCGCCGAACCGCTTACGGTTCCGACAATCGCGACGACGCTCGGACTTATACCGCGCACAATTTCAGCGACTCTTGTGTCATCGCTTCCGCCGGCAAGATCAATGCTTACCGCTCGCGCTTCGCCGTCCCAGCCGACAGCCGCGCCTAATGCCTCACTTACCATACGCAAAGGGACAAATGTAGTATCGTTTGTTATAAACGCGCCACTATCGTGAATCCGTCTGCCATTAACAAATACGTCCGGCGATGTTGGATTTGAGAATACAACTAAAATATTCAATAGTAATAATACGATTATAATCGAGCTAAATACAACAATTAATTTTTTAATAAGGCATTCTCCTTTTCAAATTGAAATTCCAAATTTAACATTATTTCACATTTCTTGAAATTATCGCACAAATTTGCAGGTTTGTCAAGAAGTTTAGTGAAAATGTAAAAAAAGATTGTGTTTTGTTAAAGAAACGAGCCTAACTTTATAGTTAGGCTCGTTTCTTTTTTCTACATCTTATCTTTTCCTACTACTGCTTACCCCTTTCGGGAATCACCAACGGGAGGTGATGCGGAGATGTTGTTGATGAGGTCGGCCTTGATTATCATAATCGGAATGAGCGGGGGAAAGGAAGCTTGCCAATCCGTTTG
>WRAG01000016.1 GCA_009780345.1 Oscillospiraceae bacterium
CAAGGCGAATCCACAGCCATCTGCAAGGACGTGGCATTAGCAAAATTATACTGAGGTTCCAAATCTTCGATTTGGCTAAACCGAAGGATACCTTTAGTGTGAAATTTTGATGCCACAGCCAAGATTTTCAAGCCCATAAAATCTTTATGGCAGATGGCTGTGCATTTTGCAAGCAAAATGTTACGCCCCTGCACTTTTCGGCTACGACTTTGCATAATTCAGCAAAGTCAAGTCTCAAACAAAGTTGTTAGCGAAAACAAGTTTTCGACAACTTTCGAAAAAGCTTACGCCTCTGCATAATTTGGCTATAACTTGCGAAAAACAACGCAAGTCAAGTCTCATTTAAAGGACTTCCCAAGAACACGAGCCAGTCTTTGGCAAAATATGATTGGATGAAACCTACTGTAAGGGTGTTTGGTAATGACGGTTGGCGCAAAGTGCCAACTATTACCTTTACCTTTAGCCATTCAAACGGCGCTTTTTGCCGTTCCAACGCCCTTGACGGTATTAATGCCTTAGGACATATACTCTAAAATGCTTTCAAACCCGCGCCGACGGCGCAAAATCTACCCCACACACTTCGGAATCTTCACAACATACTCAATATAATCATCCGTCTCATTCTTCACGCTGGTCGCCTCAATCCCCGCCTGCTTCATCATATCGACCGCCTGTCGAATGGTATTCGAAAATATCCGAATATCCTTAAAAACACGAATGTTTTTACTTTGCGGCGTCTCCGGCGCGTTTAATTCCTCTATCAGCTTGTCAATTACCTCTTCGCTTTTTATAACATTCAGCCCGCGCGACGTAATGATTTTCAACGCTTTTTGCCGCAATTCATCGTTCGGAAGCCGCAAAAGCGCACGCGCATGCCGCTCGGTCAAACCATGCTCGGCAATAATTTTCCGAACTTCGCGCGACAATCGAAGTATTCGTATCTTATTCGCAACCGTCGATTGATTTTTTCCAAGCCTGTCCGCCAGCTCTTCTTGCGTCAAGCCATGCTCGGTTATAATCGCGCAAAACGCCTCCGCCTCTTCCATGAAATTCAGATTTTCCCGCTGAATATTTTCAATCAAGGCAAGTACCGCGCTGTCGGTTCCGTTTGCGTACATAACAACCGCCGGAATTTCCGCCATTCCGTTGTTTTTGCAAGCGCGCAGGCGCCGCTCACCCGCGATAAGTTCGTATTCCCCACCGCCAAGTTGCCGCACAACGATAGGTTGCATAAGCCCATATTGCCGAATCGAGTTACCAAGCTCCTCCAAAGCCTCATCGTCCATTTCCCGCCGCGGCTGATAGGGATTCGGCTTGACATTGGATATAAATACGCTTACGACGTTGCTCAAACCTATACTTCTCTCGATACTTTCTGCTAACATAAAATTTCCTCTCTTTCTTTAGTGTTATTTTGGTAAATATTGGTCTTTTGCATATTTTACCAATTATTTCCATAAAACGCAAGATATTTCCGTATGCAAAAAATGCGAAAAACAAAAGTTTTTCGCATTTTTTAGTCACTCGTTGATACAAGTCGATATTATTTGATAAAAAAAGAGCCCTACGGCTCTTTTTTAATCTTTCGCTTCAAATAAACATACCCAATTACTGCGGCAATCAGCCCGCTAATCGCTCCGACTATCAAATCCTTCATCGTATCGATAAGCCCCGCGCCTCTCAACTCAACTGCCCTTGCCCACGCGGCGCTATCTGGAATAGGCATAAACATCCACCGTTGCATATTCATCTGCCGTAAGCTGTCCATAATAAACTCAAATATTTCCCACATCACGCCTAAAGTCACCGCGAAACTAAACGCGAACAATGCGGCGAGTAGTGGTGATACAGTATGTTTGCTAAGTTTGCTCGCCAGCATAAATCCGATAATCGCAAATGTTGCGCCCGACACGGAATGAAGCATAATATCCCACCACCAAATGGTGTTATAAAGCTTCAACATTTCGCCAAAAAACGCGCAACCGCAAATCAATAAGAGCAGTACGCCGACAACTATCTTGCCTTTTAGATTCCGTATTTTCATAGGTTATTTAGGTTAATGATTATACGCATGTTCAATATTCGCGTGTATAAATCTAAGCATACGCGCCGAATCTTCATCCAAATCCGCATTGTCAAGCCGCTCTAACGCCGCCACATATTCGGCGTATAATTCAGAATTTTCACGTCTGAATGTGGCTATATGGCTACCCAAAAGCATAAGTGTCGCGTCGTTGCCCCTGCCTTGCTGCTCGTTAACTACCATAGCTTCCAAGAATAGTTCAGGTTCATTTCTAAACTTTTCTCTAAGCATTACGCTGGTCACGCGCTGTTCCGTTTGGGCATACTCAACCATCAATTCCAAAATCGGCGAAACGCCCGGATCTACATATATTTGTGAATTGTCAGCTTCATTTTCGTGCTCATTTTCATGCCCGTTTTCGTATCCGTTTTCGTATGGCGGCGTAACTTCATTGTTGTTGCAGCCGCACCCGGTAATCACCACAACCGCAAATGTCATAACCACTAAAACTAAAATAGCAATCAATCTTTTCAATCTAATCATCCTCTTTATAAAATTTTTCGCAATGCAATCGAAACCTTCTCGCCGTTGATATTCCACTCGGTGTAGCTATCGTCAGCGGCATCCATTTTCGTAATATTATGCGCAAGAGTTTGATTTTTTATTTCACTTTCATGATTTTTCATAATTTCCGCGATTTTATCTCCCGAAACATAGGAAATATCAATATTGTCAAGCACTTCAAACCCGCTATCCTTACGCATGGTTTGAACTTTACTGATAATTTCCCGAACAAATCCCTCTTCAATCAGTTCCGGCGTCAAATTTGTGTCAAGCACGACGGTAACGCCGACATCGCTCGCGGAAACAAACCCCTCATTCTTCTGCGTCTCCACCAAAATGTCGTCTTTCAGCAATTCAACGTCCGTTCCCTCGACGGTAAGTTTTATCGCCTCACCCGCATTGATTTTCGCCATAACTTCTGCGCCGTCCATAGCGTTCACAAGCTCGAACGTCGGCTTGATAAGTTTGCCCAACTTCGCGCCCAGCGTTCGCAACTGCGGCTTAAAGTGATAGCTTATAAATTGGCTCGCGTCGTCGGTTAAAATAAGCTCTTTCACGTTCAACTCGTCCAAGATAATCTCCTGATACGTCGGAGTTATGGGGCTCTGCGACTGAACGTAAATCCTGCCAATCGGCTGACGATTTTTGATGTTCGCCTCGTTTCGCGCGGCGCGCCCGAGGATTACAACCTTACGCGCGGTATCCATTTCCGCCTCAATTTCCGCAAAAATGAAATCTTCATACGACGACGGATAATCGCAAAGATGAACGCTTTCCACTTGATGCGCAGGCTTCAAATTTTGGAAAATCATTTCGCTCATAAACGGCACAAACGGCGCGCAAAGCTTGGCAAACTCAATAAGTACAGTATAAAGCGTCATATAAGCCGCAATTTTGTCGTCGGTCATCTCACTCGCCCAAAACCGCTCGCGGCAACGACGAACGTACCAATTACTAAGCTCGTCAACAAACTCGTTCATCTCCCGTGTCGCCTCGGTGATTTTATATTGCTCCAAAAGTCCGTCAACCTTGGCGATTACGGTGTTTAGCTTAGAGAATATCCATTTATCCATCAACGATAATTTATCCGGATCAAACGTATATTTCGACGGATGGAAATCGTCAATGTTCGCATACAGCACGTAGAACGCGTAGGTGTTCCACAGCGTTCCAAGGAATTTCCTCTGACTCTCACTCACCGCCGCATCGTGGAACTTATTCGGAATCCACGGCGCGCTGTTCGAGAAGAAATACCATCGAACCGCGTCCGCGCCCTGCTTGTTCAGCACATCCCACGGATCGACGACATTGCCTGTATGTTTGCTCATCTTATGTCCATGCTTATCCTGCACGTGCCCGAGCACGATAACGTTTTTGTACGCCGGCTCGTCAAATAATAGCGTCGAAATTGCCAACATCGTATAGAACCAACCACGCGTTTGGTCAATCGCCTCACTAATAAAGTCGGCGGGATAATTCGCCTCGAAAATTTCTTTGTTCTCGAACGGATAATGCCATTGCGCGAACGGCATTGACCCCGCGTCAAACCAGCAGTCGATAACATCGCCAACCCGCGTCATTTCGCCGCCGCACTCGTCACAAGTCAACTTCACATTGTCGATATACGGCTTATGAAGCTCGATATCATCGGGTACATTGATTCCCTTTTCTTTAAGTTCGGCAATACTTCCGACCAAGTGCCTATGTCCGCAAGCGCATTCCCAAATGGGAAGCGGCGTTCCCCAATATCTCGCGCGGGAAAGCCCCCAATCGATAACATTTTCAAGGAAATGCCCCATTCGTCCCTCTTTGATATTTTCCGGCATCCAATTTATCCTCCGATTATACTCAAGCAGTTTCTCGCGCACCGACGACATCTTGATAAACCATGTATCGCAAGCGTAGTAGAGCAACGGCGTGTCGCATCTCCAACAGAACGGATAACTATGCTCGTAATCGATCACCGAAAACAGTTGCCCGCGCTCTTTTAGGTTGCGCATAATCGGCTTGTCCGCGTCTTTTACGAACATTCCCGCGAATTCGCCCGCCTCGGGCTCAAATTTCCCTTGCGTGTTCACAAGATTCACAAACGGCATATCGTTCGCCAAACAAACCCGCGCGTCGTCTTCGCCGAACGCCGGCGCTTGGTGAACAATCCCCGTTCCGTCAGTCAACGTTACATAGTCGTCGCAAACAACATACCAACCTTTTTTGTCAGTCATGCCGACAACAAAATCGAACAACGGAACATATTCCAACCCTTTCAAGTCAGCGCCCTTGTATTCTTCAATGATTTTACATTCTTCCTTAATGACAGTCTCAACCAACGCCTTTGCGAGTATGTATCTCTCGCCGGATTCAACCTCAACCTTAACGTAATCCTCGTTCGCGTTCACGCAAAGCGCAACGTTAGACGGCAAAGTCCACGGCGTGGTCGTCCACGCGAGGATAAACTCATTTTCGCCGGACTTCAGCTTGAATTTCACGATAATCGATGGTTCTTTGACGTCCTTATACCCTTGCGCAACCTCGTGCGACGACAGCGATGTCCCGCATCGCGCGCAGTACGGCATAATTTTATGCCCTTTGTACAGCAAATTCTTATCCCAAATCCGCCTAAGCGCCCACCACACCGACTCGATGTAGTTGTTGTCATAAGTAACGTAAGGATGTTCCATATCCGCCCAAAAGCCGACACGGTCACTCATTTTCTCCCATTCGCCTTTGTATTTCCAAACACTTTCTTTGCATTTCTTAATAAACGGCTCGACGCCGTAATTTTCAATCTGCGGCTTCCCGCTGATTCCAAGCTGCTTCTCTATTTCAAGCTCGACCGGCAAGCCGTGCGTGTCCCATCCGGCCTTACGCAGAACAGAATACCCTTTCATGGTCTTATATCGTGGAATAATATCCTTCACCGCGCGAGTTAAAACGTGCCCGATATGCGGCTTTCCATTCGCCGTCGGCGGCCCGTCGTAGAACGTGAAAACTTCGCCGCCCTCGCGCTGCTGCATACTTTTATTGAAGATGTCCCGCTCTTTCCAAAGCTGTTCAATCTCCAACTCCCGATCTACGAATGATAAATCTGTTGATACTTTTTTATAATGCATTATATTCAATCCTTTCCTTAATATCGCAAATTTGTAACTTTTGCGCCTGGCAGGCGCAGGCTTTTAGGGCTTTGCCCTAAAACCCTTTTTGCGGCGGCTGCCGCATAGCGATAAGGGTGTATTGACACCCTTATCAAGCCCCAAAAATTTTTTCACAAAAAATTTAGTAAAACTTGCGGCGCAAACGCGCTATGGCGTTATTAAAAGCGCGCCGCTATATGAGAAGTGCAAACAATATCATCTCAGTTTAATGCCTACGGCGGCAAAAGCCGCAGACTCGACTGACACGGCGTTTTATCTCGCAAATCTTTCCGCGAATGCGGCTCGCTAACTAATGCTTTTTTCGTCGCCGGCTTTGGCGCAAATCGCGTAGTTTGCGTTTGCGTCCATAGGCGACCGGGATTGGTAAGTGCAGAGCCCTTACCGCCCGTCCGGTAACGGCAGCCCGCGCTTTAGCGCGTGGCATTACCTTGTGCCGTTTCCTCGGCGGTTTGTGCCGAGTTAGTGACATAAGCTCACCGCCTCAGCGGCAAAAATGGGTTTTTAGGGCAAAGCCCTAAAAACTATGCGGCATTCGCCGCACGGTCTAAGGCGCAACGCGCCTTAAGCTTGCGGCTAACCGCCGCACCCACCACAACCAAGCGGCACATCGTCCAACGACTCTAAAATCCCCATTTCTACTAATTTCATCGCAACCTTGCCCAACGCCTGTTTAGGGCAGCTAAGTTTCGCCCCCAGCTTCTCCATCGGGCAAAAATCGGTATCGTCGCGGTTGCGAACCGCTTCGATGATCTCGTCCGTCTCAAATAAAATTCCATATTCGGCGAAAACTTCCGCCGCCGATTCGGTCATAATGTTCGCGTACACCGCCAAAACTCCGCCATGAACGCAAATCAACGCCGCCGCCCGCCCGAGAACCTTGTCCGCCAAATACGCGCCCTTCATTTTCGAAACACCCTGCACAATCGGCAAAATCCCGCGCGCGGCCGATGAAAAAACTTCCTCACCATCTTTTATAATCAAACAAGCGTATTCGCTTGCGTGAAACCTTTGTTTTAACGCATCAAGCATATTTATCCTCCATTACTGTATCGTTTAATCCCCGCGTTCACCGCCACAACTATAATCGGCACCGCGACAATCTGCCACGCCATTCCGGGCAGTCCGTTAACAATCTGCGTCATAACAAACGCCAAAATCGGCGCGTAAAATCCCGGTCCTATATGCGCGAATAACTGCGCGAACAGCACAACAATCAATTTTCCGAAAACCAGCGCCGTTATAAGCCTTACAATCGGGTTTTTGAAAAAGTTAACATTCCTAAGCGAACTTATAATAAGCGCGTAAAGTCCAAATTCAAGCATTAGCACCGGTAACGCGGGAAAAGCCATAGGCATTCCGGTAAAAATACTGCTCACAAGCGGCGTTATAATCCCAACCGCCAGCGCGAACTTCGGACACAGAAAAAATCCGGCAAGCAATATCGGAAACTGCATTGGAAGCCACGTCGGTCCCGCTCCCGGCAACATATGAAATACCATCGGGAAAACTAATCCGAATGATATAAACAATCCCGACAGTATAGTATTCCTAATTTTCCAATTATTAAGCATTTTGCTCACTATGACCTCTCCAATCTATCGAACATATTTTCAATTTTGCCCTTTATCCCCTGATATTGCGGCAACTCCAATCGCTCGTCCTCCGCCAAAATTTCCGCAACCGCGGTTTGCGCGTCCTTTAAAATATCCATATCCGAAAACAAATTCGCAATCCTCATTTCAGGCACGCCATGTTGCCTCGTCCCGAAGAAGTCGCCCGGCCCGCGAAGCTTCAAATCCTCCTCCGCAATCCGAAATCCGTCCGAAGTCTCGCACATAACTTTCATTCTCTCTTGCGCGATTGTCTGATTCGGCGCGCAAAACATGATACAATAGGATTGATAACTCCCACGCCCGACGCGCCCGCGCAACTGGTGCAACTGCGACAGTCCAAACCGCTCGGCATTCTCGATAATCATCAAATTCGCGTTGGGAACGTCAACGCCAACCTCAATAACGGTGGTGGAAACCAGTATATCAATCTTCCCGTCAACAAAATCGCGCATAATTTGCGTTTTGTCGGCGGCTTTCAACTTACTGTGCATTGCCGCGATGGAAAAATCACGCAAAACGGTGTGTTTCAACTGCTCGACATACTCAACCGTTGATTTTAGGTCGGAATCTTCATTTTCCTCAATCAGCGGGCAAACAATATACGCCTGCCGCCCCTCATCAACGTTTTTCTTGATAAAATTGTAAATTCTGGAACGCATTTTCTCGTTCACCGAATACGTCTCAATCGCTGTCCGCCCCGGCGGAAGCTCGTCAATTACCGAAACATCCATATCACCGTAAAGCACAAGCGCAAGCGTCCTCGGTATCGGTGTCGCGCTCATGACCAGCGTATGCGCGCTTGCCGCTTTCGCGGCTAAACTCGTCCGTTGATTAACGCCGAATCGGTGCTGCTCGTCGGTAATCACAAGCCCTAAATTCCAAAATTCAACATCGCCGGAAATCAGCGCGTGCGTTCCAACCGCGATTGTCACCTCTCCGGTTCGGAGCTTCTCTTGCGCAACTTTGCGCTCTTTTGCCGGCATTTTGCCGGATAAATATATAACTTCAATCCCAAACGGGCTGAATAGCTTTGATAAATTGCGATAATGCTGCTCCGCCAAAATATCGGTCGGAACCATCATGCACGCCTGAACCCCCGATTTATGCGCCGCATACATCGCCGCGGCGGCAACTACGGTTTTGCCCGAGCCGACGTCGCCTTGAACCAATCTGGTCATAGGTTTGTCTTTTTTTAAGTCAACGCACACCTCGTCAATCACCCGCGCCTGCGCGTCCGTCAATTGATACGGCAAGCTTTCGATAAATTCGCTTACACATTCAACATTATCAAACGGCTGACACTTCTCAACTTCCCTTGCCCCCCGAAGCGAGTGCAACCCAAGCTGCAACAACAGCAGTTCCTCAAACACCAACCGCCGCCGCGCTTTGTCGAACATCTCAAAACTCTCGGGCAAGTGAATATTCCTTATCGCGGCGTCAGAATCCAACAACGAAAACCGATCAATCAATTCCCGCGGCAAAATCTCAGGAATTGGCTCGCTTAAACCGTCTAAACATTGAAACACCGCATCTTGCACCGCGCGTTGCGTCAATTTCGCGGTTAGCGGATAAATAGGCACGATTCTGCCGGTAAACTTGCCGTTTTTAGTGACATTCTCGGCAATTGGATTCTGAAACTGCAAATTCCCGCTTTTGTTTCGCCGAACCTTGCCGAAAAAGGTATATTCCTCATCCATTTTAAACATATTCGACGCGTAAGGGTTGTTAAACCATACAACGTCTAACATTCCCGTTTCGTCGAAAATCTTTCCCCGCGCGTAAAACATCCCGCCGCGGATTCGATTGGTAACCACAGGACTTGCAAGCCTTGCGGTAATAGAAATTTCTTCCCCTTCGATGATGGAGGATATCGATTTTTGCAAACTTCGGTCGTCATGCGTCCGCGGAAAGTAATTCAAAAGGTCGGACACCGTATATATCCCGCGGCTTTCGAATAATTTCGCCTTCGATGGTCCAATTCCTTTGATTGTAGTAATATTGTCAGATAGTCGCACGATATGTCACCTCTGTAGACGTGGAAATTGGCTTGTTAGACGGATTCAGCATCCAGCGAAATCGTCGTTTTTGAAAAATGATGTATATACATAGAGCCTAACATTTTATCGCAATAGTTTTTAGAAATTTTATCGCTGTCAATTAACTCAAGCATCATCAAGCCATAGATGGAAAGTCTTTTTGTTTGCTTAATAGGCTCATTTTTTGATATTTTATCCAAATTGCTTTTTAAATCGTTCAGTCCTTCGTCTACTAATCCAATTGATTTAAGCCTTTGTTCTCGAACGACTTCAACTTGAACATTCTCTCCTCCAACCCATTTATCTCTTTGGCTTAATTTTTCAATGCCACGCAAAGTGTCTGCATCTGAGTCAAACCAGTTTTCAATAATCTTTAACATATCATCAAACAAGGTATAATTGATTTTTTCTTCTATTAAAGCAAGGAATAGCTTACCAATCAATTCAGCTTTATTTTCTTTGTCAACTCTATCAATAGCTATAATAATTCGCTCTGCTATAAGATAGCGTTTTTCTTCTGAAGAGTTTTTCCATTTTTCAATCAATTCAGGGCATATGGTATTATTTCTAAGACTTTCTTCAAATTTTTGAAACTTTTTCGCGACGAAACATTCTTTTATCCCTAAAACTCCATCATATAAAGAACTATACGTTTGATAGAGACTTACTGCCTGCATTGCTGGATTTGAAGCAATTATTTCAATAATTTGCTGTATCTGTCCCATGTCTTCGTACATGCTCCTCACACCTCCCGCTCCAAAAATCTACTCCACCGAAATAATATAGTAATACAAAGGCTGCCCACCACGATAAACCATAACATCACACAGCGAATACGCCTCTTCCAACTGCGCCTGCAACGCCTCCGCCTCCGCTTCGTCCACATCTTCGCCATAGTAAAGTGAAATGGACGCGGTGTCGTCGTCGCTTAAAATCTCAACCACCTGACGACATATATCGGTCGGCGAATCGCCGACAACCTTTACCTTGCCGCCGTCCAAGCCCATAATATCATTCTGCTTAATCGAAAGTCCGTCAATCTCACTATCCCTTGCGGCGTAAGTAACATATCCCGATTTAACCATTGCCGCCGCTTCGGTCATATTTTCCTTATTCGCGTCAATCTCGCCATCGCCGTCAAACGCGAACATCGCCGCAATCCCCTCAGGTATCGACTTCGTCGGAATCACCGCAACCGCCTTTTCGGTCAGCTCAACAACCTGCTCCGCCGCGAGAACGATGTTTTTGTTGTTCGGAAGTATGTACACCGCCTTCGCCGGCACGCTCTCGACCGCGTCTAAAATATCCTGCGTGCTGGGATTCATAGTTTGTCCGCCCGCAACGACAATATCAACACCCATATCGCGGAACATCTGCTCGATTCCATCTCCCGTCGACACCGCGACGAAGCCATGTTCTTTCAACTCAATATTCGCAGGCAGTCCGTCCGCCGCTTCGGCGTGTTGATAGCGCATATTATCAATCTTAATATCCGACAACTCGCCAAGCTTCAAACCTTCTTCCATCACCGCTCCCGGATTATTCGTATGTATATGAACTTTTACAATGTCGTCATCCTCGATAACAACCAGCGAATCGCCTTTCGGCTCAATCAATGTTTGAAATTGCGCCGCGCTTGTTGCGGAATCACCGCTTTTTACGATAATAAACTCGGTGCAATACACATATTTTATATCAATATCCATTTTCGCCGCAATTTGCGGAGCGACCGTGCGTTCAACCTCGTCCCGCAACGGAATTTCCTCGCCGTGAGTCAACAAGTGAACCGCCCCCTCGATTAGCAATATCAAACCCGCGCCGCCCGCGTCAACAACGTTCGCCTGCTTCAGCATAGGAAGCAATTCCGGCGTTCGCGCCAAACTTTCTCGTCCTGCTTGCAAAATTGCCGCAAAATATTTGGTCGCGCTTTTGAATTTCGAATAATTCGCCTCCGCGAACTCCGCCATTTCACGCGCAACCGTCAAAATCGTTCCCTCGGTCGGCTTCATAACCGCGCGATAAGCCGTTTCGGCACCGAATTTCATACACCGCATAATGGCGAACATGTTTCGATTCTCAAGTTTAGATTCATTCGTCGGCGCAGCTTCTTTCGTCACGCGATTTACGTTGGCCGCCCTCGCGTATCCGCGCAAAATTTGCGATAATATAACGCCCGAATTCCCGCGCGCGCCCCGTAGGGAAGCGGTTGCCATAGCGTCCAAAACTTCAGAAACCGAATCGCTCGCAACCGCTTGTGCCGCGGCGTTCGCAGACTGAAACGTTTTCCCCATATTCGTCCCCGTGTCGCCGTCCGGAACAGGAAAAACGTTCAAATCGTTAAGATACTTTTTATGATTTATCAAATTATTGGCGGCCGATGAAAGCATAAGCTTTAATAGCCGTCCATCAAGTTTCATATCCATCAACTATCCCTCCAAAACCCGTCTAATCACCTATTCGCACGCCTTCAACATGGACGTTGACTTTCTTCACGTCAAGCCCGGTCACAAGTTCAACCTGATATTTGACGTTATCTTTAATGCTATCCGCGATGGTTCCGATATTCACGCCGTATTCCACCATAATATAAAGGTCAATTGCCATGGCGTTTTCCGACGTTCGAATTTTTATCCCCTTACTCATTTTTTCTCTTTTCAAAAGTTTGGCAATCCCGTCTTTCCCCGACCGCACAGCCATTCCGACCACGCCGTAACAGCTGGTCGCGGCGTTTCCGGCAATATTCGCCAAACAATCATTGGAAATTTTTATCGAGCCGAATTCATTTTTCATCATTTAGGTTTCCCTCCCTTAAATGGTAATCACATTAATATTCCCACGCTCCCGCGCCATGAAAAGTTCCCGCGATTGGCAAGTAAACATGACCACTTGGCACTCTCGCGAAATTTTCAAAATATAGTCAAACGCGGCTTTCGCGCGCACGTCGTCATACTGCGTAAACGTATCGTCGAGGAACAAAATCTTGTTCTCGCCGCACAAAAGTTCGACAACCGCCATTCGAAGCGCGAAATAAATCTGGTCAAACGCGCCGGCGGAAAGATATTCGCCCTCAATCAACGCGTCATCCTGCAACACTTTGATACTCAGCTCTTCCGACACTCGCAAATCGCTATACTTGCCGTTCGAAATGCCCTTAATCACTTCGTTCGCCGCCGAATTCAGCGGTGGCGTAAAATTATTCTTCATCTCATTCGCAGCGTTCGCCAATTCTTCCCTCGCCATCATAACCGCGGCAAGTTGCAGCTTTAACTCCTCAATTTCTTCCTTATTTTTCGCGATGTTGGAAGTTATCGCCGCCAAACTTTCCTCTCCCGCAAAAAGCATGTTGATGGAACGTTTCATATCCTGAATTTGCTCGGTGATAAAGAGAAGTTTGCTCTGTCCGTTGTTCAGCGTGCGGTCGATTGCCGCTTTGTTGCTTTCGAAAATCTGCGAACTCTGTTCATACCCGCTGGCTTCTTGCCGTAACTGCTCTAAGTCCTTGCCATCCAGCAAAACTTGAATATTCTCGCGCAAAAGTTCAATCTTCGCCTTGATTCGCGCGGCATTCGCGGATTTTTCAAGCAAATCTCCGTACCCTGTAACGTTCAACTCTCGATAAATTTCGCAAAGTTCTTGGTTTAGTATATCAAATTTTGATTTTTTGTCAAGTTCCGATTGAGCTATTGCATCGATTTTGCTTTGCCATTCAGCGATTAGACACTTAATTTTCCGCAAATCAAGCAACGCTAAAACCCAAATCGCAAGCCCAAGCGCGACAATGATCGAAAAATGCCAATTCGCTGTAAAACCATATGCCGCCCCACCGCCAATCGCGGCAATTCCTCCGAATATGAACGCCAAAACCCTCAATCGCTTCTTCTTCCTCGCCTTTTCAAGTTCCGCCGTCACATCGTCCGAAACATCTTCGCCCGACAACTTGCCAAACTCCTCAAGTTCGCGATTCTTCTCGCTTATTTCAAACTTCCGCGCCTCGTCAATATCAATATAATTTATATAATCATCGGTGGTTTTCAATTCCTCAATCTCCGCCGAATATTCGTCAATTTTCTGCGCAACATCGAATTTTTGCTTCGCCTCAACCGCCGTTTGCGCGCGCTTGTACTCTTCGATGGTTCGCTCGATTCCTGCTCGCTCTTTCTGAAGCGCGGCATATTTTTGTTCATATTCCGCAAGGGTTTCCCGCTTCCGTTCAAGCCGCAACTTCTCATCGGTCAGCTCATTCAACTCTCGTTGTAGCTTATCAATTTTCCCCGGTGCAGAGCGGTTATCCGCAGCTTTAAGCGACTTTTGCAAGGTTGCAAGATTTTCCGCCGCCAAACTTGCCGAAACTTCCTCGTCCCCCGACGTCGCAAGGTTTATTAAACGACGCGTAATCTCGTCGTCACTACCACCCATATACGTCCCGTTTTGCCTCAACCACAGCGTTTTCTCGAACATTCCGTCCGAACAGCCAAACAAAATCTCGCCAACGCTTTCTCCCGCGAATTTCGAAATCTCCTCGCCGGTCGCGTCGTTTACAATGCTTAATCTATCCGCCGCCGCAGTCCTGCCAAACGTTCTTGAAATCACGATATTTTCGCCGCTGCCGAGGTCGAGCTTCAGCGAACCGCTCATATTCCCGCCGCTAAACGGCATATACCGCGCGCGGTCGTTGGTTTTCACCCCCGAACGATCACGCAACGCCATGCCGTAAAACATCCGTCGTATAAACGAGTTAAGTGTCGTCTTCCCCGCCTCGTTTTCGCCGTAAATTAAGTTGAAACCGCTTTTCAGCGGCAACTTAAAATCTTCGAATTTCCCGTATTTTTTTATAGATATCTCGGATATATGCATATATTTTCACCTTAATTTGACGCCTCGCGGCGCAATGTTCACATATATTATAGCGCGGGATTTGGTGCAGGCTAGCCTGCCTCCATCGCTTTCAAGCCGTACTTCAACGCCAGTTCGGCGATGACACGTTCTTCACCCTCTGTATTATAAATCCGCGCCCGCATATTCTTCACAAACAGCCCGCGAACGCCCGATTCTTTAGCCAATTCATCGTAATCGTATTCGAAAATTGTATCATCGCTGATTTTCGCGAAATACAACGCGGAGTTCAGCTTATCCGCAATGATATCAAGGTTTATCGGATACTTCGACGGCACTTCTCCGACAATCGAAATTTTATATAAATCGTCGTTCGTTCCTACGTCTAACACACTGTCAACCAAAAATTGCGCCCGTGCCTCGCTGTCCAAAACGTCGCTCGGAATTTCCAATTCAAGCGCATAATGCCGCCGCTTGCAGCAGGTTATAAACTCCAAATCCACGCCGGAATTCGTAACTTCCCCCATAATAAATCCCTTATCGCCCAACTCGTCAAACCCGCGCCCCTCAGGGATTCCACTGTAAGCCCACGCGGTCGTTCCCGCGCGATTGATCCCGCTGTATTTATGCACATGCCCAAGCGCAACATAGTCCATGCCCGAGTTTTCGATAAACTCCCGCGAAATCGGATGAAACTCGCTGTTTTCACCACTTACAACCTCGCCGTGGAGCAGCATAATGTTCGTATAATTTTTATTGACATCAAGCTCCCGCACCAACGTTTCGCTATGATGTGCTTGGCTCTGACTAACGCCGAAAACAGCCGTTTGCAGGCGCGGAATCTCAATTTTTTCAAATTTTTCGGAAAAAACGTAAACATTTTTCCCGAAATCCACAGTTTTATAGTAAGAATTCGGCGAGAGAAAGTCGTGATTTCCCGCCGCAATAAACACTGCCGTATCAGGGATTTGCGCAAACTTTCCGATAAGGAAAGTTATCGTTTCCCGCGACACAAACGCGCTGTTAAACAAATCTCCCGCAATCAGAAGTATATCAACGTTTTTAGCATATTCGATAATTTTAGAAAACGTTTCGCGAAGTTCCTCGCCACGCCGATCTGCCAAAACCGCCGGCAAGTTCGCAGTCAAAGGCGAATCAAAATGAATATCCGCGCAGTGTAAGATTTTCGGCATATTTCCTACTCCTCTTCCTCATCAAAATCCCAATTGTGATAAATGTCTTGCACATCATCATTATCTTCCAAGTGATCGAGCAACTTTTCCATATTCTTAACATCTTCCTCTTTGGAAAGTTTCACCATAGCGATTGGAACATATTCATCTTCTTCCCGTGTGAACATAAAACTCACACAACCGACCTGTCCAAGGTTTCCGCCAAACTTGTCGAAATAATGCCGCATATCGCCGGCGGTTCTGTTGCGATTATCGGTCAAAGTTTCAACAATCACCGCAACCCCCGACGGCCCATAGCCTTCGTACACAATTTTCTCATAATTCGCGCCGTCGCCGCCGCCCGCCGCCTTTTGGATGCTGCGCGCAATCGTGTCGTTCGGCATATTATTTGCCTTCGCGTTGGCAATCGCGTCGCGAAGCTTGGAATTGGTCTCAGGGTCAGCCCCGCCCTGTTTTACCGCAACCGAAATTTCGCGCCCAATTTTGGTGAAAAGCTTGCCTCGCTTTTCGTCAGTCGCGCCTTTTCTTCGTTTTATGTTGTTCCACTTACTGTGTCCTGCCATCGTCGTGACCTCCTGCGTTTATTCGTTTTGTGGCAAAAGTCGCAAATTAATCCTTAATCGTCTCCATTATCCCTTTCGCAAGTCCCGCAATCCCTTGAATTTCTGACGGAATCACAATTTTGGTCGCCTGTCCGTCCGCAATCGACGCAAACGCCTCAAGGCTCTTAAGCGTCAAAACATTGCTCGCCGGATTCGCGCCATTCAACATTTTAATCCCCGCGGCGTTCGCTTCTTGCACCTTCAAAATCGCTTCCGCTTCACCTTCGGCGATTCTGATTTGCGCTTCCTTGCTTGCTTCGGCGCGCAATATTTCCGACTGCTTTTCAGCTTCAGCCGCAAGGATTTGCGACTCTTTTTGTCCCTCGGCGACAAGAATCGCCGACTTCTTCTCACCCTCGGCGCGCAAAATAGACTCGCGTCGCTCACGCTCCGCTCTCATTTGCTTTTCCATCGCCTCTTGAATTTGCCGCGGCGGCAAAATATTTCTAAGTTCAACACGAGTAATCTTAATCCCCCAAGGGTCGGTCGCCTCGTCAAGAATCGCGCGCATTTTAGTGTTAATCGTATCCCGCGACGTCAACGTTTCGTCAAGCTCTAACTCACCGATAATATTACGAAGCGTTGTCGCCGTAAGGTTTTCAATCGCCGAAATCGGATTCATAACGCCGTAAGTAAACAGCTTCGGGTCGGTAATTTGGAAAAATACCACTGTGTCAATTTGCATGGTAACGTTATCCTTTGTGATAACCGGTTGCGGCGGAAAATCCGCCACTTGCTCTTTCAAAAGAACAACTTTCGCAACCCTCTCGATAAATGGAATTTTAAGATGTAACCCCGTCCCCCACGTCGTCCGATACGCGCCCAAACGCTCAATGATAAACGCGTTTGACTGCGAGACAATCTTGATGTTCGCCATAAAAATCAGTATAAACAGAACGCCCAACCCTATCCAAACCCACATCATGATGTTTTCCATTTTTCTTCCTCCCTTTGTGAAAATGATTTATTATTTTTAACTTTGTTAAGGACCAGTCCTTAACAATCCCGCATTTGAGACTTAGATTGCGTGATTTGTCGCAATCTATAGCCGAAAAGTGCAGGGGCGTAAGATTTTGCTTGCAAAATCCACAGCCATCTGCCGAGTTTTTGCGCGCCAAAAACTTGACTAAAAGCGCCGCGCTCATGAACATGCTTAAAAACCAAGCACACATGGCGCGGTGGCGAGTGCGATCAACTCGCCCCTAACCAAACAACATCTCGCGCTTTTAGGCGCGGGTCGCTCTCGAACGAGCGCGGCGTTATATCTCGCTAGTCTTTCCCGACTCGCTTACGCTCACTGGATAATTCGACTACAACTTGCATAATACGCAAGCTAAGTCTCATTTACCGCGAATGCGGTTCGCTAACCCAGTTTTTCTGTCGCCGGCTTTGGTGCAAATCGCCGCATTTTGGCGTTTGCGTCCATAGGCGACCGGGATTGATAAGGGCAGAGCCCTTATCGCCCGTCCGGCAGGACATAAGCCCGCCGCCTCAGCGGCAAAAAAGGGGTTTAGGGCAACGCCCTTAAACCCGCTCCACCAAAACCTTAACTCCCTCAACCTCAACAACCTTAACGTCAGCGTCAACCGGAATCACCGTGCCGCTTACGCACTTCGCCGACCAAATTTGTCCCATAACTTTAATTTGCCCTTTCCCGGAGGTCGGCTCAATTTCCTCAATGACAACGCCAACCTCGCCGATAACTCTGTCAAAGTTCAGCGGCACGGTTTTAGGCACAAATTTCTTCGCCAACGGCCTGGTGACAATCAAAAGCACGCCGGACACGAACACAAACGCCCCCCACTGCACAATCGGCCACAAATTGAACGCCGCGACAATCGCGGCAACAACCGCGCCTATCGCTATCCATATTGTAACCAAATTTGTGGTGCAAGCTTCAATAATGATCAAAACCACCGCGGCGATAAGCCATATAATTAACGCATGTGGCATGATTGCCACCTCCTATCTACAAAATCAGCCGCCTTTGGCGGCTGTTTAATTTAATTTTGTTATCCTCGTTTATATCCGCCGCGCTTCCCGCTTGAATCACGTTTTAACGCGTGTATTTTCTCTTCACTGTCCTGCTTAAATCTCAACATTTTATCCTCAAAACTTCCCGGAGGCGCAGAATTCTTCCCGGGCGGCGGCGTGAACTCAACCGGTGAGTTGTTCGGATCAAACGGCGTCGGAGCCGGACGCGGCGCGCGAGGCGCGCGGGGAGCCCGCGGCGCGCGAGGTGAACGCGCAGGCCTTTCGGCGCTTGCGCCTTCCTGCGCTTGCCGAATCGAAAGCGCAATCTTGCCTTTGTCGCCGATAGATACAATTTTCACTTTCACTTCTTGCCCAACGCTCAAATGTTGCTTTATATCCGCAACATACTCGTTCGATATTTCGGATATATGTACCAAGCCGGATTGTCCGGTATCTCCGATTGACACGAACGCGCCGAAATCCATTATTCCTGAAACCTTGCCCTCAAATATCGCTCCAACATCTAACTGCATTAAATAAATTCCTCCGTTTATAAAATTGTCAATCGTTATCTAATTCTCGCCGAGTCTACAAAAATCCTGTCGCCGGGCATTGCAAGCCTAAGACTTTCCCGCGCGACACGTTTTATAAACTCGTCCGTGTCAACTTGCTCAAGCGTCTCCTGAAGAACCGCGTTTTGCAAATTCACTTCCTCAACTCGCGCCCAAACCGCGGCGGTTTGCTGAACATTATCATTGATTCGCCTCTGCTGATCAAGAAATGTAACGCACAAATAAAACGCAAGAACAACAAACCCAACGCATTTTAGAAATTGCTTTAGGTTCAATGTTCTTCTTTGTGTTTTTTTGATATTTCTCGCCATGTTATACATTATACATTATCGGTAGGACGTTGTCAATTATTTTTTGCGCGCCGCGAACCTAAAATTTTTGAACCCCCGCGCCAACCGTTCTCGCTTTATTTTAAGGGCTGAACCGGTCTTTTTCGCCCTTCGTCTTGTATACCAAATAATAACGTTAAACGGCTTAATTAAAATTTTATACAAGATTTTCAGCGGAAATAATACAATTTTCACCGCAATAATCAGCGTTTTAATCAAAATTCCTACAATTTTTATCAAAATCATGACAACCGCGTCTCGAAACGCCAGCCGATACAACACAAATCCGCAAATCACGCCGAACATCTCGAACCACCGAATATATCCCCGCCCAACGGTGAATGAAACCACAAATACGACAAGCGCAACCATCACAATAAACAATATATCTTGCGCCAAGATTGAACCGCCTTTGGGTTTTGTCATTTTCCTTAGCGCGCGGAAGCAATCATACAAAAGCCCCGAACCAAGTCCGGCTATCATCGACCATATAAAGAATTCCAACTGCATTTCTAAGGTAATATCCATAATAGCCCTCCTCGGGGATTAAAGCGAATAATCAAGGAATATTACTTAAACATTTTCGCGAAAAATCCGCCGCCCGACGATTCGCGCCCACCCATAGAATCGCTGTATACAAGGCTTTCAACGTCCCCCTCAATCACGACCTCGCTGCTTTCGACGTTTAGCTTGTTGATATGAAAATCGCTGCCCTTCACCGTCAAAAGCCCCGCACTCGTGAATAAAACGACAGTCTGCTCGTCAAAACTGTCAACGTCTTCAACCCCTGATATACTTACCTTATTACGGTTTTCCATGATAATATTATGATTTAGGTTCGACTGTAAACCTGACATTCTGCGTTCCTCCATTTAAATCCATCCTTTCACTGTAAATTTACCTAAATATATGAACATTTCGGACAACTTATGACTTTACTTTCCTGCACAATCGAACGAAAGCAACCGCAATCACAATCCCCGCCAAACTCCACGCGATGGCAATCAGCGAATTGACGAATAACGGATTCAGCATTTGCCCAGTTTGATGAATCCGCTCAAACGCCGCGAAAGCTTGCGCGTTCAACTGTATATCAAGCGGAACAAGCACGCATATCACATATGTAATCACTCCCGATATAATTCCCGACAAAAATTTCCCGGCAATGCAAGGAAGCATCGAAAGCCCGCTCCCGCTGATAATCGCCGACACTTGCGTAGTCACGGATAACCCCGAAAATGATAACATAAACGATATCACCGCAAGTTTGACTGGCAAGGCGATATTTTGCAGCGCCGTAAATTCCGAAATCCCCGCCGAGATTTCGATTATCCCCGCGCCAAGCGCGTTGGCAATGCTATTTCCTAAATTAGGCATCATGCCAACCAGCCCGCCGAACAGTATCACAAACGCGCAAATCTTCGCCATCGTCCCGACGGCGGAATAAACCGCGCTCCCGATTATGCCGCTATCCGCCTCTTTGCGAACAACCAAATTCTTCGGCGGCAACGCGGGACGGTCGCAACCGCGCTTGTAAAACCTAAAAATCAACCCAACCGAAATCGCCGCAAGCACATGAGAAACATACAAAACATATCCGATCGCCGGCGAGGATAACATCCCAACCCCAATCGCGCCGATAATAAAAAGCGGCCCCGAATTATTGCAAAACGCAAGCATGCGTTCCGCCTCGGTTTTCGTGCAATCGCCTGAATCGTAAAGTTCCCGCGCGATCTTCGCCCCAATCGGATAGCCGGAAATCAGCCCCATCACAAGCGCAAGCGCGCCGCTTCCCGGAATATTAAAAAGCGGTCGCATAAGCGGCGATAAATTGCGTGACATATAGCGTGGCAGCCCCAACTTCACCAAAATTCCCGCCGCAACGAGAAATGGAAAAAGCGACGGAATAATCACATCTATGCACAGTAAAACCGCCTCCCGCCCTCGTTCCAGAAACGCGGCGGGATTTATGATAAGCATTGCGACAAACAGCGCAACCAACAACCCTAACAGTATTTTGCCGATTTTACTCAAAGTCAACACCTCATAAAATCAATTAACAATTAACAATGTATAATTAACAATTGTGGATGGAATCCGCAAAGCGAATTCCTTAATTTATATTCATGTTTTGTCCCGTTTACGCATAAATTTTTGTAGGGGCGGCATTTTTTCGCCCGCAATAAAGGAGATAAAACCATGCCAAGCAAAAACAGAAATCGAAATAGAAACCGCAATCCCTCCCCTGACAACGCCATGCCGCAACAACCAAGCGGAATCAAAGTCAAAATCGCGGAGGCGCTTGACGTATCCAAAGATATTGTTCTAAACCTGCCGCGCATTGTGTTGATCGGCACCGGCGAACTTACAATCGAAAATTACGAAGGAATTTTAGAATACAGCGAAAACCTAATTTCAATCGGCGCGAACGGAATGAAAATAAAAATCGTCGGTAAAAAGCTTGAAATCCGCACCATCACGGCGGAAATGCTGTTTATCACAGGATTTGTGCAGAATGTGGGGTTGAGTATGTAGAGGTTACCATACTCAATTGTCCGTAATCGAAAAGCCCCGCTTCCAGGCAAAGGGGGTGTCGCCGAATGGCGACGGGGGATTGTTTGGACCACCCCGTCCGCTACGCGTCCACCCCTCCACAGAGGGGAATACAATCCTCAGTCAGCAGAGCTGACAGCTCCTTTGCCAAAGGAGCCTAACAATGTAGGAGGAAAATATGTTTCTAGTCAAATTTTTCAATTTTATCAAGGGTTACCTGCTCATTTCGGTGGACGGATATTTTTTAGAGCGGTTTATCAACATATGTATCAAGCGCGGAATTTTCATTTGGGATATCCACAAAATTAGCAATACCAACATGCGGGTAAAAATGTCGGTCAAGGCGTTTCGGCAAATTCGCCCAATCGCGTTCCGCACAAAAAGCCGCGTTCGAATTCACACGCGCCGCGGCGTTCCGTTTATCATCCACAAATACCGCAAACGCCGCGGACTTTTAATCGGACTTTGCGTATTTATCCTAATGATGTGGTATTTTTCCTCGTTTGTGACAGGAATCGAGATTACCGGCACCGAAATCGTGGAAGTCGAAGTTATCCGCGAACATCTCGCCGAATACGGCGTGGAAATCGGACGAAGAGTAAGCCGAATCGACGAACATTTCGTGCGAAACCGAATGATGACGGCAATCCCCGAAATTTCATGGATCGTAATTAATATTCAAGGCTCCAAAATTTACGTGAACGTTCAAGAACGCAATATTATCCCCGAACGAATCCCCGAAGACGTTCCTTGCAACATAATCGCAACCCGCGGCGGTATTATTGAAGTGATGAATATCCGAAACGGACTTAGTATGGTAAACGTCGGCGACGCAGTAAACGAGGGCGATTTGCTTGTGTCCGGCGTTATCGACTCAGAAACGGCGGGCGCAAGATTCGTCCACTCGTTCGGCGAAGTGTTCGCGCGAACGTGGTACGAGGCAACCGCCGAATACGAGCTAAACTTCGAAGAGCGGGTTGACACAGGACGAGATATAAATAAACGCTCGATAAGATTTATGAATTTTCAAATAAATCTTTACATCCGCCGAAGAATACCTTATACTGTATACGAGCGAACAAGAACGGTAAGCGCGCGACAAGTGCCGTTTCTCCCCCCGCTTTATATTTTAACGAACAACTTTCGCGAACAAACGATTGTGCAGCGAACCCGCACAATTGACGATATTTTAATCCTCGCGGATTCGGAACTGCGCACGCAACTGAACGAGCAACTCCCGCCCGACGCCGAAGTGACGGAGGCGAATATGACGCACGAGTTTGTGTCGCCCAATTTGGTAAGGGTGACCATGGTTTACACCGTTCGTGAAGACATCGCGCGGCAAGTGCTCTTCGACGTGGAGGCAACGGAGTTGCCGCCCTTGCGCCCAACGGACGCGGGTTTTTAGGGCAAGGCATTGCAGCCGTTGCGCCTGCGGACGCGGGCTTAAAACCTTATTAGGATATGCCCCAGGGCATTAAACCGTCAAGGGTGTTGGAACGGCAAAAAGCGTCGTTTGAATGGCGAAAGGTAATTGTTGACGCTTTGCGTCAACCGCCATTACCGAACACCTTTAACAAATCCCGAAAAACTTTTGACGGCAAAAGATGATGAAACTCCTCGCAAAAAACGCTTCGGAGGGCTAAATCTCTAAGTAATAAATTGCTAAGAAATTTATGCCAAACCGTCGCCACTATGCCGCCAACCCACGCAAAAAACGCATGGGCACCCCATCTGGCATGAGGGCGACAAAAATTAGTAACCGCGTTCGCGGAAAAATTACAGAGATATAGCACCGTTTTAGTCGAGCTTGCGGCTTTTGCCGCCGTAGATACTAAACTGAGGGGATGTTGTTTGCAGTCCTCAACAAAGCGGCGCGCTTTTAATAGCGCCATAGCGCGTTTGCGACGCCTGTTTTGATAAAACTTTTTTAAAAGTTTTTCGGGGTTTGTCAAGGGTATTCGGTAATGGCGGTTGACGCAAAGCGTCAACAATTACCTTTCGCCATTCAAACGACGCTTTTTGCCGTTCCAATACCCTTGACGACTTTTATGCCCTAGGGCATACCCTAAAAGGTTTTAAACCAGCGCTGTAAGCGCTAAAATAAAAAAAAGGAGCATCCCTATGCTATTCAAACAATTAGTAATCGGCACAATGGCAAACAACTGCTACATCATTGCCGACGAGGAAACCCGCGAGGCGGCAATCTTCGACGCGCCTTTTTACGGCGCACCGATATGCGACTTTCTCACCGAAAATAATCTAAACCTGAAATATATCATACTAACCCACGGACATTTCGACCACATAACCGCGGTTCATGATATACTCGCAAAATTCCCGAACGCGAAAATCGTCGCGCATACAAGCAGCGACATACTCTTCGCCGACACGGCGAAAAACCTAACCGACAGATATTGTCGCAAACCCTTTACGCTAAGCGCGGACATCAAAGTGGAAGACGGTGACATCATAAAGCTTGGAAATATTGAGATAAAAGTAATCCATACCCCGGGACACACCTGCGACAGCTTGTGTTTCCTGGTTGAGGACAAGCTTATCTCGGGCGATACTCTTTTCCGCTTCGAAGTCGGACGCGCCGACTTCCCAACAAGCAGTTTCGAGCAGGAAATCAGCTCGATCGTCGATAAACTCTACGCTTTACCGCCCGAAACCCGCGTCTACCCCGGGCACGGCGAACCAACAACAATCGGCGACGAAATCAAAGGAAATCCATACACAAGAGGGAAAGCATGAAGAAATTTGAGATTACCAAACATTGGGGGCGGCTTGTCGGCATAAGACCGATAAAAACCGCCACACGCCTTATGGCAGAGGGCAAAACCGCCGCCGAAATCATATCATATTTTACCGACAAATTTGAAACAACGCTTGAAATAGCAGAGCTCGCGCTTACGGTCGCACAAACCGAAAAACCTATTATCGACGCCTCCGACCCCAAAGGTGTAAGTCTTTACATCCACATCCCATTTTGTCCGTCTCGCTGCTTTTATTGCTCATTCTCAAGTCCGCAAAGCAGTCACGCAACCCATCTAATCCCCGAATATCTGCAAGCGCTGCACAAAGAGCTTGACGCCGCGCTTTTTATCATCAATCGAAACAAAAACATCGTCGAAACCATCTACATAGGCGGCGGAACGCCTACCGTGCTTGACGCGGCGCAGTTGGACGCCTTACTGTCCAAGCTATCGCATATCAAGGCAAAGGAATTCACCGTTGAAGCGGGCAGACCGGACACGATAACCCGCGAAAAACTTGAAATCCTAAAACGGCATAACGTCACGCGAATCAGCATAAACCCGCAAACAATGGATGACGAGACCCTCGTCCGAATCGGACGAAAACACACAAGCGAACAAACTCGCGCCGCAATCGCGGAAGCGCGCAAGTGCGGATTCGACAATATCAATATGGACATGATCGCAGGACTGCCGGGCGAAACGTTTGATACGTTTCGCCGAACGTTGGAAGAAATTTGCGCGCTTTCCCCCGAAAATATTACCGTTCACGCGATGTGCGTCAAGCGGACAAGCGATTTAAACTTTGATTTGCGTGGTAAAGCCGGCGCGATTCGCGGCACGAATCCAAGTATCACCTCAAATCCGAACATCGAATCGGACGAAAACTCCGCCGACTTAACGCGCGGCGACGAAGTTGCCCGAATGGTAAAATTTTCGCGCGAAACGCTGACCGAGCGAGGCTATACGCCGTACTATCTCTATCGGCAGAAGCACACGTTAGGCGATTGCGAAAATGTCGGATACTCAAAACCGGGATTTGAAGGAATTTATAACATACATATGATGTCGGAAATACAAACCATAATCGCCATTGGAGCAGGAAGCGTTACAAAATTCGTTGATTCGCGAAACAGCAACATCGAACGAATTTTCAACGTGAAAGAAGCAATCGATTATATCAACCGAATCGACGAAATGATTGAGCGGAAAAATTTACTCATTGAAATTTCGGGTAATTTGTGATAGAATAAAGTCAAGAAAATCACGAAAAAGGGAGTGATATATTTGACATTTTTCGAAAAATTCAAAAAATGTGTTTCGGATATGAACAAAACCGCGGCAAAACTTATCAAATACGGAATCCTGTTCGCACTTGGGATATGTCTGATAGGCGTTGCGACATATCTGCTAAATTGGCATTTGTACATATTTAACTATTTAGGGAAACAGTTCGGCATACACATCATAACCGCCGGCATAAGCTTGTTTTCACAGTTCGTTATCGGCGGCTTGGTGCTGGATATAATCCAAAAAAGAAGAAACGCATAACAAAAGCCGCGAATGCGGCTTTTTTTGTGCGAAAGATTGACAAATGAATCAATATAAGATATACTTTTCTGAGTTAGAAAGGTTGTGTGTTTGTTGAATAACCTACTTGAATATCTTGAATCCGCCGCGCGGCGATTTCCCGATAAAATTGCGTTCGCTGACGAGGTTGATCGCGTTACTTTTTCGCAACTGCTGGATTTGGCGCGAAAGGTCGGAACTTATATATCCACGCGAGTGAGCGGAACGAAACTACCGATAGCGGTTTTTACAACCCATTCGGTGGCTGATGTTGCCGCGTTTATGGGGGCGATGTACGCGGGATGTTTTTACGTGCCGCTGGACGGTAGTGCGCCCGAAGCGCACCGAATCGCCCGATTGGGCGCGATAAATCCGGCAATGGTCATTGACGCTTCAAGCGTTGCGGAATTGCCGATTGCCGAGATAAATAATGAAAATTTGGCGCAAATTCGCCGAGATATCTTATCGACCGACCCGGCTTACGCCATATTTACTTCCGGTTCGACCGGAACGCCGAAAGCCGCGTTGATTTCGCACGGTTCGGTTGTAAATCTGACCGAATGGATGTGCGACACGTTTGATTTCG
Organism: Oscillospiraceae bacterium; assembly: GCA_009780345.1. Lineage (GTDB taxonomy): Bacteria > Bacillota > Clostridia > Monoglobales > WRAG01 > WRAG01. The sequence goes on from WRAG01000016.1 coordinate 26,359, forward strand.
ACGAAAACACCGTTTTCGCGGGACAAGCTCCGTTTTATTTTGATTCGTCGGTGCAGGAATTGTATTCCACGCTGAAATGTTGCGGGACGACGCATCTTTTTCCGAAGAAATATTTTATCTCGCCGCTGAAAGTGCTGAAAATAGTAGACGAAGTCGGCGCGAACGTTATGCCGTGGGCTGCTGCTGCGATAAAGCTTATCGCGAATAGCGGCGCGTTTGAAAAGTATGTTCCGAGTGGCGTTACTGACGTGATTTTCGGCGGTGAGAATATGCCGGCGAAGATTTTGAATATTTGGCGGAACGCTATGCCGAACTCTAAATTTACTAACGTTTACGGTCCGACCGAAACGACGGTTGATTGCTCGTATTACACGGTGGAGCGGGATTTATTGGATAACGAGAGCGTTCCGATCGGGTTTCCCGTTCGTGATACTGAGTTGTTATTGCTTGACGAGGATGGAAAACCCACTCCAACCGAAGAACCGGGCGAGCTTTACGTTCGCGGGGTGCAGGTTGGGCTGGGATATTACAACAACCCCGAACGAACGGCGGACGCGTTTTTGCAGAATCCGAATTCGCCGTATCGTGATATTATCTATCGAACAGGCGATATTGTGAAGCTGAACGAGCGCGGCGAGTTGGTGTTTTTGACCCGCGCGGACAATCAGGTTAAGCATATGGGAAGCCGCGTCGAGCTTGGCGAAGTTGAAACCGCCGCCGCGGCGATTGCGGGGGTTCGGTTGGTTTGCTGCTCTTACGATAAAGAGAAGTCGAAAATTTTGATGTTCTTCGAGGGCGAGATTGCCGAGAGGGAACTCTCAAGCGAGTTGAACGCGAAACTGCCGCGGTATATGTGTCCGAACGTGGTGATAAAAGTTGACTCCATGCCCGCAATGCCGAACGGCAAAATTGATCGCCTGACGGTGCGGAGGATTTACTATGACGATAATCAATAATTACGAGGAGTTTGCGGAGTTGCAAAAAAAGTATCCGCGAACGCTAACAAACGATTATATGATGCCCGGCGAAATTCGCAAGTTTATCGAACATGGCAAGCTAAGCTGTATCGCCAATGAGGGCGGACTTTTTACGTTTATCGAGCGAGATGGATTTTGCAAGCTGATATTTCGCTTGCGGGACGATTCGGCGGCATTGCCGCCGATTGACAAGCCGCTTGCGGCGTATCTTGTTTATCGTGAGGGGAAACCGCTGAGCGACGCCGAGAATTGGCTTGCGGCGCAAGGCTTTGCGCATTCGGTGAAGTTGGAGCGATATGTTTGGAAAACAATTAACAATGTACAATGTACAATTGACAATTATGGTGAGAATTTCGCAAAAAACGCGAGATTCCAATTTGATAAAAGCATTGAAACTGCAACCGCTGACGAAACTTATTCCATGTTGTATCAACATTTTGGTGCGGAGGAGATGGATTTGCCGCCGCAGGATATGTTTTCGCGGGAAAGTACGTATTGCGTACGCGGGGACGACGGAAGTCTGCTCGGCGTGGTCTACGATATGGGACATACGCGGATTATTGCGGTCTCGCCCGCAGCGCGCGGCATGGGAATCGGCGGAAAGTTGTACCGCGCGTATATGGCGCAAGTTATGTTAGATGGGAAGAATCCGATATTTTATGAATGGATTCGTCCCGACAACTCGGCAAGCATTGCGATGTTTAGGAAATTGGGATTTGAAAGAGATAGTTTGGTGACGGATTGTTATGTTAGAAGGTAGCGCCTATCGGCGCGGGCTTAAAACTTTTGAAAAAAGTTTTATCAAATTTCTTGCGCCCAACGGGCGCGGGTTTTTAGGACTTTGCCCTAAAAACCCATTTTGCCGCTGCGGCGGCAGGCGTTGCGCGGTCGCGCGCGGCGAGTTAAGGACCAGTCCTTAACAATCCAACAAGTTTTTGCGCGCCAAAAACTTGACTAAAAGCGTCGCGCTCACGAACATGCGCAAAAACCGCGCTCACGAACATGCGCAAAAACCGCGCACACGTGGCGCGATGGTGTGTGCAAACAACTCGCACCTACACAAACAACATCTCGCGCTTTTAGGCGCGGTACGCTTTTGAACGGGCGCAGTGCTATATCTCACTAATCTTTACGCGAATGCGGTTCGCTAATTAATGCTTTTATCGTCGCCGGCTTTGGTGCAAATCGCTGTTTTGTGGCGTTTGCGACCATAGGCGACCGGGATTGGCAAGGGCAGAGCCCTTGTCGCCCGTCCGGCAGGACACAATGCCCCCAGAGCCTCGCTCTGAAAATGGCTACAAAGCCATATCCTAATAAAATTTGCTATTTTAAAAGAAGAAAGAGGTAATATATATGGAAAAATTACTTGGGATACTGAAAAATCTACATTCTGACGTTGCGTGGGCGAATGAGACGGCGTTAATCGACGACGGATTGCTCGATTCTTTCGACATTATCGCGCTTGTGGGCGATCTTAACGACACGTTCGGCGTGTGCGTTGAACTTGAACACTTAGAGCCGGATAATTTTAATTCGGTTGATGCGATTGCGGCGTTGCTACGATCGTTGGGGGCAGAAATTTAAAGGGAGCCATGTAAATGTCTTTCATTTCACCATCATTCTTTATTTTTCTCGCCGGTTCGTTCGCGTGCTTCTTTTTGGCGCCGAAACGAGCGAGATGGTTTGTATTGCTCGCGGCAAGCTATGTGTTCTACTGGTTTGTCGGCGGGCTTTTCGCTGTGTCCGCGATTACTTTTACAATCCTAACCATATACCTATCGGGATTGTGGGCGGGGGCTTTGCGAGAGCGAAACGCGTCGAAGTGGATACGAAGATTGCCGCTTCTGTTTTGCCTAACTGCCAATTTTGGACTGCTTTTCTTCTTTATTTTCAGCAGTTATATAGTGCCGCGACTCGGAATGTTGCTTATTCCCGGGATTTCGTTTTACACTTTCCAGGCGGCGGGATATTTGATTGATATTTATCGCGGCAAGGTTGCGGTGGAGAAAAATCCGCTCAAACTTGCGTTGTTCCTGTCATTTTTTCCGCAGCTTGTACAAGGGCCGATTTCACGGCATAGCGAAATCGCGTCCGACCTATTCGCCGGGCACGGTTGGGACTGGGAGCGGTCACGCCGCGGCGTTCAGAAGATGATTTGGGGATATTTTATGAAGCTGGTGATTGCCAACTATGCCGCGCCCCTTGTGAATAACGTGTTTTCATACTATTATAATCACGGCGGCGCGATTATCGTTTTCGCGGTTTTCGTGTATAGTATCCAAATTTACGCCGATTTCGCCGGCGGAATCAATATTACGATGGGGATTGCGGAAATTTTGGGTGTTAAGCTGCCCGAGAATTTCCGTCAACCGTTTTTCGCCAACTCGCTCACCGATTTTTGGCGGCGTTGGCATATTACGCTGACTCGCTGGCTTCGCGACTATCTTTTCTACCCAATTGCGCTATCTAAGCCGCTCGGCATGTTCGGCAAAGTCTCACGCAAAATATTCGGCAATCGAATCGGCAAAATGCTTCCGACGTCAATCGCGACGTTCTGCGTCTACTTCGCAATGGGCGTTTGGCACGGCGCGGGCGCGCATATATTGATGTTTGGGATATTAAACGGCGCGCTTATCACCGCCGGACTTTTCTTCGAGCCGCTTACCGAACGACTACGTAAACTCACGCGATTGCGCGGCGAAGTGTCGGGTAAAGGCAAGATGTTCGCGATACTTCGAACGCTTGGATTGATGATGTTTTTGCGATATTTCGCCCGCGCGGAGTCGCTTTCGCACGCTTGGGGAATGTTGCGGCAAACTTTTACCGATTTTCGGCTATACGAGCTGTGGAACGGAAGTTTGCTTCGGCTCGAATTGAGCGGATTCGATTATGCGGTGCTTGCGTTTGGCGTGATTTTACTGTTTATTCGAGATATAATCACCGAAAATGAAATAGATTGCCGTATGCAGCTTAACAAATCCCGTCCGATTGTGCAGTTCGCGGTTTTGACTGTGTTGCTTCTATCCGTCACGATATTCGGGATTTACTATGGTGATGCGCTTTCCGCTGACTTTATCTATGCCGCGCATTAGAGCGTGTGCATTAATGCGCCCAACGGGCGCGGGCTAAAATCTTTTCAGCGAAGTCGCTGTAGCAATTGCGCTTGTCAGCGCAGGACGACAAGGGCTAATCGTAGCCCTTGTCAATCCCCGAAAAACTTTTGACGGCAAAAGTTTTACAAAACCGTCGCCACTATGTCTGCGACCCACGCAAAAAGCGCGTGTGTGCCCGCTGGACATGAGGGCGACAGAAGTTAGCGAACCGCGTTCGCGGAAAGATTAGCGAGATAGAACGCTGCTTCCGTTTGAGAGCGTCCCGCGCCTAGCGGTCAACCGCAGCAAATCACACTTCGTTAAAAAACAACTCGTGTTCTTTGGCGGTTTTCACAGGGGTGGCATTCGCCGAATTAAAAAACAAATTCGGATGCCACTCCCAAGCGCGAGATGTTGTTTGTGTAGGTGCGAGTTGTTCGCACACACCATCGCGCCACATGTGCGCGGTTTTTGCGCACGTGCATGAGCGCGGCACTTTTGGCCAAACTTTTGGTGCGCAAAAGTTTGGCAGATGGCTGTGGATTTTGCCAAAACCGCAAAATCTTACGCCCCTGCACTTTTCGACTACCACTTGTGAAAGATCACACAAGTGAAGTCTCAAATGCTGGATTGGCAAGGACTGGTCCTTGCCGCGCCGCGCGCGCCCGCGCAACGCTCGCCGCCGCAGCGGCAAAAGTCCGCGCTCGCAAGCGCAAAAAAGGTTCTAGGGCAACGCCCTAACGAATAGGAGGAACACTCATGACCGCGAAACGTTGGTTTATAATGCTAATCATCGTCATGTTGCTAATCGCGACATTGATTGGCGCGCTTAATATAGTGGTTGACCCGTTCGCTGTGTTCGGCGGCGGGCGGTTTGAATGGGATTCTTACGGCATGACGCTTAATCCGAAAACCGCCAAGTTCGCCTATGTTGACGCAAGAGTTGGCGCGTTTGACGCGTTTGTTGTCGGTCCCTCCGGCGCGAGCGGCTTTTCGCCGGCGGTTCTCGGGCGACACACAGGACTTCGCTGGTATAATATGTTTAACTACGGCGCGGATATGGAATATACACGAAGGCTTGCGACATATTTGATTGAAACGCATCAGCCTGAAATGCTTTTACTTGTCGTCCCGATAATCAGCGCGTCGCAGTACGAAATGCCGATTGAAACGATCAATTATCGTCAGCCGCTTCGTCCGTTTTGGCGCATGCCGTTTTTGTTCGCGAATCCTGAATTTTCCACCAACAAAATCCGCAATTGGAATGCAAGCGGCTATTTGCAGCCGTATTTTGACGTGTTCGACTCGGAGAGCGGAACGTATGATAAAACAGTGCGCGACGCGGAGGCGATTGGCTGTTTGGACGAGTATTTGGCGGCTTATCCCGCGTTTGTGGATATGTATTTCGCGCATGTTCCGCTCAGCTATATCGACGAAAACGCCGCCGCGGTTGCGGATATACTTGCGGTTGCCGCGCGGAACGGAGTTGAAGTGATAATCGCTACAACGCCGATGGTTCACGCCGAAATGGGCGCGTTTGATCATGGCGAAATTTTGGAATTTTATGAAAAATTAGCCGGCGCGAGCGGCGGATTTTGGGATTTCACATTCTCTGCCATTTCCGGCGATGTGCGGTATTTTTACGACAAAACGCATTTCCGCAACAGCGTCGGCGAGATGATGGTTGCGCGGATGTTTGGCGATGATAACATTTGGATTCCGGACGATTTGGGGATTTTCGTAACACCGAACAACGCCGCGCAAGTCGCCGCGCAGTTTTCGATATTTTCGCCGCAATATCAAGGGTTTAACGAGATAAACATTCCGATTCTGCTATATCACGATATTGCCGACGACGATGTGCCGCCCGCGCTGTTCGCGGCGCATATGAGCGCGCTGTACAATGCCGGATTTACTGTGATTTCGCTTGCGCAAGTCAAGGATTTCGTGTTGCGCGGAATCGATCTTCCGTCGAATCCGATTGTTATCACATTTGACGACGGATATTTGAGCAACTACGTTTACGCTTTCCCTGTTTTGCGGCGATATAACTTTCCCGCGACGATTTTTCCGATGGGAATTTCGTTCGGGCGGGATACTCACTTAAGTTCGGGCAGATCGATTCGCCCAAGATTTGGCGAAGCAGAAGCGAGGCGAATGGTCCAATCGGGGCTTATTTCGCTTCAAAGTCATACGTTTGATATGCACCATGTCGAAGGTTTCGATCCTTCGCCGATTCGCACGGGAATCCTAAAAATGGACGGCGAGTGCGAATGGGACTACGTAGATTTACTACGTAACGATCATGCTCGAATGAGAGAACTACTTGAACCGATTACCGGCGAGGAAGTGTTTGCGCTTGCATATCCTTTCGGGATTTACGACACTTTAAGCGCGGTTGCGTTGCGTAACGCCGGCATTTCCATGACGCTTTCGTCAAATTTCGGGCGGGCGACTATTGTCAAAGGACTTCCGCAAAGTTTGTTGGAAATGAATAGAATCAGCGTTCACGGCGAGATGGATGTGGACGAACTTCTTTGGATCATTGAATCTTTTTAACTTAGGAGGTTTTTAAATTGCCAATTTTCGGGAATACGACTTATCTCGGCGATAAAATATCGGCGTGGAATCGCCGCGAAGTTCATATTTCACAGTCATTCGAAGAGTTTAACAAAATTCGGGAAATTTTGGAATCGAAAAATATTAAATACGCTTATCGACAAGTAGGACAGGGCGGCTTCGACTTTTCGCGCTCGCTTATCTACTATATATATGTGCACAGCGAAGATGTCGAAGCGGCGGAATTCCTAATTCGGCGGGTTTGACGCAAAATTCAAAAATTATTACAAACAAAATTTAAATTTTCTACAACATTTTTTCAGATATATTATCTCAAAAATCCTCAAATAATATTCAAGGTGAGCAAGATTTAAAATCGAGAAATCAATTTTAAAATTTGCTCGCAAAAAATATTATGGATGGGTTAGTAAATGAGAAGTGCGAATTTTTGCGAGAAAATTTTTAGTTAAAATCGCAATAAAAACGCAGTGAATAATTTGTTTATTCGCGAGGCTTTTATAGTGGTTTTAACAAAAATTTGCCGCATAAAATTGCGCTAATCATTTGCTAGCACATTCAAAAACTAGGAGGGTTTTTATTATGTTCAAAAGTTTAAAAGCAGGCTTGTTAACGTTTGCGATTGCGGTGCCGATGATTATGACGCCGGCGCTTGCAAACACGGCGCATACGCGGCACAATGCGGCAAACGGCACTCATAACCGCGCGGCGCAGCACAGCACCCACAACCGAGATGGACAGAATGCTCGAACCGACGGTCAACAAGCCGCGCAACCAAGCAACACCAATGTTAGGCAGGCGAACGACGGTAGAAACGTAAACGGCACAAATACTGACGGTAGGAATGCGCAAGGTGCGCACGTAAATGGTAGGAATAATACCGGAGCGCACGCAAACGGTAGAAATACCAACACCGCACGTAATAACGGGCGGAACCAAACGCACAGACCGTTTATCCGCGGTTACGAAGATGGTAACTTCCACCCGGATAGAGCACTAACTCGTGCGGAGTTTTCGAAAATGCTTCATAATTTATATGGAGATAACGCGCACGGCAGAACTTCTACACGAACAGCCAATACTGCTACAAATCGAACTAACAACACAGGAGTGACTAACCGAACTACCAATACTACTACTAATACTACAGTAAATAGAAACGCGGTAAACAACAATGTAGACGGTCGTAATATGGACGGACGAAATGTTGACGGCAGACATGCAGACGGTCGTCACATGGATGGCAGGCATGTAGATGGTTATCATAGTGGCGGGCGTAATATGCACGGACGTCATACAGATGGAAATTACGTTCCGAACTTTGGAATTAACACGCACAGATATAACGACGGACGCACAGGATTAACGCGAACGCGTACTAATATGCGAAATGTTGGTAGGGGTGTAAATAACAACCGAACCACGAATCCGCTTCCGCTTGATAATACCGCAAACAATTTCGATATTCTTGATAATAATGTTGCGGGAACGGGGACGAGAAACAGCAATGCGTACGGTTATAACACCTATAACCGTGACGGAAATCGTGATGGAGTTGTACGAAACACCGCTAACCGCGTAGGTGGCGCAATTCGAAACACAACTAATCGTGTTACAAATAACGGAGCGGGTTATAGCAACTACAACTATAACAACGCAACCGGCGTGATAAGAGCCAACGCCGCGCCGCGCGCTATGACGAACAACACGACTAATCACGCAAGAGGCGGTTATCGTAACCATACGGCAAACGCCGGACGAACTTTTGGGAATGTTTCCGCTAATCACTGGGCGAGAAATGAAATTCACGGACTTCACGGCATGGGATATTTTTCAGCGATTGACGGCGACTCGTTCAGAGCCGACGAAGCCGTTACAAGAACCGAGTTTTTCGCGGTATTGTCTCAAATTAAAGGGCAAAAAGTTACGGACAGCAATAATTCCGGAAGTGCAACGATAACTCGTGGTGAAGCGGTTGCGGAACTTCACAAATTGGAAGGTCGTCCGACAGAGTGGACAGGAAATATGAGGTTTAATGACGTTCATGCCTCTCACCCGCACCACAGGCATATAATGCATGCGGTAAACGGGCATTAATTTAGGGCTTCGCCCTAAAAGCTCATTTGCGGCGGCTGCCGCAGAGCGATAAGGACTTGTCGAAGTCCTTATCAATCCACGAAAAACTTTTAAAAAAGTTTTATCAAAACTAAGCGTCGCAAACGCACTATGGTGCTATTAAAAGCGCGCCGCTTATTGAGGACTGCAAACAATATCCTCTTAGTTTAGTGTCTACGGCGGCAGTGGTCAACTGCGTCAAATCGAGTTTCGCCCAAAAGCGGCTCACTATCTTTGGCAGTTTTCACAGGGGTGTCGTTAGCGAAAACAAGTTTTCGACGACACTCCCAAAGCCGCAAGCTCGACTGAAAGCGGCGGTATATCTTATTCAATTTTCCGCGAATGCGGTGTGCTAACTCAGCTTTTCTGTCGCCGGCTTTGGCGCAAATCGCGGTCTTTGCGTTTGCGGCCATAGGCGACCGGGATTGGCAAGGGCAGAGCCCTTGTCGCCCGTCCGGCAGGACACAATTCCCTCGGGACGGTCCCGAAAAAGGTTTTAACTCTCGCCCGCAGGCGCAAAAAAACGCCGTAGGCGCAACACTACAGAGTATTGAAAAAAATCGCCGCGGATATCTATATATCCGCGGCGATTTTTACCCAATTTAATAATACCGCAAACAAATTCTCAAAAAATCGTTCGCCAAAACTCTGTTCCGCCGGCGGAACTTCGCCGCCAAATATTGTGCGCGCTCTCGCAATCGACCTCCCCGCGGAAAGCGGATAATTGAAATATTCAACTCCGTCCACCACTACTATTATATTTCCTATCAAATCGCCTGCGTTTATGGGCGCTTCAATCGAATCGGGCACGTCTTTTCGAATTTCCAAATTTTGCTCGTCTGAGCGAATCGGAAATATATATTGTCCGCTTGCGACAAGCGGCAAAAATTCTTCCTCACCGTTTGTAACGGCTATCATTGCATATTCTTCGTCGGCGGTTGCCAAAACGCGGGGCAAATAATGGTAAAATCCGTAGTTAAGCATAGCTGTATGATCCGCCCAATCATTTGGCGCGTTAAGGGTGACGGCGATGAGTTGCATCTCCACGCCGTTCTCGTCAGTTCGAATCGCGGATGACACCAAACATCGCCCGGTTGCGCGGGTGAAGCCTGTTTTAACGCCGGTTGAACCTTCGTACAAATATAGCATTCTGTTATGATTGTTAAGCGTTCGCCCGTATTCGCGCCCTTCCCACGATACAACTTTGCGGCGTGTTGCAACAATTTCAGCAAATTTTGGAATATTTAAACCGTACGCGGTGATAAGCGCCAAATCCAACGCGGTTGTGTAGTGATTATCGTCTGACAGTCCGTGTGGATTTGTAAAATTTGTATTATTCGCGCCGATTCGGGCGGCAGTCTCGTTCATAAGCTCGGCGAACGCCTTTTCCGAACCGCTGATATGCTCCGCAATCGCGGTCGCTGCGTCGTTTGAATATAGGATACATTTTTTCTTATTCATTCACTAAAGTGAAATTTTCCTACTCCTCCTGAAACCTGAACAAAATCCGGACGGTGTTATCATTTGAAAACTCTATCTTATGCACCAACTCAACAACAACATTCCTATCCAACTCGTCAATATCTATGTAATTTTTGAATTTTTCAGCCCACATATCCTTTGACTGCTTTTTGTTCGCCGCAAGTTCAATTTGTTTTTCCAAATTCGATATCACTTGCCGTTTAGTATCAAGTTCGTTTTGATACTCCGCTTTATATTGAAGATATTCTTCCTTTGTCAAAATTTCATCAAGATAATTTTGATAAACCTTTTTAAGATATACCTCAATTTTGTTCAGTTGCGGTTTTATCACTGATATTTGCTTTGTAAGAGACTCAATTAAATCCGATTCTGCAGATAATGCGTTTAATTCTTCGATATCATCCTTGTTCAAAAACTGTTTTGCGGCTTGTTTTATTTGTAGCAAAACGATTTCTTGTAAAGCCTCGTCCTCTATCCAATGTCCGGTGCAACCGGCTCGTCCATAACATTTATATTGAGAACACTGGTAACCGATAAATCTTTTGGGATTTGTTTTACTTCCTCGAGTATATTTCCTTGTCAACGGTCTGCCACATTCTCCGCATGTCAGTTTCCCGGAAAAAATACCGGCTTTTTGAGTCATGTCAACAACTCGAGTTCGTTCCTTGAGCAACTCCTGCACCAATTCCCAAGTTTCTTTTGAAATTATAGGCTCATGCATGTCCGGTACAATCACCCACTGATCTTTGGGAAGCACTCTTTTGGCACGGCTTTTATAAGATACAACATTAACTCGATTTTGAACAACCGCTCCGGTATATGTTTCGTTCGACAGTATGGTATGAATCGTTGTGTGAGTCCATTTGCTATCCGGTCTTACTTGAGGATTAACATACGTTGAGCCATTGGCTGCCTTGTATTTTGAGGGGATTAAAATGCATTCCTCATCCAAAGTTCTCGCAATTTTATGCTTGCTGTCTCCTGAAATAAACATCTTATAAATCTTTTTTACAATTTCCGATGCATATTCGTCAATAACCAAATGATTATGATTCTGTGGATCTTTTTTGTATCCATAACATGCGGACGAGCCAATAAACTGACCTTTTTCCATTTTTACTTTTAAGACGCTTCGGATATTTTCAGATAAATCTTCACAGAACCATTCGTTTACCAAGCCGTTTATTTGCCGCGCTTTTTTGTTTCCCTTATTATCAGTATCCGCGTGATCAACAACGCCTATAAATCTAATGTTTAGTGTCGGGAAAAAATCGTGCAAGTAACGCTCCATATGTTCCATATTTCTTGTGAAACGAGATTGTGTTTTGGAAATAACTACATCGAATTTTCCTGTTTTTGCGTCGCTAACCAACCGTTCGAAATCCGGTCTATCGTCAAACATACCGCTATAATCATCATCCTTATAAATGTCAACAATTTGGAATCCGTTACTTATCGCGTAATTAGTCAGAAGCATTATCTGATTTGCGATACTTGCGCTATCATCACCTTCTTTCAATTTATCTATGTCCTCTTTGGAAAGCCTGACATAGATTACCGCTCTGTTAGCAGGTTGGGTTGCATGCATTGCGTAAGCAACCGCTGTTCCAACTTTTTTTGCTAAATTACTCATCATATGTACCCCCTATTTTTTCATAAAAATAGAAAGCCACATATTTTCTCAAAGCGATTATACATGACTTTCGACACAATAGCAAGCGTTTAGGAAAAGTTTTTTCTTCTATTTTGCAATACATTTTTCATGCAATCTACCAACCGCCTGTTTTTATCATAAACAACTACGACTTTGTATTCTTTCTTTTTTATAGTATATAATTGTGCGTTCATTTGCACCTCTCCTTTTAATGAATGTATATGATTTAAAGTAATAAAAAATACGCAAAATCGTACAAGCTTTTGAGTGTTTTTTATAACTCTAATATATCAGAATAAAACAATCATCTCAAACGGTTGTAGGCAAACAACCTCACGGGAATTTCACCCCTCCGAGGATCTCTCCGAGCCGCCCCCATTGCGATGTCTGTGGCTGGGCGGGAGTATCAATATAGGCAACATCCGGTCATCGCAGAGCAGGACGCCAATCCTGTCTTGCTAAAGAATGTTTCGCGGTGGCTGTGCATTCTCGCAAAGCGAGAATGTTACGCGCCCGCATAATTCGGCTACGATTTTGCAAAAATCAGCAAAATCAAGTCTCATTTATCGCTCTCGGATTTCATCCGGTCTTGGCGCATTCTTTGGCATAGCTTTCCCTTTCGGCGAATGTTGCTAACGTATTTGAGTGATTCTATATTTAGTTTTAAGCAGGCTTTAAATATCAGCCTGCAACAGCATATTTCATGAAAATATGCTGTTGCAGAATGACAATTCAATCTTCCAATATGCTCTTATTTCGGACGGAACCGTGAACAAGCAAAATCTCCTTTAACAATTCAGCTTTTCGCTTGTCAATCGTAGGAATTAGCGATATCAGCAATTCCTGTTGTTCGTGCGTTAAATTATTGCAGTACATACGATAATCTTTCATAAAACGAACGCCGCCACCATTTCCTCTAACAGTTTCGATTGGATGGTCAAGCGTGAGAGTTTCGATATCTTTGAAAATTGTCGTGCGATGAACATTAAAATGAAACGCTAAATTTGACATTGTTTCAAACCTGCGCCCGCTTAAAATCCGCATAATTTCCGCTCTGCGCTCGTTTGCCGTCACGCTTGCTCCCCCCTTTCGCTCTCTGACTTAATCGTATTGTAATTGCTAAATGTAGTGGCTAACGCTACATTTGAAAAAGTTTTTAAAAAATTTTTCGAAAAAATAAACGACGGTCAAATAATCGCTGATTTTTCAGCAATCATCTGACCGTCGTGCAGTTCTATGATGATAATTTCTAATTATTCAATTTTTAATTTTCACTTTGGCGATGACTTGTCGGCTTCTGCAATGCAAATAAATTCATCATCAGCTCCCAACTCACATAAAAATACACGCTTCTTTCGCGCCAACGATAACACTCGTTTCTCCGAATTCCATTCAAACAGCTTTTTGCCATGCGGCGGCGGTGATTTAATTTCCTGAAACATGATAAACTTTCCTCTCTTTATTTTCATTTTAGTTCGCTTGTGCGCAATTTTGCGAACTTAATTATATAATAAACGGCAGGAACTAATAATTTGAAATTCTGCCGTTAATAATTTGAATATTTTTCATCTCGAATCAAACCTAATTGCTGAAGTCGAATTTGTGCGGCTTGCTTGGAAACTTCAAAAGTTTCCGATAATTTCTCAATAATCTCAAAACCCGCATACGATTGCTGTCCGGCAATCAAAAATTGTTTGCCGTAACCTCTCAATAAGCTCTTTGACTTTTGCCAAAATGTGTTCTGCGGCATTAAAATCGCCGCCGCAAGTCCATCCGCTTGCCACTCAATCCAGTCGTTATCACTTTGAAATCCGAACTTTGACCGTTCGATATTTTCTTTGCGACAAGCGATAACCGGCGGTGCGCGGAAACTATACTGCCGATTGTTCGGCGAATGATATGAGCGGTGCAAAATCCAATGCGCGCATTCGTGCGCGATTGTATATCGCCGCCGCGTGTTGTTTCCATCCCACAAAAGTCCACTATGTATGAGAATTGTTCCCTCTCTAACGGAAAGCTTAGTCGGAGTAAAACAGTCGTCGTAACATGGCACTTCTACATCTGCAAACGTCGTCATTCCAAGGATTGAGTCGTTAGTTGAAAGCATTTGGTCTTTTATCGTTAGAAACAGGCAATCCTCTGCCAAGCGTTTGATGTTCACAGAACGTGGCAACCCAAGAACTTCGGGCATATATGTTTGCAGAAGATTTATTGCGATTTCGTCGAAATTCCTGCGATTTAGCAGGTACATTCCGTTTGATTTTTGGTTATATTTTAATTTCATTTAGTTATTCCTCTGTAATTTCGTTGATGAATTTCTGCCATCGTTCGTCGGAAATTTTAAGATCGCGGGCGCGCCGCAGAGCAACACGCGCAATATCGGTTTTGCCAATATATTCAGTTAAATCGGGGTAGACGTTGTTGCGGCTTTTTCCCGCGAGGTCGTAAAATAGGTCAATTTCGTCCGCAGGAATTTTCAACGCTTCAATCATCTTTTCGAGGAAGTTTTCCGGTGCGGGACGGTTATCTTTTTCGATGTCATTAAGGTATGACGGCGCCATATCCAACTCGGGAGCCAACCCGCGAATTGTTTTATTTACCGCCGCGCGCCGTGCCGCAACATATTCACCAAAAGTGTTATATTTACGCTTGTTTACAATAATCGCCCCCATCTAAAAATGTTCGTGCGCCAGTTCGCTAACGTGAGTACATTTTATCATAGTGAAAATAATCTGTCAATAGGTTTGACAAAAAAGAAAATTTTTATTATGTGAAAATTGTAGAATTTTTCTGAAATCTATTGACGATTTTTGTGCAGTTATGTATAATTACGCATATTATCATAAAAATGTCACCGGAGTCAACGATGCTGTAACATCGTTAACTCCACAAACGGTAGACCCACTTAGATGCACTACCATCTGCTGTGACTTTATTATTGTATCCTCAAAAGGATGGTATTATTAAGAATATTTCGCGAAAGCATCAAAATGTGGTTAACCACTATGTTTTGATGCTTTTTTGTATTAAAAATTTTAGTGAAAAGTATATAAAATCAATTAGACAGGAGGCGATTCCGATGTGCTAATCAAAAAAATTGCAAATTTTAAAAAGTATGAAAATAAAACTAAAGCGAAGGGGAGAGGGAAAAATGAAAAATAAGAAATTTTTAAGTTTAATTTTAGTAATAGCGATGATATTTACAACGGTAGCAGTAGTTTTCGCAACACAACCAAATGAATCAACAATTGCAGAAGAAATGCCGATCGATGAGTTTGACGAAATTAGTGCGTGGCGATTTCAGTTGATTGCAGAAAATTACATAAGATATTTTTATTCCACCGGGCGTGAACAAGAATTTTTAAGCGCGCTTTTGGATAAAGACTCTGAAGGCGTAATTATTGATCACAGAACTTTGTTTGAAATTGCGCTTAGAATGTTTGACGAAAATAACAATCCGGATTATGGAACGCGTTTGGATAGTGTTGAAAATGACGAAGTTCTAAACAATTTGGATTTTCAAGATATATATGAAGAGGTTACTTTAGGTGATTTAGTAGAGACAGAATTTGAGTGGACACTGGACTTGGATATAGATACAATTCGCCGTCCGATTCAAGATGAAATTCAAGAATTACAAGCAATTAATATAGAAAACAGAGAAAATTTTGAATTGATTACTGAAGCTCATGCGAATGCAAGAATTTGGTATGCGAATTATCGTGAAGAGCTGGCGCAACTAAATCAAGAACGAGCAGATATCATGGCTACAGATGAAATCATGCCACTTTCAATGCCGCTAACTTTGACAAATCAAGCGCCAATGGTTGAAACCGGCGATTTTCATTCAGTTTATCTAAATGCGGACGGAGATGTTTATAGTTGGGGAATCTATGTAGGTTTTACATATTATGCGCATTATGTAATAGAAAACGAAGAGCCAACACGAGTTCAAGGACTGCCGAATAATATTGTAGCGGTTTCAGCAGGCGGAGGACATTCTTTGGCACTTACGTCAGCGGGAACCGTTTATGGTTGGGGAATGAATCTCGATGGTCAAACCGGTGGTGATGACATAGACACGTTAATCCCGACAAGGGTTAGACGCAGCGACGGAACGGATTTGCAAGATATTGTCGCGATATCGGCGGGAGGAAATCATAGCC
Source organism: Oscillospiraceae bacterium (assembly GCA_009780345.1). GTDB lineage: Bacteria > Bacillota > Clostridia > Monoglobales > WRAG01 > WRAG01. The sequence goes on from WRAG01000016.1 coordinate 42,422, forward strand.
TTGCGTTAACGAGCAATGGAACCGTTTATGCTTGGGGCGCTAACTGGGCCGGACAATTAGGAAACGGTCGAATAAGCGGAGCTATGTGGGATGGTGGCACAAATCCTGCCGCTCAGGTTTTAAATTTATCAAGTGTTATAGCAATTTCAGCAGGCGACATGCATAATTTGGCATTATTAAGCAACGGAACAGTTCGGGTTTGGGGGTCACAAACTACCTCTCTTTCACCGATAAATGTTTTACATCAAAATGGCAGTGCTTTGACAGGAATAACAGCCATTTCAGCAGGGCTTAACCATAATTTGGCATTAAGAAATACAGGAGAAGTAGTTGCTTGGGGTTCTAATATGCAAGGACAGTTAGGAAACGGACAAACTAGCGATTGGAATGTTTTTACAGATAGAGCAAATTATGTAGTGAATGTTGGTGGTGCCGGGCGGCTTCAAAATGTTTCAACAGTATCGGCAGGGATTAATCATAGTTCTGTAATTAGTAATAACGGCGAAGTTTTTGCTTGGGGATTTAATTTTAACGGACAGTTGGGCAACGGAAATAGAACAAATGCTACACGTCCAACTTTAGCGTCAGGGATATCAAACGTTTCGTCAATTTCAGCAGGAGCCTCTCACACAATTGCCCTAAGAAATGATGAAAGCGTTTGGGGTGTCGGAAGCAATCACTATTACCAATTGGGAGTTGCCGGAATTGACCAAAGCGCAACGTGGGTGGAAATTATAGAGGGGATTTCTCCTATTACCCTCCATCCGGCAGTAAATCTGTCCACTCGCCACGACAGAGGACTGCAACCACAAAACGCCGATTCATATCGCAGCCCGAACGCGAATGGACTTAATTGGCATGACTCTAACGGAAATCGATTGATAATAGGCACAGACGCCGCGAGCAGTAATCAAAACGGCGCGCATCGTGAAACTTATATGAGATTTGATGTAACAACCGAGCAAGTTCAAGCGATTCGCAACGTTTCGGGCGATGATAGGATAAGGTTTAATCTGTTCGTAACCCAAACTGTCGGCACAGCGGTTCAACGGCATATTGACTTACACTTACTTCCGGCTGATCGAGCAGGATTAGTCACCACAACTTATCCGAGCCGCGCGAATCCACCGCAACTTGGCACGTGGATGAGCGCTTACGACGCGTTTAGGGCAGGAATTACCGCTCGCGAACATTTTAGGTATAATATTGTACGTCCGGACGCGCAGTCTGATGTCATAACTAATTGGACACAGACTTCGCCTATGACAGTTAATAGGTTTGTTAGCTTTGACTTGACCGATGCGTTGCAAAAATATTTTAACGAAAATCCGAACGCTAGAAGTTTCGCCTTTGTTTTGTCAAATCTAAGAGGAAACGGTCTTATGATTGCTTTGGCGTATAGACATTCAACGCCTGTGCACCAAAGACCGTATTTGACAATACCGGGAAGTGTTGCACCACCGACGGTTTCGGTGTCTACGATTGATCCTGAAGTGAATTTGTTTGTGCGCAGTGATTTGGGCTTGAACGCACAAACAAGAGCGGATATAGTGATTGGTGGCAATGGAAATGTGACTCAACCCACAAACGCTGATTTGGTAATTGGACAAAACCATTTAGCAAACAATTCTCGCGGCGCATACAGGGAAACAATTATGAGCTTTAATTTGAGTGTTGAGGAAATCGCAGGAATTATGAACGCGAGCGGTAGAGGCAATGACCGTGCGCTTCTCAACCTGTTCGTGACGAATCCACCGGCGGATAATCCTGCTTCTTTTGGAATTGCTCAGTCGCGAGCGATTAACGTTCGTGTGGTGCATGACAATGCGATTCGACACAGCATGACTTACCTTGACGCGTTTGAGGTGGGAATTACTGCGCGCGAACACTTTAGAACAAATCCTGACGCGGTTTCAGAGCATATTTTTTTAGACGGTTCAAGTCAAGCTTATACGCGATTGAACAGATTTTTTGAAATTGATTTGACTGCCGCGTTGCAGAGACATTTTCGTGAAAATCCGAACGCAAGAAGCTTTGGAGTTGTTTTGTATAACTTGGATGGAAACGCGCTTATGGTTACATCTTCGACGAGGCAGACTGAGGCGAATGCAAACAGACGACCGACGTTAGTAGTACCAGTTGGGAATCCGGATGATTTGCCGCCGCAGCATACGCATAGAACGATTGAAGAAATTTTCCCTGATAGCTCATTGGCTAATGCCGTGGCAAGTGCATTGAGAGGAAATGGTCCTGTTGGTTCATGGACTCTTGAAAGTCCGGTTATCCAAGCGGATTTGGATAGAGTAACCACGCTTGGAGGATCGCATGTTGGAATTCGAGGTATTTCTAATTTAGAAGGCATGCAATATCTTACAAATCTGACTGAGTTTAGAGCGACAGGTCCTACAATTGAAGCATTTGGTGCTGTAATAGAGGATGCTTACGACGACGAATCATTATCAGAATCGTATGACTTATATTCGTTTGAACAGTCTCTCGAATATTTAGTTGAAATAGAAGAAACGGCAAATGTAGAAGCATTATTTGGGAATACAACAGGTGAAATTAGAGATCTTAGTCCATTATCAGGATTGATATATTTGCACACGTTGGATTTGACAAATAATTTAATCAATGATATTTCGCCATTGTACGGGTTGACAGCTTTACGAAATTTAACTTTGGAACATAATCAAATAAGATGTATTGAACCATTAAGAGGATTAGCAAATTTGCGTTATTTGCATTTAAATCACAATCAGATAGAGAATATTTCAGCATTGGCAGGAATGACCGGATTAGATCGAGTATTTTTAAATAACAACAGAATCAGTAACATTAGTCCATTGACCCTTCTCAATTTACAGAGACTTGAGGTTAATAACCAAGACGTTACAGTTGGTGTGGTTTGGACAAATCCTCTTGTTTTTGAAAATAATATACGAAATATAAACAACATCTTGGTTGCGCCACTATCGAACCTCATCAGTAATGGTGGCACGCATAATAACGGACTCATTACTTGGAATAACTTGTCTGATAATCTGAATAATGTTTCGTACCCTTGGAATCAAAGTATAATCATCGGCGGAAGGAATGTTGGTTTGTTTAGCGGTAGAGTGACTTTGCCGTTTGTGGAACCTTTTGATATTTTTGAGTTTGGCATACAACTTAATAGGTATAAAAATATGGTATTAGCTTTAGCGGAAAGAGCGCTAGACAATGGTGATGTGCAACTTTCACAAGAAATTTACAATAGATTTGAATTAGCATTCGAAACGGATTTGCAGTTGCATGAAATGCCGGAGTTTTTGATTGCGGCATTAAATGCACCAAATTATGACGATTTAGTAAAAGCATATTTTGCTACAAAAAGAAACGAATTTGAAGCTTTAAGACAGGAATATCGTGATATAATAGCAGAATTTTCCTTGCTTTTACCGCACTCAGCCAATGCAATGACGCTAAACAGTGATATTGCTGAGTCGCAATCGTCTGAAGAAGATATGTCTTTCAATCCGGATAATTTTTTAAACATATCAACATCACGTAGACAATCTATACCTGATATTCAACCAAATGTTGGTGCGATGATGCCAATAATAAACATAGATGAATTTTCTATAACAGAAGCTACTATAGTAGAGGTGGTAGAACCTACAGCTTATGCAGGCATGGTGGATGTAGTTCCAATGTCGATGTTGCCGTCGCTAGTAATTAATAGGCAACGGACTAATTCTACAACTATTGTATTTGATGTTAGATTCCCCACATCCGGTGCAAATGGTAACCTTATAGGCTTATGGGATTTTAATCAAGGCGGAACTGTGACCAGAGTTGTTGGTGGCAATACAAATCGTGGTTATATTACAAACAGACAGGATGGCGAATATACCATAAACAGCACGGCTAATGGCGGTTCAATAAACCTTCAACCAGGAGGAGCATATGTTATAAGCGTTCAATGGAATAGTGGTGGTACTACCCAATCGCGTTTTTGGCGAATATATCTTCCGCGTGCTCCACACGATACAAATGAAACTTTAGTTCGTCGTGAAAGTCGTGACAGAGTTATTGTTGCATATTTAGAGCAAGCAGATATAAATAGTGCCGGAACTCATTTTAATACATGGCTTAATAATATGGAACAAGTATATTTCGATATGCGCATTTTAACAGGGCATACACCATATGGTGGTAATCCGATTGAAATAAGGTCTACGCGTCAAGACCTAAACAGGGATATCAATCCTGATGGCAAAAACTATTGGGACTGGATAGTAGGCATTGCGGGAAATCCAACATTTATATCGCAACCGTTCTATAGGGCTCATATGTTGCGTGTAGGCAATAGAACCGGCGGTGTCCATGATTGGGGACATATTGTAGTGCATGAGATAGTACATGCTTTTGATTTAGAGGAAGCTTTTGATCGTGAGGCTCTTAACTATTTCAAAATGGCTTTTGTATTGGAAAGGAACCAACAATCTGCCAATATGTCAAGTATATATCATATCGGAACAATGCGGCATTATAATCACCAAACTTTTAGAAATTTTTTACGAAGTGAGGCTCTAAATAGCTATAATAACACATTTAACCCTAGCCTTACTGGAAGGGATAGAAGGTATAGCAGTATAGGGATGGCATCTGTTCTCACAGAAATTAGACACGCAATTGGTCCAACTGCTCTTGGCTTGGGATGGACGCCTTTCCAACGCGTATTTAATGACATGCGTAATAATTTAACACCAGAAGAACTATATTACATATATGTAAACCCAAATCAACCTGAAAGAATGGCTATGTTTAATGTATTTATGACAAGATTAGATACGTGGGCGACAAATGTAAATGTTTTCAACTTGTTAGAGCCATATAGAATGGTTATAGAGAATGAGTTCCGTGGCAGAATGGGACGCTTTTCCGGAACATCATCAGGAAATATAATCGGCGCCGGTGGGCGAAGGAATCTTAGTTTGGATGCCAATGGCGGATACCTTATACGTAGATTTACACCATCGCAAACCGCAAATTATATTATTTCTACTAACCGGTTCGGCGGCACAGGACCTCTTAACAACACAAATGTAGAAGTATTTAGAGATGAAAATCTCAGCAATCGGGTTAACATGACCAACGAGCCTTCCAACAATGAAGGTTTTATGAGGGGAACTGTACATCTAACAGCTAATCAAACATATTATATAAGGATTAGCAACCGCAATAACAACAGACTGCACGCAGAATTAGGAATCACAAGGGTGGTTGCGCAGCAGCAGTTGACATTGAATGCTCCTCGTGATATAATTGTTCCAAATATGGAGTATGTTGTTTTCAGAGTTGGACCGCGCGAAAGAGGAAACCACGTGTTTGCAGTAAGTCCGCACGGCGGTGGTCAGCAACAAACAAACCAAAGAAATGTTATAATTGAACTATTCAATAATTCAAATATGGTTAGAAATAGCCGGACGGTTTCGTCTCAATTTAGGGCAGGAGAATTTCCTCATATAGTAGCAAACCTAACCGAAAATGGAACCTATTATGTAAGAGTTTCCGGTTTCTTGGGGCGGCGGGCGGAAGCGCGAGTTGTTATGAGGAGGCATTTCCCAGCGACTGTACATAACTTTTTCGACTATGGGTATTCGCTTTTCTATAATAATGAAACCTTGGCTACTTCCCGTGCACATATTACCGAACGTCAAAATTGGGCAAATGGTGTGTTTCTTCGCATATTTGGTCTAGACATAACCACAAATACCCCGACACGATACGAAACAACTGCTGACAGGTGCCGAAGGACTAATGTTGCTAGAGAGCAAGGGAGTACAGTAAATAGACCTATAACAGAGAGGATCGGAGGTCTTGAAAGAACAAATGACGTAAATGCAGTTCTTCATCGGTGTCCGGGGAATAATTGCGATCACGGAGGCAGTAATGCTAGTAGATGCACACATCCTGACAGAATGTGGGACGATTTGATTAACAACTCTCGACATCAAATACCAACAGGCAATGCGATAATAAGAACACATGTATTATGGTCGGGTCACCAATTGGATCCTTTTACATTGACTGCCGGAACTTATGGAAATAGAAGCTTTCTTCGAGGGGGAATTGGCGCAAGTCAAAACCATGTTGGTATGATTAGCAGACCCGGTCGTACTGATGCAACTGACCGCAGAAATCGACAAAAATTTATTCTATTACATGAACTTGCTCATGCATATGGCGCGGTTGATCATTATTGCAATGATGATAGTCTTCCTCCTAACCATCCAGGAGGATGTGGTATTGACTTATGCTGGCGCCACAATAGAGCTGCAGGGCATATAGAAAATTGCGTTATGGGAATGCCTATTAGTAATATAACTACTTGGGCATATGCGGATATGTTTTGCGATTTTTGTACAAATTCCATTCTTACAAGTTTAGCTCGCCCTCGTTAATATAATCATATAAGGAGTGTAGAATAAAATGAAAAAAATATTATTTATAACTTTATTACTTTTAATAACATTAACAATAAGTGCATGTAACAATATTTCTAATATTCCGATAGCTATGGAAGCTACC
>WRAG01000017.1 GCA_009780345.1 Oscillospiraceae bacterium
CAGCGGTCAACCGTACCCAATCAAACTTCGCCAACAGACGGCTCGTTTTCTTGGACGGTTTTCACAGGGGTGGCATTAGCCGAATCCCAAAAACGGATTCGGAAGCCACTCCCAAAGCGGCGACAACAGATGAAACTCCTCGCATAAACGCTTCGGAGGGCTAAATCTCTAAGCAATAAACTGCTAAGATATTTATGCCAAGCCGGCGACAGAAAAGCTGGGTTAGCGAACCGCATTCGCGGAAAGATTAGCGAGATAGAATGCCGCGCTATAGTCGAGAGCGAATCGCGCCTAAAAGCGCAAGATGTTACTTGGTTAGGGTGCGTTGATTGCACTAACTTTCGCCCGTGGTTCCGTCAGCGGGGCACCCGCCCGACGCTTTTTGTCGGGGAGGGTCGCGACGGGGAGGGCGACGGTTTTAGTCAAGTTTTTCCCGCGCAAAAACTTGCTGGATTGTCAAGGACTGGTCCTTGACGCGCCGCGCGCGCCCGCGCAATTTTGGTCTAAGGCGCAATGCGCCTTAACCCCCGCGCCTGTCGGCGCAACAAAGGAGCACTCATTATGAAACTCAAAATCTGCGGCTTAAAAACCCTAAACGATATAGACTTTGTAAATCGCGCAAACATCGACTTTGCGGGTTTTGTTTTCGCACCGTCAAAGCAGCAGATAACCGTAGAAACCGCGAAAACGCTCAAATCCGCACTAAATCCCAACATAAAAGCGGTTGGCGTGTTTGTCGATGAATCTTACGAATTCATAAAAAACTTGATTGACGAGAATATTATTGATATGGTACAATTTCATGGGGATGTGGAATACGAAATGCCCTGCCCGACAATTCGGGCGTTTAGAATGAGAACGGCGGACGATATTAAGCCGACGAACTGCGACTTCGCGCTGTTCGATTCATACAGAGAAGGAACACGAGGCTCGACCGGAGGAATGTTCGATTGGCGACTTATCGATGGTTACAATGCCAAGCCATTTTTCCTCGCCGGCGGGATTAATATAACGAATCTGCGGCAAGCAATGGAGTTAAATCCTTACTGCATCGACATTTCAAGCGGCGCGGAAGATGAAAACGGCGATAAATCACTTGATAAAATACTGAAAATAAAGGATGTGCTTAACTATGAGTAAACGTTTTGGCGAGTTCGGCGGGCAATATGTTCCCGAAATTCTGATGAACTCAATATTAGAGCTGGAGCAGGCATACGAACACTATAAAAATGATGACGAGTTTCAACGAGAACTGTCGCATCTTTTCAACAACTACGCGAATCGTCCGTCGCTTTTGTACTTCGCGGAAAATATGACGAAAGACTTGGGCGGCGCGAAGATTTACTTCAAGCGCGAGGACTTAAACCACACCGGTTCGCATAAGATTAACAACGTTTTGGGGCAGGCGCTTCTTGCCAAGAAAATGGGCAAAATTCGGCTGATTGCCGAAACCGGCGCGGGGCAGCACGGCGTCGCAACCGCCACGGCGGCGGCACTTTTCGGCATGGAATGTGAAATTTTCATGGGAAAAGAGGATACCGAGCGGCAGGCGCTAAACGTTTACCGCATGGAACTTCTCGGCGCGAAAGTTCACCCCGTAACCGCGGGGACGATGACCCTCAAAGACGCGGTGAACGAAACTTTCCGCGAGTGGACGCAGCGGATTGACGACACGCATTACGTAATCGGTTCGGCGGTCGGGCCGCACCCGTTTCCGACGATGGTTCGCGATTTTCAAGCGGTGATCAGCCGTGAGGCGCGCGAGCAGATTCTCAAATTAGAGGGCGAACTCCCGCAAGCGGTAATCGCCTGCGTCGGCGGCGGAAGCAACGCAATCGGCGCGTTTTACAACTTTATCGAAGACGAAAACGTCGAGCTTATCGGCTGCGAAGCGGCGGGATTGGGCGCCGACACGCCGAAAACGGCGGCGACAATCACTATCGGAACGCCCGGAATCTTCCACGGCATGAAAACTTTGTGGTGCCAAAACGAGGACGGGCAAATCGCGCCGGTTCACTCGATTTCGGCGGGGCTTGACTATCCCGGAATCGGGCCGGAACACGCGCACCTGCACGCAATCGGACGGGCGAAGTTCGTTCCAATCACCGACGACGAAGCGGTTACGGCATTCGAGTATCTCTCACGAACCGAGGGAATCATTCCCGCGGTCGAGTCGGCGCACGCGGTTGCATACGCCATGAAAGCCGCGAAAAACTACGACGGTTCAATCATTGTGAACCTTTCAGGCCGCGGAGATAAAGACGTCGCCAGCATCGCGCGATACAAGGGGGAAGATATCAATGAATAAAAAATTCGTAAGTTTTATAACGGCGGGCGATCCGTCGCTTGAAAAAACAAAAGAGTTTATCGAAGTTTTGGCGGAACACAGCGATATAATTGAAGTCGGGCTGCCGTTTTCCGACCCGCTCGCAGAGGGCGAGGTTATCGAAGCCGCGAATATGCGCGCGCTTGCAAACGGAGCGACCACCGCAAAGCTGTTCGACACGCTCAAATCGGTTGACGTTGCGTCGAAGTTGGTGATTCTGACCTACATAAACCCCGTTTTCGTGTATGGTTGCGACAAATTTTTCGCGCAATGCAAGGATAGCGGCGTTTACGGCATTATCATTCCCGACTTGCCGCACGAAGAACGAGGCGAAGTTGCGGAATACGCCGCCAAATATGGCATACACCTTATTCCCCTCATCGCGCCGACATCGGCGGAGCGCGTGAAAATGCTTGCCAAAGACGGAAGCGGATTTATCTACCTTGTTTCTTCGCTCGGTACAACAGGCGTTCGCGACGAAATCACGACCGACTTAACCGCCGACATTGTCGCGCAAATTCGCGAAGTCACCGACACGCCTGTTATGATTGGATTCGGAATTTCAACCCCCGAGCAGGCGGAAACGATTCGCGAAATCGCCGACGGAGTAATTGTCGGCAGCGCGTTTGTTAAAATTATCGAAGAGCACGGCAAACATGCAGCGAAGCATATAAGAAAATTTTTGAAATCTATGATTTAATGGAGGCATTTACCATGAATGTACGGGAAAAATTAGCTGCAACGCTTAACTTTGAAGATTGCTCCAAACTCGGCGGCGGTGCGGTGCTTGAAACCTTTTATCCGTGGGATTTAACGGTAGAAAAATTTATCGCCGAAGGAATGCCTGTCGAATATACGGCGCACGATGTAATCAACAACAAAATTGCTGATCCGCAAGGGTTACATCAATATTTCGACATTCGACTTGCCGAAAGCGCGGCAAAATTCGAGTCGTATTTCGGATACGATCCAATGAGAAGAATGTTTTTGCAACTGCCGTTTCACTACGAAGCGCAGCACGGCGAACGCCCGCCGGTAGAAACCTTTGACGACTGGAATCGAATCAAAGCCGAGGGCGAGGCGACAATTGCGCAGTTTTTCACCGACGAGAATATAAAAACCGTGTTTGCGCTTTATTCCGAGCCGCACAAAAACGGTGAGTTCTCAATTCGTTTCGCAATGAAAGGCTTTTTCTGGTTCCCGCGCGAGGTAATGGGAATCGCCGAACATATGATGGCGCTGTACGACGAGCCTGAGTTGTTGCACGACATGAATTCGTGGCTATGCGACTATTATATCAAGTGGCTGGATAAAATTTTCGACTATATCGCGCCCGACGTGCTGTACATAATGGAAGATTTGTCCGGCGCGAACGGTCCTATGCTCTCGCCCGCGCACTTTGACGAATATATCGGCGCGTATTACAAAAAACTGATACCGTTCCTTAAAAGCAAAGGTGTCGGACACGTTTTCGTTGATACCGACGGAGATTTCAACGCGCTAATTCCAAACTTTATTGAATCAGGTATTGACGGATTCCTGCCAATGGACGTTAACGCAGGAATGGATATCGAAAAAGTGCGAGAGCAATTCCCTAAACTAAAATTTATCGGCGCATTTAATAAACTTGAAATCGCGCAAGGCAAAGAAGCGATTGACGCTGAGTTCGCAAGACTTATGCCGGTAATTCGACAAGGCGGCTATGTCGTCGGCGCCGACCACCAAATCGCGCCGTCAACAAGCATGGACGACTATAAGTATTACATCAGCAGATTGAAGGAAGCAATGAAGGAGGCAGGTTCTGCCGCCTCCTAACAAAAAGGAGGAGAATTTTTATGTATAAAGAAGTTTTATCAAAAATCACTACAAATCAAGAATTAACCGAAAACGATATCAGCACACTCATCTCGGCAATCAACCGAGACGAAGTATCCGACGTGCAAATCGCCGGATTCCAAGTCGCGCTTTTGATGAAAGGCGCAAGCAAAGAAGAAATCGCGTATATCGCGAAAGCAATGCGAGACAACTGCGTGCCGCTTAGCCCCAACGTTGCGGGCGAATTGATGGACACCTGCGGAACCGGCGGCGGACTTTCGACGTTCAACATTTCAACCGCGACAGCAATCGTCGCGGCGGCGGCAGGAATTCCAATCGCAAAGCACGGAAGCCGCTCGCTTGCAAGCTTGTCGGGTAGCGCGGACGTTTTAGAGGCGTTAGGCGTAAACATCAACCTAACACCGCCGCAAGTCGAAGAAATGATCGAAAAAATCGGAATCGCGTTCCTTTACGCGCCGCTTTTCCATCCCGTAATGTGCAAAGTTCTGCCGGCGGAAGCGGATTTGGGAATCAAAACGATTTTTTACACCATAATCGGGCCGCTTATCAACCCCGCGTTCGCGCCGCGCCACTTGCTCGGAATTTACAAGGCAGAATTGCTTGATACCGTAACATTTGTCGCGAAAGAGATGGGCTACACCAACGCGATGTTTGTCCACGGACTTGACGGGCTTGACGAAATTTCGCTGCTCGGCAAAACTCGGATAAACCATCTAAAAGACGGCGAAGTTACCACATTCGAGATACAGCCGGAAGACTTCGGCATGAAAAGCTGCAAACTCGAAGATATCAAATCAAGCACCCCCGAAGCCAACGCGGCAGTAATCAAGGGCGTTTTCGACGGCAGTATTACCGATTCGAACAAAGATGCGATTGTGATAAATGCAGCGGGCGCGCTTGTTGTGGGCGGCAAAGCGAAAGACTTTCACGAGGGCGTTGCGCTTGCCCGCGAACTGATCGAAAGCGGCGCGGCTCTTAACAAGCTAAACGAATTAAAGGAGCTATCCAATGAGTACAAATGAGCATAACGCAAATAGCTTCAATTCGCAAGTCATCATCGATTTTAAGGCAATCTCACCCAAAGACGGCGACCTATTCAAGGGGAGAAATCCCCTTGAAGTCGCCGTCCGGCTGGAAAAAGCGGGCGTTTGGGGCTTGTCTGTCGTAACCGAGCCGAAAAACTTCGGCGGCTCGCTTGATTTGTTGCGCTCCATCGCAAATGCCGTAAATCTCCCGATTTTACGCAAGGATTTTATCAAAACCGAAGATGATTTGCGCGAAACGCTCGACTGCGGGGCAACGCACGTTCTGCTAATCTGCGCGACTATGAATAATGTGGAAGAAATGCACGAAAAAGCCCTGAAACTTGGACTAAAACCGGTGGTGGAAGTTCACACGCGCGACGAAATGCTGCTCGCGCAGTCCATCGGCGCGAAGATAATCGGAATCAACAACAAGGACATCACAATTTTGGAAAAAGACAAAGGCACGGTTGATTTAACGCTTGAGCTAATCAGCCACGCGCCGAAAGACGCGTTTATAATAAGCGAAAGCGGAATCAGAAACCGCGCCGACGCAGAGATTGCGCTGCAAAGCGGCGCGAATGCAGTATTAGTCGGCACCGCGTTTTGGACCGGGGAGTTTAGGGTTCTGCCCTAAAAACCCTTTTTCAGAGCGAGGCTCTGTGGCATTTGCCCTTGTCAGGGCAGGACGACAAGGACTTGTCGAAGTCCTTGTCAATCAACGAAAAACTTTTGACGGCAAAAGAAGATGAAACTCCTCGCAAAAAGCACTTCGGAGGTCTAAATCTCTAAGCAGTAAACTGCTAAGAGCTTTATGCCAACCGTCGCAACTATGCCGCCGACCCACCCAAAGAACGGGCGGGTACCCCGTCTGGCATGAGGGCGACAGAAGTTAGCGAACCGCGTTCGCGGTAAATGAGACTTAGCTTGTGTATTTTACAAGCTGTAGTCGAATTATCCAGCGACCAACGGGAGTCGGGAAAGACTAGTGTGATATAGCACTATGCTCATTCGAGAGCGACCCGCGAGCCGTCAACCGTATCCAATCAAACTTCGCCAATAGACGGCTCGTGTTCTTGGACGATTTTGACAGGGGTGGCATTAGCCGGATTAAAAAGCCAATCCGGATGCCACTCCCTAAAAGCGCGAGATGTTTTTTGGTTGAATGTGCTATGTTTGCACGTACCTCCGCGCCACGTGCGCTCGGTTTTTGAGCGTGTGAGTCCGCAAGGCGCTTTGGCATAAAGCTCTTAGCAGTTTACTGCTTAGAGATTTAGCCCTCCGAAGCGTTTTATGCGAGGAGTTTCATCATCTTTTGGCGCGCAAAAGTTTGCTGGATTGTTAAGGACTGGTCCTTAACGCGCCGCGCGTGCCCGCGCAAAAAACCGCGCCCATTGGGCGCAAAATAAAAATGGCGCGTTGATGATCCAGCATCAACACGCCATTTTTTTAATCAAATTGCGTAAATTACGCAAACTAATTAGCACAATCCTCAATAATCTCAATCCTATGCATTATTCCATTAAACACGCTATCGCGACTCTCCAACGTTCCCGCGAAATTACGTTCCATCAACGTGCGCGGCAATCTGTCAAAATCTTCTTGGCTAATTGTCACTTGATTCGTATATACGGTGATTCCAAGAATGTCAAAAATGATAGCCGCGTCGTTACGAGATAAACGATAAACTTGTATCGCGTTTATGAAAATAACCGTTTCACCGAAGTCAATAGGTCCGGTCATGGGTTCAACCTCTAACAAGTCATCTGAAAACGCGTCTACATCAGCCTCTGCCACTACTACAGCAGACGCGCGGCCCGGCACGGCAACAGCTTCGTTGCTTCCGCCTCCGGCAGGCGTGTATCTGGGTGCCATAGGAGCGATTACATCGTGTATTGGCGCTGCCACCGATGCCGGCGCGGGAAATTCCCTCGGAGTCGGCAAGCGAACGCCACCTTGAATCGGCGGAATTAATACCATAGAATTTGCTTCGTTCGGCATTGGGATTATTACTGATTCTTGAATAAGTGATTCGACATTTTGCGCTACATTAGCTGACGGAGCGTTAATGCTTGACCGTGGCACATGGCCGGGCGCAACACTCATAACTTGATTATTCACGCCGTCGTCGGCATTGGCGCAGTAAGCATCATTATAAACATACGTTTGCGCATAGCCGTTTATATCATAATAAATCCGTCTCTCAACCGAACAGTCGGGATAATCTTCCGTACAAACAATCGGCGGATAGCCGTTTGTAACGTCGGTTTGCCCTCTATCCGGCTGAATAGGTGTAATAATATCTGCCTGGTCGAAAACTCCGGTTATAAAAACCGTGCCAATCACAAGCATACAAACCGCTCCGGCAAGCACTCCGCGAATAGATACAAGCTTTTTAAGCCAAGTTTTCTCGCTTGCGGTAGTTTGTAACATTTCTTGATTGGCTTGGGCAAGCCTGTTGTGAAGCTTCTGCGAAAAATCAGGCGGAAGCGTTACGCGACTCTCTTTCAAAAGTGAAATCATTTTATCCATATTTTTATCCATATTTTTATCAATCATTGCGCTTCCTCCTCTCTATTTAAAATACACCAAAACTCTCCCAGTAATATTACTGCTACATATTAGACGCCAAAACTCGAAAAAAGTTCCCTGATTTTTAATAAAAATTTAATATTTTTTAATTTTTGTTACAAAATTGTAATCAAATTTTAATTTTTGAACAATCCGTCTTCTTTCAAAAAATCATGTAAAATCGTTCGCGCGCGGGAGATTCGCGACTTAACCGTGCCTGTCGAACATTTAAGAATTTCGGCAATTTCTTCATAAGACATATTGTTAACATCGCGCATAATTATTATGATTCGATGATTTTCCTGCAATCTTCCAATCGCTTTGTTAACCATCTTAAGCTGCTCTTCCCGCTCGAAATTTTCTTCTATATTTGACGATTTATCTTCAATTTCGCGGGTGATTTCACCCTCTTCAATCTCAATGCTGTCCGACATCGAATAAGTCGGCGTTTTCTTCCGCTTTTTAATTTCATCCAAGCAAGAATTCGTAGCAATACGATAAATCCAAGTTGAAAATTTCGAATTTCCTTTAAACTTCGAAAGGTTAAAATAAGCTTTGATAAATGCTTCCTGCGCCATGTCGGCGGCATCTTCGTGGTTTCCAATCATTCGGTAAGCAAGATTAAAAACAGATTGTTGATATTCTTCAACAAGCTGCTCAAACGCCCGCACGTCGCCGGTTTGCGCTTTATGTATTAATTCAGCTTCGTTCATCTATCTCGCTCACCACCTTCGTCGCAACGCGCCCTTATTGCTCATTTTTCCGCAAAAAACGCGGCAAAAGCTCACCTTATGGGCGGTTGCTCCTTCGTTTGAGACTTGACTTTGCTGACTTTTGCAAAGTTATAGCCGAAAAGTGCAGGGGCGTAAGATTTTGCTGTGTTTGCAAAATCCACAGCCATCTGCTTTCCCAAAACGTCCACTTGCGTTGGGACGTTTCGGGAGCCCTGTTTTTAGGTGCGCCTTTCGTAGTATACCACATTATGTTTGACATTGCAAATAAAATCTAGTATAATTATGAATAATATGAATCATTTCACATAAATGACAAACGGAGGGGAACCTTATGGATATATTTATTGAAAAACTGGTCGCGAAAAAGCGTGACGGAAAAGATATCGCGTTCATCATAGGCATGATATGTTTGACGCTTTTTTTATCGTTCGTTATTCTTATGTTTTTCGGAATTTTGTTCGGGCTTGAGGGCGCAATCATTATAGGATTGTTTGTCGGTTGCTTTTGGCTGATTTCAACGCGAAATATCGAATTCGAATACAGTCTTACCAACAACGAGATGGACATCGACAAAATAATCAATCGTCGCCGCCGAAAACGATTTGTAACCGTTAACGCACGGAAAATTGATATTCTCGCGCCGACGACAAGTCCCGAATATCAGCGGGAATCGAATTCCGCAACCATTGCGCGCACCTATAACTGCGCAAGCGGAAATCCTAACAGCCGAACCTATTTCGCGACATTTTACGATAAAGACGGGCTGAAATGCCTGCTGATTTTCGAGCCGAACGAGAAAATGATTGACGGATTCAGACGATACGCCCGAAACAAGGTGATCGACTCATGATAATCGGCGTAGGCATTGATATTATTGAAGTTTCGCGCGTTTCCGAGTTGATGAATCGCAAGGAAAATTTCCTTGAACGGAATTTCACCGAAGCCGAACGCGAGTTCAACCTAAAATCCGAATCGGTCGCGGGCAACTTCGCCGCGAAAGAAGCGTTCGCAAAAGCTTTAGGTACAGGTGTTCGCGGGTTTAACTTGCGTGACATTGAGGTTTTGCGAAACGAGCTCGGCGCGCCATATATCCTGTTCCGCGGCGAACGCAGTAATGCGCAAGTTTCCATATCCCACACCAAAACAACCGCCGTCGCGGTAGTGATTATTACGGAATAAACAAGCTTTCCTCGAATATATATTCATTATATATTTAAGGAGGGTTAATATGTTTATTACACTTAATTTAAAGCGTTGCGTCAAATTTGTCGCGGCAATCGCCGTCGCCGTAACGCTTGTACTTACGATAAGTCTGACGTCCTGCGGGACGAACGAGGACATACATACGAGGATTTACAGGAAATATTCGAACATCCAATCGTTTTCGGCGGTGGTCGAAGTCACGGTGACAGTCGAACGAACCTCGAATGTCTACCAAATGCGGCAGTATTACCGCGCGCCCGACATGTTCCGCGAAGACGTTCTCGCGCCTGAAAATTTGGCAGGAATGACATATGTTTTTACCGGCGGAACAATGTTAATCATCCCGCCGAACGAGGGCGAGAGCATACAATTCGAGAATATTCCCGAAAACAGAAGTTACACATTTTTGCCGGAGTTTTTCCGCCGATATTTTGATTCACAAGTGACGACGGTCGCCGTAACCACCGAAGCGATCGATGAAACGTCGGTGGATGATACCGAAACCGTATTGGAAGTCACGCTTGACGGTGGCAACACCTACCGCGCCGCGCAAAAGTTATGGATTGACAATGAAACGCTGCAACCGTTGCGGCTCGAAACCCACGACGCAAGCGGAACTCCGCTCGTTACGGTGGTTTTTACGGAATTTAATTTGAATGAACGAGTGGATGATGAAATTTTTGATGCCTTGTAGGTTGCGCCTTGACCGATATGCCGCTGCGGCGGCAGGCTTTTGTTTGGGCTTCGAAGCCCGTCTTTGTTTGTCAAGGACCAGCCCTTGACAATCCCGCAAGTTTTTGCGCGGAAAAAACTTGACTAAAACCGTCGCCCTCCCCGCCGCGACCCACGCAAAAAGCGCGCGGGTGCCCCGCTGGCGGAACCACGGGCGAAAGTTAATGCAATCATAGCACACTCAATCAAACAATATCTCGCGCTTTTAGGCGCGGGTCGCTCTCAAACGAGCGCGGTGCTTTATCTCGCTAGTCTTTCCGCGTATGCGGTTCGCTTACTAATGTTTTTAATGTCGCCGGCTTTGGCGCAAATCGCCGCCTTGGGAGTGGCTTCCGAATCCGTTTTTGGGATTCGGCTAATGCCACCCCTGTGAAAACCGTCCAAGAAAACGAGCCGTTTGTTGGCGAAGTTTGATTGGGTACGGTTGACCGCTGGCGTTTGCGTCCATAGGCGACCGGGATTGATAAGGGCAGAGCCCTTATCGCCCGTCCGGCAGGACATTCGCCCTCGGGACGGACCCGAATAATGGTTTTTAGGGCATTCGCCCTAAAAACCCCGCGCCCGTTGGGCGCACATATGCGCCTGCCGCCGTGGCGGCAAAAGCCCGCGCCGGCAGGCGCAAAATTAGGAGGAAACCAAATGCAAGTAAACCATCGCGCCTGGGCGCAAGTAAGCCTCGACGCAATCGCTCATAATATCAGCGAGATTCGGCGCGCGGTCAACGCGCACGCGAAAATCCTCGCCGTGGTTAAAGCCGACGCTTACGGGCACGGTTTTCTGGAGGTTACCCGAACGCTGCTCGACAACGGCGCAGACGCGCTCGGCGTCGCCTTTATCGATGAGGCGATTCAGCTTCGCAACTGCAATATCAGCCATCCTATTATAATTTTGGGCCATACACCACCAGAGTATGCTGATATTTTGGTAAAAAAAGATATCATTCCGACGGTGTTTTCGAAATCTTTGGCGACTGCGATTTCCTATGCGGCGTTTAAACGAGAAAAGACCGCAAAGATACATATCAAAGTCGATACAGGAATGGGGCGTGTCGGGTTTGTCTACAACGACGACGCGGATACCCGCGCGGCGGCGATAGACGATATTTTGTCTATCAGCGAACTGCCGAACATCGAAATTGAAGGGATTTTCACCCACTTCGCGCGCGCGGACGAGAGGGACCTAACGTTTACCGAACTGCAATTCGCGCGGTTTATGGATTTATGCGAAAAGCTTGAGGCGCAAGGGATTTCAATCCCTGTAAAGCACGCGGCTAACTCTGCGGCGATCATACAATACCCCGAAATGCACCTTGACATGGTGCGTCCGGGGATCATTTTATACGGTTGCTATCCATCGGAAGAGGTTGATAAAACTAGGCTAAACCTAATTCCGGCGATGGAATTCCGCGCGTCGGTGACGCAGGTGAAATGGGTGGAAAAGGATACGCCGATAAGCTATGGCGGAACGTTTGTAACGGCTGATAAAACTAAGGTTGCGACAATTCCTGTCGGATATGCCGATGGACTTTCACGTGTCCTGTCCGGCAAAGCAAGCGTGATCGCGCATGACAAAAAAGTGCCGATTATAGGAAATATTTGCATGGATCAATGTATGATTGACGCAACTTCGGTCAACAATATAGATGTCGACGACGAAATAATCTTATTTGGTCGAAATAATCAAAATTTGGAAATACCCGTTGAAGAAGTTGCGAAACTGACCGGCACGATTAACTACGAAACCCTGTGCATTGTAGGAAAGCGCATACCCCGCGTATATACCAGAGACGGAAAAGTTGTTGATGTTTTAAATTATTTGCTTCCGAAAAATCATTGACAAAGGTTACATAAAAATGTATAATATTGAAGACACAATATTATGTAATCTCATTTTCCGAAATTCTGCGTATTATGTAAATAGGAGTATCGCGAAAATTTTATACATAGCACAGGAATAGTAAATTTGCACTCTTGACAAAACGCGGTATGAAAAGTTTGCGTCAAATTGCGTGAGATTTCGTCGAAACGAACCCCGAAAAACCGCAGGCGTACAAATAGTACGTTGAGGATTTTGAGCGGGTGAAGTTTCGGCGGAAGATTGCGTAATTTGACGCAAACCTGCCAAATATTTGCGGAGAGTGAGCAATGTTAGTAAAAAGAGGAGACATCTATTACGCTGATTTAAGTCCTGTTGTGGGTTCCGAGCAAGGCGGCGTTCGCCCTGTTTTAATCGTTCAAAACGATGTAGGAAACAAGTACAGCCCAACCGTAATCGCGACCGCGATAACGTCGCAGCTGAATAAGGCAAAACTTCCAACTCATATCGAGCTTGGTCGTGCGGAATATTTCGGGCTTGCGAAGAATTCGATTGTGCTTGCCGAGCAGGTGCGGACGATTGATAAGAAACGGCTAAAGGAAAAAATCGGACATTTGGACGATGATTTAATGAGGCGGGTGAATGATGCCATTGGGGTTAGTTTTGGGATTAAGTAAAACTTTTTTAGCGGTCAACTGCATCAAATCGAGTTTCGCCAAAACACGGCTCACTCTCTTTGGCAGTTTTCACAGGGGAGTTGTTAGCGAAATCAGGATTTCGACAACTCTCCCAAAAGTTTTATCAAAATTTTTGCGCCCGACGGGCGCGGGCTTAAGGCGCAACGCGTCTTAGACCAATATGCCGCCATGGCGGCAGGCGTTTTCAGAGCGAGGCTCTGTGGGCATTGTGTCCTGCCGCATACAATCCTCAGTCAGCATAGCTGACAGCTCCTTTGCCAAAGGAGCCTTTAAAGCCCTCTTAGGCAAAGAGGGTGCCCGATAGGGCGGGTGATTGTTAGCGAACCGCATTCGCGGAAAAAGTACCGAGATAAACCGCCGCGCTCGTTCGAGAGCATCCCGCGCCTAAAAGCGCGAGATTTTGTTTGGGTAGAGTGCTTTGTTTGTACTAACTTTCGCCCGTGGTTCCGTCAGCGGGGTACCCGCCCGACGCCTTTTGTCGGGGAGGGTCGCGACGGGGAGGGCGACGGTTTTAGTCAAGTTTTTCCCGCGTAAAAACTTGTGGGATTGTCAAGGGCTAGTCCTTGACAAACAAAGATGGGCTTCGAAGCCCAAACAAAACCCGCGCGCGCCCGCGCAACGCCTGCCGCCATAGCGGCAAAAACGGGTTTTAGGGCAACACCCTATCAAAAAAGGAGAGAATACGAATGATGAAAAAGAGATTTTTGAGTTTAGTGATTGCAATTGCGGTGATCGCGGCTTCCTGCGTAACCGCTATTTGGGCGTTTGGCGCGGGAGGCGCGGACGATCCGCTTGTTTCAATGAGCTATATCGACGAGCGGCTTATCCCGCGGATTAGCGCGTATATTGACGCGCGGCTTGACGGCATAGCTGACGCTGAAATCGGAACTTCGACCGCCGGAAACAATCGGCACTTTACCGTTGTCCCTGTTCCTGCCGGGCGGCGCATAATGGGGGAAGCGGGAACCGAATTTATCCTGCGAATGGGACGCGCGAATATTATCGCTACATACCGCGGCGGGCTTGCCGATACTACTAATGGAACGGATTTGGCGCACGGAGTGGAAGTTCCGGGGAATCACCTGCTAATTGTCCCGCTATCTGACGGGCGTGGGCTGAACGTTACCGTTGACGCGCTTATCATGGTTCGGGGAAGATATACGGTTGAGTAAAAGCTAATTAAAAAGAGCCGAAAGGCTCTTTTTTATTCGAGATTGAAAAAATGCTTGCTTGCCGGTAGATTGCAACCAATCACATTTCGTCAACAAACGACTCGTGTTCTTGGGCAATCCTCAAGTACGAGTTGTTAGCCAAATTAAAATTTGGACAACTCAGCAAAGGGCATTTTTTCTGCGACAGCCGGGTAAATACCGCGAGACTTGTCTCGCAATGCGCCGCAAGGCGCGTGTCCAGGGCTTGCCCTGGGGTGGATACCCGTCATTTTGAAAAATAATCCTTGCATTTTTTCATGCGTTAGTGTAAAATAATATTGATAAAATCAAAGGAGGAATTTAAAATGGCTGTAAAAGTTGGTATTAACGGATTCGGAAGAATCGGAAGATTGGTGTTCCGCGCGGCGATTGATAATCCTGACGTGGAAATCGTGGGAATTAACGACCCGTTCATCGACCCTGAGTATATGGTGTATATGTTATCATATGACACTGTTCACGGAAGATTTAAAGGAACGGCGAGTTATACAAACGACGCAATCGTTGTAAACGGCAAAACTATCAAAGTTTTTGACAAAATGAAAGCGAACGAAATTCCGTGGGGAAGTTGCGGCGCGGATTATATCGTTGAATCTACAGGCGTTTACACTACCCTTGAAACTGCGAACGCACACATTGAAGCGGGCGCGAAAAAAGTTGTAATCACGGCTCCAAGCGCCGACGCTCCTATGTTTGTTATGGGTGTAAACCACAAATCTTACAGTAAAGATATGAATATCATCTCAAACGCGTCTTGCACAACGAACTGCTTGGCGCCGCTTGCGAAAGTTATAAACGACAATTTTGGAATCGTTGAAGGTCTTATGACTACGGTTCACGCGACGACTGCGACGCAAAAAACGGTTGACGGTCCTTCTAAAAAGGATTGGAGAGGCGGACGTGGCGCGGCGTTTAACATTATCCCGTCGTCTACCGGCGCGGCGAAAGCGGTTGGAAAAGTTATTCCTGAACTTAACGGAAAACTTACGGGCATGGCGTTCCGTGTGCCGACGGCTGACGTTTCTGTTGTTGACTTGACTTGCCGTTTGGAAAAAGGCGCGAGCTATGATGAGATTAAAAAAGCGATCAAAGCAGCTAGCGACGGTGAACTTAAAGGAATTTTGGGTTATACTGAGGATGCGGTTGTGTCAAGCGATTTTATCGGCGAAGCGATGACGTCTGTGTTTGACGCGGAAGCGGGAATCAGCTTGAACGATAACTTCGTGAAACTTGTATCGTGGTACGACAACGAGTGGGGCTATTCTTGCAAAGTTGTAGATCTTCTACTTCACGCGGCGAGTTTGGATAAAGCGTAAAAAACGAAACGAAAAAGCGGGCGAAAGTCCGCTTTTTATTCATATGTTGTTTACAACGAATTAATATTTTGTTAACATTTGCCTTAATTTCGGCATGATTTTTGTGCAAGTTGCACTATAAAAATAGATTGCTTTTTAGTAAAACTTGTGATAAAATGTCGTTGTAAGTCGTTGTAATAAGTTATGACAAATTAGCAAATAATTAAAATGTATATATAAAACGAAGGAGATGTTTAGTATGACAGAAGCACCGGGAGCAAAAATGTTAAAGATAGTAAGTATTTTGTTCGTAATCTTTGGCGGTTGGGGCGTTATAGCAGGATTAATGGCGTGCGGCGGCGCAAGTCTTATAACGGCAAGTTTATCTATATTGGGAGTTGGAACAGGAGTTCTTTGGGTTACAATTATTGTTGCTATCGTTCTTGCGGTTCTTGGACTTATCATGGGTATCGTTGGATTGCTTTGGAGCAATAAAACTGAAAAAGCAGGATTGCTTACAACTCTTGGAATAGCTTATATCGCTTTACTTGTTGTTAGAACTGTTTTTGATTTTATCTTTGCTTCATCGTTGAATGTAGGTCTTGGCGCATTTGCTTGGGTAGGATTGATCGTAGGTCTTGTTCTTCCTGTGTTGTACATCCTTGGCGCAAAGAAAAACATGGCTGTGAAATAAGAAAATTAAACATTAAAAAAGAGCCGAAAGGCTCTTTTTTTGTTTGTGCAATTCATGTTTTGTTGCAAACTAAGCGTTATTTGCCTTTTCTGCCGCTATGATGGTATTCTCCATCAATATCGCGCGGGTCATCAATCCAACGCCGCCGGGAACCGGCGTAATCGCCGCCGCAATCGGCTCGCATTCCGCGAAGTTAACGTCGCCGACAAGCTTGCCGTCCACATTCTTGTTCATTCCGACGTCAATCACCACCGCGCCGGGTTTAATCATATCACCGGTCAAGAATTCAGCCTTGCCAATCGCGACAACCACGATGTCCGCGCGCCGAGTCACTTCCGCCAAATTTTTAGTTCTCGAATGACAAATCGTCACGGTTCCGTTTTTGTGAAGAAGCAGCATCGCCTGCGGTTTACCGACAATATTGCTTCGCCCGATAACAACGCACTCCTTGCCATCGACAGGGATGTCGTAAGCGTCCAACATCGCCATAACTCCCGCCGGCGTGCAGGGTAGGAAGTCATAATTTCCAATCATGATTTTGCCGACATTCGTCGGGTGAAACGCGTCAACGTCCTTGTCGGGGCTGATGGCATTGATGATTTTCTCCTCGTTTATATGCGCGGGCAACGGAAGTTGCACCAAAATTCCCGACATATCTGCGCGATTGTTGAGTTTGTTGACCAATTCCAACACTTCCGCCTCGGTCGCGTCGGCGGGAAGCGCATATTCTTCGGTGATTATGCCGATTTCCTCGCAATCGCGCTTTTTGCCGTTCACGTACACGCGGCTTGCGGGATTGTCACCCACGATTATTACCGCAAGTGCCGCAGGATTACCGTTTTCCGCGAGTTTTGCCGCGCGGGTTTTGAGCGCGTCCTTGACCTTTTGCGATACCACTTTTCCGTCCAAAATTATTGCCATTTTTATTGCCTCCTTTTTAGTTTGTGCTTATAATAACTGTCTGTGTTTCTTCGTTCCACTCGACATCCGCGCCGAAAAATTCACCGATAAATCGGAGCGGCACAAATGTTCGGTCATTTATGATTTGCGCCGGAACATCCATTCCCTCAACCATTTCACCAATCACGAACGATAAACTTTCTTCGTCAGTAGCAAGCGTAACCTCTTGTGTACGCTCGTCCCAATCAACATCTGCGCCTAACGCTTCGGATATTGCTCGAATCGGAACGAGAGTGCGATTGTTTTCAATAGTTGGTCGTTCACCAATATCAAATATCCTATCGTTTAGCCTTATTAAAGATGTTGTAAATGTGTTAGGCATTGCTACATTTATTTTGTGTATGTCGAAGAATGTTTCCTCGGGGTAAAGTGCGAGTAACCATGAGGGAACAGTTACTTGTACAGCATGCCCGTCTTCCACCCACCGATATTGGTTGCTTGTATGCCCACTACCTGTTCTTGCTATCCTATTCCCATTATGTGTTATTTCAATAATATTACGATCCCCCGTTACGCTAATCCAATTTTCAATAAAGTTCTCAACATCTCTATTTAAAAACCAACTAATTCTAAGCTCACCCTGTCGCCACGTTTCCCTGCTGATGTATACTAATAAAATCATCCCCGGCATTATTACAATATCTGCCAATTCAACCTTAGGCACAACATTTATAAAGTCAAAATAATTTACAGTTCCTTCAAGGACTTCACCCACTACCCTTACTGCCGCGTGTTCATTCGCTATACTTGAAACTTCATTTTGAGCTCTTTGTCTTGCAGTAATAGCTGAATTATGAAATTCACACCTTGAAGAAAAGACGATTGGATTTGGAGAAAGAGCAGAAACGGTATGCGCTAATAAAACTGATATTATTACTATCATCAAAAATAATTTTTTCATTTCAACTTCCTCCTTTTTTGATAGTTCCCGCCTCTCAACAGGCGGTTTGGCGGTCTGATTAAACAATGCTTATCAAATCCAATCAAATCGAATCGTTTCGCCTGCGTCAACGCATCGTATACAAGCTGATAATTCTTCGGATTTCGATATTGCAGCAGCGCCCGCTGCATCTGCCGTTCCTTATACGATTTCGGGACGTATACTTTTTCCATCGTTAACGGGTCAAGCCCGGTATAGTACATACACGTCGATAAAGTGCCCGGCGTCGGGTAGAAATCCTGCACTTGTTGCGGCTGATATCGAATGTCCCGCAAATACTCCGCAAGCGCGATTGCGTCGGCGAGCGTGCTTACCGGGTGGCTCGATATCAAGTACGGCACCAAAAATTGCTTCTTTCCAAGTTCAGAATTGATTTGCTCGTACTTCTTGCGAAACTTTTCGTATACCGAATGTCGCGGCTTGCCCATATATCGCAAAACCTTGTCCGACACGTGCTCGGGCGCAACTTTTAACTGCCCGCTGATATGGTGTTTTGCTAATTCGGTCAAAAATTTGTCGCTCGAATCCGCCATAATATAGTCATATCGCAAACCGGAGCGCACAAACACCTTCTTCACGCCGTCAATCTCTCGCAGTTCGGTGAGGAGGTTCAAATAATCCTTATGCGAAACCTCCAAGTTCCCGCAAGGCGCGGGGTGCAGGCACTGCCGTTCGCGGCAACTTCCAGATTCAAGCTGCTTCCCGCACGCCGGCGCGCGGAAGTTCGCGGTAGGACCGCCGACGTCGTGAATATATCCCTTGAAATCGGGATTATACGTGAAATTTTTCGCCTCATTGAGTATGGATTTGTGCGACCGCGCGGTGACGATTCTGCCTTGATGAAAAGTTAGCGCGCAAAAGTTGCAACCACCGAAGCACCCGCGCGACGATACGACGCTAAACTCAACCTCGTTCAGCGCGGCAACACCGCCAAACTCCTCATACATCGGATGATACGTCCGCTCGTACGGAAGCGAGTAAGTGAAGTCAAGTTCCTTTGTGGAAAGCGGCATTGCGGGCGGATTTTGCACTATCGTTTTCACGCCGTGCGGCTGCGCGACCGGCTTGCCGTGAATCGGGTCCTGCTCGAGATATTGCAAGCGAAACGCCTCGGCATATGCGGCTTTGTCGGTCGAAACTTCGTCAAACGACGGCACAATTACGGCGTTTGCCGGAAGTTCGTCGTTCGCGTCTTGCACATACGCGGTTCCGGCGATATTTTTAATATTTGCGACTTTTTCGGTTTCCAACGCCCGCGCAATTTCAACAATCGCCCGCTCGCCCATACCGAAAACCAACAAATCAGCGGTTGAGTCTATCAAAATCCCCCGCCGAACCTTGTCGGAGATGTAATCGTAGTGCGCAAACCGCCGCAAACTTGCCTCAATTCCGCCGATGATAATCGGCATATTGCGGCCATACGCCTCGCGAATACGGTTGCAGTAAATAATGGTAGTTCTGTCGGGACGTCGGTTGCTAGTGTTGCCGGATAAATACGGATCGTCCGAGCGTTTTATAAATGGCTCCCCTTGGTCGCTGTGAAGCTTGTCACGAGGGTCCGCCGAGCCGGCGATGCCCATTCGGGCTGACGCATTGGTTGTTGTTGTCTTCGGGGAGTACGGATCATCCGAGCGAACCTTCTTCGACGCGGTATAGTTTGCGACCATGCTGTCCAAATTGCCCGCCGAAACTAAGAAACCAAGGCGTGGTTTGCCTAAACGAGTGAAATCGTCGCAAGTTCGAAAATCAGGTTGGGAGATAATTCCGACGGTGAAGCCGTTTGCTTCCAAAACGCGCGGAATAATCGCGCACGCCCAAGCGGGGTGGTCAACATACGCGTCGCCGGTTACAAATATAAAGTCAAGCCGCTCGATTCCGCGGGCTTGCATATCAAGTTTTGAAATAGGTAGAAACATAGGATAATTATACTATAAGTGATTGCGCGTGTCAACTGTCAAGGGCGCGCGGCAGTTTAGAATCTGATTACGTTTGCTTGGCTTCCGCCGACAACTAACGCGTGCCGCCGATCGTCCATAATTTGTAGACTTACAATATCGTGGGGAACCGTGATAAGCTCTTGCGACCTGCCGTTCGGAGTGATTTTCATAACCGTTCTGAGCCGGTTCGCCAGAATCACGTCGCCCGACACGGTAATATTTCGAAGTCGTCCTTGCGTTTGATAACTTCCGCGCGGTCTTCCGTCTCTGTTGAAAAATTCAATCGTTGTGTTCCCTCGTCCGGCTTCGAACGCCAAGACGATGCAATTTTCGCTGTCCTTATTAAATGTGAGTAAGCTTCTGCCGTTAAAATCCACTTCATACCGAATGAATCCGTTGCGGTTGAACCCTAAAAGCTCGGTATCGGATATAGCGACCAAAGTTCCGTCGCGATTGAATTTGATTGAAGAAATCATGCTTCGTTCCCGCCGAATGGTTGCGAATTCTTCGTCTTGCGAAATATCAACAAACGAAACGACCGACGATATTGCCGCGCCGTCCGCCGAAATTTTGGCGATTGCGATTATATTATTGTTAGGCGAAATGTCAATATCGACTATATGCCCGTCGCCGACAAACCAACGGTAAACCGGCGCGCCACGGCGGTTGTAAACGGTAACCAATCCGTTAAATCCCATCGCTTCGGTGGCGATTACAGAATAGCCATTTCGATTCACGCGTCCGAGCATGATGTTTTCGTCGGTTCCGATACGATAAACCTCGCGAAGTCGTCGATAGACCGCCGCCTCGCTGCTCCACCGTCCGGCGTGAAGAATATAATTGCCGCTTATATCGGCGAATGGAAAGGAAAACCGCTCGTTTATACTTCCCGCCATCTCGCCTTGGCGATTAATTATCGCCAAGCCATCGTTTCTGACCAAAAGGGTCATATTATTATATCCAAACGTCTGGTGCGCCGCCGAGCCGAGCTCTAAATTTCCGCCTTGCAAAACCAAATGCGGAAATGATTGATCAAATATAATTCGACCGGCAACGAAAATTCCGACAATGACTACGATGGAAATAATCGTTCGTTTTAAGTTAATTTTCACTTTCACAGTTTCACCTCGTTTAAGAACAATCCTTTAGCGGGCGCGGTAACGCCTGCGTTCGCTCGCTGTCCAGATTCGATAATCCGCGGAATGTCGTCGGGGGCAAGCTTCCCTTGCCCAACTTTTATGATGGTTCCCGCGATAATCCGCACCATATTGTGCAAAAACGACTGCCCCGTAACGGTTATGACGACAAGGTTGTCCGTTTTCTCAACAAAACAGTCGGTAATTACTCTAACCGTGTTCTTCTCCTGTCCGTCGTCCCGGCAAACTCCGCTTTGTTCGTTTTCGGACAAAAAGCGTCCGAAAAGCTCACTCTCTCCGTTGCCGCTCCTCTTTCCCAAAACGTCCGCTTCTCTGGGACGTTTCGGGAGCCCTAGCTCGCGCAAGCACGAGCTTGTCGTAAACGCGCGGAAATCGAATTCGCCGACGAATTTTGCCGCCGCAAGGTTCATATTTCCAACGTCAAGCGGCGTTTTCACGTGATAAGCGTAATTTTGCAAAAACGGATCTCGCTCGACCGAGTTCAACACTTGATAAACGTAGGTTTTACCCTTTACGTCATACCTCGAATGAAAATCGTCCGTTGCGTATTCGGCATCCAAAACCACAATGTCTTTCGGCAGTTTGGCGTTCAACGCCCGCTTGACGATCTGCGGGTCCAACGTCGATTGCGTGTGGAAATTGCATATGTACTCCCGCGCGTGAACTCCTGAATCGGTTCGGGAGCAGCCGGTTATTTTAATATGCTCACTTCGTTCGCTGTGAAGTCCGTCATTTCGTCGAAACTCGCCCTCGTTGCTCGTTTTCGGACCGAAACCGTCCGAAAAGCTTCGCCTTGCGGGCGGTTTCTCCTCTTTCCCAAAAAATTTCGGACTTAAGTCCTCATTTTTCGGGAGCCCTGCGCCGGCGGCCGGAAAATTCCCCGGATGCCCATTCGGGCAGCCCAAAATCTCATTTAATTTATCTTCAAGCACTCCTTGAACGGTCACCCCGTTCTGTTGTTTCTGCCAGCCAACGTAGTTTGTGCCGTCGTATCTTAATTTCAATAAAATATTGGCCATATTATCTCCCATGTTACTCTATTCGCACCTACAATCAGCACCACAAAAAGTATCATAAACATGATCGCGTGCATATCAAGTTCGGTCATTTTAAGCGCGTTTAACCGCGTTCGCCCCTCGCCGCCGCGGTAACAGCGGCACTCCATAGCGGTCGCAAGCTCGTCCGCTCGCCGAAACGCGCTGATAAACAACGGAACCAAAATCGGAATCATCGCTTTCGCGCGCCGCAAAACGTTTCTGCTTTCAAAATCCGAGCCGCGCGCCGACTGCGCTTTCATAATTTTGTCGGTTTCTTCAAGCAGCGTCGGAATAAACCGAAGCGCGATGGTCATCATCATCGCCAACTCGTGCGCGGGTAAGCCGATTTTCTTGAACGGATTGAGCAATCGTTCTAATCCGTCGGTTAGCCGAATCGGTGTGGTTGTCAGCGTTAAAAGCGAGGAGGCGACGATCAAAAACGTAATTCTAAGCACCATAAATGCCGCGCCGATAATGCCTTCGTAAGTGATTCTTATAAACCCGAGGCGAAAAATTTCATGCCCGTCTGTCATAAAAAGATTTAAAATCGCGGTAAGTAAGATGAAGAACAAAAGTGGACGCAACCCTTTAAGCATAAACTTCGGCGGAACTTTTGAAAGCCATACGATAAATGCCGTCGCGACGAACAAAACGCCGTATCCGACAAAGTTTCGGATAAGAAAAATAACCACAATATACGCAAGCGTGAGCATGATTTTCACCCGCGGGTCAAGGCGGTGAATCACCGATTCGGCGGGGAAATATTGCCCTAAGGTGATGTCTCTTAACATGGCTTCACCCCCTCGATCGCTTTCAGTATTTCAAACTTCCCTGTTTGCAAGTCGTGTATCCCGCTCGGCAGAGCAAACCCGCGCCGATTCAGCCCTTCCGCGATTTTCGTAATCTGCGGAACCGACAATCCGATACTCTCCAACATTTCAACCTGCGCGAAAATCGCGTCCGGCGTATCGTCCGCCGCAATTTGTCCTTTATTCATAACGATAATCCTGTTCGCATACCGCGCGACGTCCTCCATGCTATGCGAAATAAGAATGACGGCAATCCCCGTTTCGCGGTGCATATCCCGAATCTTACAAAGGATTTCCTCCCGTCCAATCGGGTCAAGTCCGGCGGTAGGTTCGTCTAATATCAGCACTTTCGGCTCCATCGCGAGAACGCCGGCAATTGCGACGCGCCGTTTTTGCCCACCTGAGATTTCGAACGGCGATTTTTCGAGCAGTTCTTCGCCAATTCCGACCAATTGCGCGCTTGCGCGAACGCGGCGGTCAATTTCACTCTCGCCCAAGCCCATATTCTTCGGGCCGAACGCGATATCCTTGTAAATCGTCTCCTCAAACAGCTGATACTCGGGATATTGCATAACAAGCCCGACTTTGAAGCGAATGTCCCGCAAGTTCGCGCCCTTTTCGGTTGTGGCAACGTTGTCTACGAAAACCTTGCCCGACGTCGGTTTTATAAGCGCGTTCAACATTTGAATTAACGTCGATTTCCCGGAACCCGTATGCCCGATAATTCCGACAAACTCGCCGAGTTCGACCTGCAAATTTACATCACGAACAGCCGTTTTTTCAAACGGTCCG
This sequence comes from Oscillospiraceae bacterium, assembly GCA_009780345.1. Taxonomy (GTDB): domain Bacteria; phylum Bacillota; class Clostridia; order Monoglobales; family WRAG01; genus WRAG01. Next base: position 23,770 of record WRAG01000017.1, read on the forward strand.
TTGGGCTGATATGTATATGTCACGTTTTCAAGTTTAAGCATGAGGTTCTCCTTTTTTTGCGCCTGCGGCGCGGGGCTGCCTTGCGCTGGCAAGCGCATATGTGCGGCGGATGCCGCATATCGTCAAGGGTATTATCGAATACCCTCGACACGCCCCGAAAAACTTTAAAAAGTTTTATCAAACATGCGGCGCAAACGCGCTATGGCGCTATTAAAAGCGCGCCGCTAAAATAGTGCAAACAATCTACCTCTCAGTTTAGTGCCTACGGCGGCAAAAGCCGCAGACTTTAGTAAAATTCGTACCGCGCCTAAAAGCGCGAGATATTGTTTGAATAGGGGCGAGTTGATTGCAATAACTTTCGCCCGCGGTTCCGCCAGCGGGGCACCCGCAAGCGGTTTTTGCTTGTGGGTCGCGGCGGGGAGGGCGACGGTTTTAGTCAAGTTTTTGTCGCGCAAAAACTTGCTGGATTGACAAGGACTGGTCCTTGTCGCGCCGCGCGCGCCCGCGCAACGCTCGCCGCCTCAGCGGCAAAAAGGGTTTTTAGGGCATTCGCCTTATAAACCCGCGCGCATTCACGCGCAAAACGGTCTAAGGCGCGTTGCGCCTTACGCCCGCGCCCGCAGGGCGCAAATCTCCTCCACACACTCGTCAACTTCCAATATATCACCGCGGAACTGCTGTCCCGCGCGGTTTAGCTCGTATAAAAGCTCGGTTGATTGCGGAACGTCAAGCCCGATGGATTTAAGTTCCTCAACCTGTGAAAATATTTCGCGCGGTGTGCCGATTTGCTCGATTTTACCGCTGTTCATTACCACAATTCGGTCAGCTTTCGCCGCCTCGTCCATATAATGAGTGACCAACACGACTGTCATTCCCTGCTCTTCATTCAGCCGCCTAATAGTCTGCATAATCTCCCGCCGCCCTTGCGGATCAAGCATTGCGGTCGGCTCGTCAAGCACCAAAACTTCGGGGGACATTGCCAAAACGCCCGCGATTGCAATCCTTTGCTTCTGTCCGCCGGACAGCATATGCGGCGCGTGTTTTATATAGTCGTACATTCCAACGGTTTTAAGCGCGCCATCCACCAGTTCGCGTATTTCGGCAGGCGGAACGCCCAAATTTTCCGGCGCGAACGCTACGTCTTCTTCCACGATGGTCGCGACAATCTGATTGTCGGGGTTTTGGAACACCATTCCGGCGGTTCGGCGAATATCGTAGAGGTGTTCCTCGTCCTTAGTATTCATGTCCTTGACCCAAATATCGCCTTCGGTCGGAATCAAAATTGCGTTAAATAACTTGGCTAAAGTTGATTTTCCCGAGCCGTTATGTCCCAAAATCGCCAAGAATTCACCTTTTTTTATGGTTAGGTTGATGTTGTCAAGCGCTTGAAAATCGGGGGAATCATCTTCGCCCGATTTGTAAAAAAAGCTTAAATTTTCAACTTTGATTATGTCCATTTTTGCCTCCAAATTACAGTTACAGTTTACATAATTACGCTCGCGACGTTTACATAAAAACCGCACACGAAAATATGTCGAAATTATGTAATCTGCAATTTGCGTGATTTCACGCAAATTGCCAACGCCCCGAATTTCCGCAGGGTAGAAGTAGCCCGCCGTTCGTAATGGGCAAGCCAACCTCGTCGACCGCAATAGTGCCGCCGTATTTTGCCTGCAACGTCAGTTTTAGTATGTTCTCGGTTACCGCGCTCGAAAGCCCTGTCGTATATGAGTTTATCAGGAAAAACAGCGGATTATCCGACAAAACGTTCATACATAGCTTTACGAGCGGGAACAGCTCGTTTTCGATTTTCCAAACCTCGCCGTTCGGCCCGCGCCCGTAGGACGGCGGATCCATGATGATTCCGTCGTATTTGTTGCCCCGCCGCACCTCGCGGGCGACGAACTTCAAAACGTCGTCAACGATATAGCGAATCGGGTGCTTTGCTAATCCCGAGGTGGCGGCGTTTTCTTTTGCCCATTCGACCATTCCCTTTGCGGCGTCGACGTGGCAAACGCTTGCGCCCGCTGCCGCCGCGGCGATCGTCGCTCCGCCGGTGTAAGCGAACAGATTCAAGACTTTCGTATCTTTTCGTTTGGAATTTTTGATTAAGCCACTAAACCAGTCCCAATTTGTTGCCTGTTCGGGGAAAAGCCCTGTATGCTTGAATCCCATGGCTTTGATTTTGTAAGTTAAGTCATTGCCCGAACCATTGTAACATACTTTCCACTCTTTTGGTAGTCTTTTTTCGTGCGATTTAAGAAATTGCCACTCGCCGCCGCCGCTTGAACTGCGGATATACCGCGCGTGAGCGGATTTCCATAGTGGCGAACGCTTATCTTCGTCAACTTCCCACACAACCTGCGGGTCGGGGCGGATAAGGATAATATCTCCCCATCGTTCGAGCTTTTCGCCGTTACTCGCGTCGATTATTTCGAAATCTTTCCAATTGTTAGATATGAACATATTTTTTACTCCTTTCGTTAGGGCGAATGCCCTAAAAACCGTTGCGGTTGCGGTTGCGCCCTGCGGGCGCTGGGGTTAAGGCGCGTTACGCCTTAGACCAAAATTGCGCGTGCGCGCGCGGCGCGGCAAGGACCAGTCCTTGCCAATCCAGCATTTGAGACTTAGATTGCGCAGTTTGCAATCTATAGCCGAAAAGTGCAGGGGCGTAAGATTCGCAAGGCGAATCCACAGCCATCTGCCAAGTTTTTGCGCGCCAAAAATTTGACCAAAAGCGCCGCGCTCACGCACGTGCTCAAAAACCGAGCACACGTGGCGCGGAAGTTAGTGCAAACATAGCACACTAACCAAAAACATCTCGCGCTTTTAGGCGCGGGTCGCTCTCGAACGGAGCGCAGTGCTATATCTCGCTAATCTTTCCGCGTATGCGGTTCGCTAACCAAGTTTTTCTGTCGCCGACTTTGGCGCAAATCGCAGGGCTCCCGCGACGTCCCAACGCAGTGGACGTTGTGGGATAGAGGAGCAACAACGGAGTATGTGAGCTTTTCGGGCGTTGTTTGCCCGAAAATGAACAGGCGGAGTTTGTTGCGACGGCGTTTGCGTCCATAGGCGACCGGGATTGGCAAGGGTAGAGCCCTTGTCGCCCGTCCGGTAACGGCAGCCCGCGCTTTAGCGCGTGGCATTACCTTGTGCCGTTTCCTCGGCGGTTTTCGCCGAGTCAGTGACACATTCCCTCGGTACGGACCCGAAAAAACCTGCGCCCGTTGGGCGCGAATTTTGCAAAACTTTTTTAAAAAGTTTTCCGGTCTAAGGCGCGTTGCGCCTTTAGCTCCCGCCGCAGGCGCAAACACTCCCGTACTCACACCACCGGCATGGATCGTGCCCTTTAATATTTCGCGTCTTAATCGCGATATTTCCGTCGATCATGCCCTCGGCGGCGCGTTGTATCGCTTTATTTGCCTTGTCAAGCTCGGCCGACAGATCGTCGTACAGCGCCGACTTCGCGGTTGGGATAAACTCTGAACGCCCTTTATCGTCGGTGTTTACGTCCAACGCAAGCTTCACATCTTCGTTATCCAAAACCCAGCCGCTCATCTTCAAATCTTGGGTGACCGACTTTTCAATTAACTTCTCATCTGTGGGCGATGAAACCTTTACAAGCGGCTCGTCCATTGACATATAAAGCATCGCACACGCTTCGGCGTCGATAGATTGCGACATCATATTCGCGTAGGCGAGCGGCTGAATCTGCACACCTTCGTCCACCAACGCGGCGTCAAGCTTCTTATCGGACGACTTGTAATCTACCACCGTGATGTAATCTTTGCCATCAATGTCGGCAATGTCCACGCGGTCAATATCGCCCACCAAACTTCCGACAACTTCGCCGCTAACGTTGACGTTCGGCGATTCGAAATCGCCTTTTCCGTCGGGACGAAAACTTATCTCAAATCCGAACGGGCGGAATTTGCTTTGTTGGTAGAACTTTACAATATTCCATGCGGTGGTTGCGGCGACGTTTTCGATTCGCCGCGCGAAATACCCGAAACTTGGGGATAAATCCATCATTACCGAATAATTTTCCGAAACGGCAGACTTTGTGATGGCGCGAATTTCCCGCGCGCACGCGTTTCGGTCAATCGTCTCATATTCCGCTGCGTTTTGCTTGACATTCTCGAAATATCGCGCCAAAACGTCGTGCAGCAACGATCCCCGCGCGTTTTGCCGAAATTCCGCCGTGGCACGAGGTTTCGCGAACAGTCCGTATTGCAAAAAATAGGAAAACGCGCAACCGTTGTACTTTTCGACTTTCGATATGCTAAGCCACAAATGCGCGCCGTAAAGCTTGCGCGCTAAGGTTTTCGAGATTTTCAGCGGCGGTGGCGGCGGTGGCGGAGAAATTTCTGTTTTTGCCGTGCTATCACGCGGCACGATTACATTCAACTCTTCGAAAATATGCTTCAACCGCCCGCAGATAAAGGATTCGATTAGCGGTTTTCCGTCTCTTGACGCAAGCGGCGAGAATAGCAATAGCCGCTCGCTTGGCGCGGTGATTACGTTGTAGATTAAGTTTTGCTCCTCCGTTTGGCGGAATTCCTGTGTTTCGGCGAGTTGAACGCCGAGTTCGTTCAGCTCGTCTCGCTCTCTGTCGCTTAAAATTCCTTCGACGTTATGACTTTTCGGCAGAACTCCGTCGTTTAAGCCGAGGACAAGCACAACTTTCGCGCCGTGATTGCGGAATCGGTCAATTTGGCTGACTAAAACCTCGTCTTGCGTCGGCGGCGTGATTCCGACTTTCAACCCCGCAAGTCCTGACGTAAGAAGGGATAGATAAGTTTCGTAAGTCATGGGCTCATCGCCGAAAATTTGGGAGATTTGGACGATTACCGAGTTTAGCGCTTTCCACGCACCGGTGTACTCGTCGATTTTGCCGTGTTGTCCTGATTCGGTGAATGTTTGCATTTTTGATTGCAACTTTTCGACAATCTCGATTTCCTTAAAGTAGGCGAGATATGCGGTCGAGATTTCTTTTGAGGATTTTCGTCCTTTGATCGAACTTTTCAGCCGCATAATGGGCGAGAGAACCGCGCGGCGTGCGGCGTTGATGTCGTCCATAAATTCTTCGGGAATGTCGGCGACCGCTTTCCAATCAGCGTCTTCCCGCCACAAGCGATACGAGATATCCGCCGCCAAGATGTAGTTCTCAAGCAGGTCGATTTGCCGACTTGACGTGGCACAAAACCCCGATTTCATGGTGGCGCTTACCCGTTCGTATGAAAAGCCGAACGCCAGGATTTCCATAACGCTTAAAGCGTGGCGGATGAGTGGATTGCTCATAATACTGCGGTTTTGGTCGCAGAAGTACGGAATTTTATGCTTAGCGAACAATGCGGGGATAACGCCCTCGTAGTTCTCGATTTCGCGGTACAAAACGCAAATGTCTCTGTAATGATAGTTATATTTGGCGACCAAGCGGTTGATTTGGCGGCACGCTTCGTCGATTTCGTTGTAATGATTTTGTGGATAGAAAAGGGTAATATTTTCGGTGGTTTGGGCGTATGTTTCCGGCTTGTGGTTGAAGAAATTACGCTCCAAGTGGGCGAGCTCGTGATTGCCGTCAAATTTTGCCGAACCGCTTAACGCCCTATCGGTTGCGATCGGAATTCCCTCTTCGTTCGCGATATCAATCAATCGGCGGTAAGTATGGTTTGCCGAGGCGAAAACCGTGTTCGCGCGATCGTCGTCCATCGTCAAAGACATAACAACGTCGGCGGATTTCATGATCTCCCGCAAAACATCATATTCGAGGGCGGAGAAGCTTTTGAAATTGTCGATGTACACCGTCGCTTCGTTTAGAAAATCGCACTTCGCAAGCCGCGCGGCGCACAGCGATAAGTTATCCTCCATATCGTCGTAGCCCGCGGCGAGCAGGTTTTCGTATTCCTCGAATATAATCGCGATGTCGCCGAGTTTTGCCGAAAGATCGTCGTTTGAAGTCTCATTTCGTGCGGCGTAAAGCTTGTCGGGCGTAACGTTGTAGCGTTTGAATTCGGATATGATATTTTGCGTTATGTCGGAGAATCCCGTAAGCCGCGCGGCGCGGCGCAGAACGGTGAGGCGATCGATGCTTCTATCAAGCGCGCGCTTGATTAGCATGGCTTTCGCCGCAGCGTCGATATAGTTTATGCGAAGCGGTCCGGTTTCGGACAGAACGCGGTTTGTCAGACGTGAGAAACTTAGAACTGCCGCGTGTTTTTGCGATGATAGTCCGAGCATATCGATAAGGCGTTTCTCGCAAAACATGGAAAACTGGTCGGGAACGAGTAGGTATGATTTTCGTCCGGCGGCAACGTTTGCGGCAATTTCGTCGAATATGTAGTTTGTTTTGCCGCTTCCCGCTCTGCCGTAGATAAATTTGAGCAAGTTCGTCCGCCTCCCTTTGGTATAATTATCAATTATATAATTATACATTTAATTCGGGAAAAAATCAATAGTAGGTTGACAAATATTAAAGTTCGGTGTATAATTAGGACTCCCGAAATGTCCCAACGAGGTGGACGTTTTGGGAAAGAGGAGCAACGCCGAAACATGAGAACTTTTGCCGCGAATTTTTTACGCGGCAAAACGAACAAAGTGAGGCAGTTGCGACGAGGCCCCTTAGTTAAATGGATATAACAAGCCCCTCCTAAGGGCTAATTGTGCGTTCGATTCGCGCAGGGGCTGCCACATAAAAAAGAGTGCGAAAGCACTCTTTTTTGGTTTTTAGGACTTTGCCCTAAAAACCATTTTTTCGGGTCCGTCCCGAGGGCATATGTCCTGCCGGACGGGCGACAAGGGCTCTGCCCTTGCCAATCCCGGTCGCCTGGCGATCACAAACGCACAAACCGCGATTTGTGCCGCAAGCGGCGACGAAAAAGCTGAGTTAGCGAACCGCGTTCGCGGTAAATGAGACTTAGCTTGTGTATTTTGCAAGCTGTAGTCGAATTATCCAGCGACCAACGGGAGTCGGGAAAAATTAGCGAGATATAACGCTGTTTCAGTCGAGATCGTCCCGCGCCTAGAAGCGCGAGATGTTATTTGGTTGAATGTTTTATGTTCGCATGTATCACCGCGCCACGTGTGCGAAAGCACGTGCGTGAGCGCGGCGCTTTTGGTCAAGTTTTTGGCGCACAAAAACTTGCTGGATTGTTAAGGACTGGTCCTTAACAAAGTAAAATATAAAATTTTATAGTAAAAAAAGAGTGCTTTCGCACCCTTTTTTTAATCCTTAAACTCAACCATTTCCGCATCGGTGTGGAGTATTTCCCGCGCCTGCTCGCGCAACTTCACCTTTTGAATCTTGCCGCTTGCGGTCATGGGGTAACTTGCCACAAACTCAACGTAGCTCGGCACTTTATGCCGCGCCATATTATCTTCAACGAACTTTTTAATGTCGTCCGCCGTGGTTTCGGCGTTTTCTTTCAATATGATAAACGCGAACACTTCCTCGCCGTATTTCTCGGACGGACAAGCCACGATTTGCACGTCTTGCACGGCTTCGTGCTTGTAAATGCAATCCTCAATCTCTTTCGGGAAGATATTCTCGCCGCCGCGGATAATCACGTCTTTGATTCGCCCTGTTATCTTATAATATCCATTTTCGTCCGCAACCGCAATGTCTCCTGTGTGTAGCCAGCCGTCTTTGTCGATTGTTTGCGCGGTTTCAGCTTCCATTTTGTAGTAACCTTTCATCACGTTGTATCCGCGCGCGCAGAACTCGCCGGCAACGCCGACGGGAACTTCTTCGCCCGTTTCGGGATCAACAATTTTCGCCTCGACGAACGGAAGAACTCGCCCAACGGTGGAAACTCGAAGTTCAATGCTGTCATCTGTCGTGGTTTGCGTACAAACAGGCGATGTTTCGGTCTGCCCGAACGCGATTGTAACTTCTTTCATATTCATTTTGTCCACAACGTCCTGCATAACCTTAATCGGACAGGGCGAACCAGCCATTATGCCCGTTCGCAATGTGGAGAAATCGTATTTGTCGAAGTCACGGTGCTCTAACATGCCGATAAACATGGTCGGAACGCCGTGAACGGCGGTGCATTTCTCGTATTCAATGGCGTGCATTGTCTTAATCGGCGTATACCAAAGCAGCGGAACCATTGCCGATCCGTGCGAAACGCAAGCGATAATCGCCAGCACCAAACCGAAACAGTGGAAAAACGGAACGGGAATACACAACCTGTCGTCCTCGGTAAATTTCATGCAGGCGCCGATGGATTTGCCGTTGTTCACGATATTGTTATGGCTTAGCATTACGCCCTTGGGGAAGCCTGTCGTTCCTGATGTATACTGCATATTGATAACGTCGTCAGGGTGCAGACTTTTCTTGACCGCCTCGTATTCGTCGTCGGAAATCAGCACGCCGAAATCCTCGATTTGGTTCCAATGATATATTCCGTCATATTTATTGTCGAACGAAATCACATGCGTGAGATACGGAAATTTTTCGCATTTCATCTTGCCCGGTTTGGCGGTTTTTAGCGAAGGACATATAGAATAGATGGTTTTCGCGCAGTCGATGTCCTTCAAACCTTCGCAGATGAAGAGCGCCTTGCTGTCCGACTGCTTGAGCAGGAATTCAAGCTCGGCTTCCTTATAATTCGTGTTGACGGTGACGAGAACCGCGCCGATTTTCGCCGTCGCGAACATAAGAACCAGCCATTGCGGATAATTTGTCGCCCAAACCGCGGCATGGTCGCCTTTTTTAAATCCCATGCCCAAAAGCCCTTTAGCGACGCGGTCAACTGTTTGGTTAAATTCGTACCAAGTTTTGTCGAACTCGGTTTCGATATATTTCACCGCTTGATGCGTCGGGAACTTTCGCGCGGTTTCTTCCAATAAATCGCCGAGCGTGATGTTTAGTAGTTTTTCCATAGGTATGCTCCTTTTTTAGGGCTTTGCCCTTAAAACCTAAAAACTTTTGAAAAAAGTTTTATCAAATTTCTTGCGCCCTGCGGGCGCGGGGTTAAGGCGCGTTGCGCCTTAGACCTTTTTGCGCGTGCGCGCAGGCTTTTGTTTGGGCTTCGAAGCCCGTCTTTGTTTGTCAAGGGTGTTGTCGAACACCCTTGACGAACCCCGAAAAACTTTTTCAGAAAAAGTTTTATCAAAAACGTATATAACCGCCTGCACCCACGCACAAATCGCGCGGGTACCCCGCTTGGCGGAAACGAATGTACGATATAACGCCGGTCTCGGACGGGCGCGGCGTTACATCTCGCTAATCTTTCCCGACTCGCTTACGCTCACTGGATAATTCGACTACAGCTTGTATAATACACAAGCTAAGTCTCATTTACCGCGTATGCGGTTCGCTAACTTGTGTCGCCCTCATGCCAGACGGGGTACCCGCCCGTTTTTTGGGTGGGTCGGCGGCATAGTGGCGACGGTTTTGTAAAACTTTTGCCGTCAAAAGTTTTTCGGGGATTGACAAGGGCTACGATTAGCCCTTGTCGCCTGCGGCAGCAACCTTCGTATAATTCAACAAACCGCCGGCAGCCATGATTTTGCGCTGCCTGTCGGATAACACGATGTCTAGCGGGATTTTATCGCCTGTCGTCAGATTTTCAAGCTCGATTTCGCCACCATTTTGGATTTTGTCCAAAATATTTGGCAACTTCAAGTTGTGAAGCAACTCGATTTTGTCGTAATCCGCAGGGTTTTTAAACGTCAGCGGCAAAATTCCCGAATTAATCAAGTTCGCCATATGAATTCGTGCGAACGACTTCGCGATTACCGCTTTGACGCCCAAGTACAGCGGCACTAGCGCCGCGTGTTCGCGCGAGCTTCCTTGTCCGTAGTTCTCGCCCGCGATTACGAAGCCGCCGCCGTGTTCTTTCGCGCGCGCGGGGAAATCTTTATCGCACGGCGCGAGGCAGTAATCCGAAAGATACGGAATGTTTGATCGATAGGGCAATAAACTTGCGTTTGACGGCATAATATGGTCGGTTGTAATGTTGTCCTCAACTTTCAGCAACGCTTTTGCGGTGATCTCGCTCGGTAGCGGCGTATTCACAGGAAACGGCTTGATATTCGGGCCGCGCACAACTTCGGTGTCATATTCCGGCGCGACGACCATGTTGTCGTTCACAAGAAACGCCGCCGGCATTGGGATATTCAGGTCAACTTCGTCTTTCCACTCGCGCGGGTCGGTTAAAACTCCCGTAATCGCAGACACCGCTGCAATTTCAGGGCTTACAAGATAAACTTTCGCGGATTTTGTTCCGCTTCGACCCTCGAAGTTACGGTTAGACGTTCTAAGTGACACCGCGTCGGTTTTAGGCGATTGTCCCATGCCGATACACGGGCCGCAAGCGCTTTCGAGGATTCTCGCGCCCGCTTCAACCATATCGGCAAGCGCGCCGTTTTCGGCGAGCATTGCGAGCACTTGCTTCGAACCCGGTCCGATTACCAAACTAACGTCAGGGTGAACCGTCTTGCCTTTCAGGATTCGCGCGGTTTTCATCATATCTTGGTACGACGCGTTGGTGCAGGAACCGATATAAACCTGGTCGATTTTGATTTTGCCGATATTTTCAACGGTATCAACCAAGTCGGGCATATGCGGCTTTGCCGCAAGGGGTGTCAATGCCGACAAATCAATGGTTATCGTCTTGTCGTATATCGCGTTACTATCGGGGAGGATTTCGACGAAATCGCTTTCCCGTCCCTGGGCGCTCAAAAATTCGCGCGTAATTTCGTCGCTTGGGAAAATTGATGTTGTCGCGCCGTGCTCCGCGCCCATGTTTGTGATTGTCGCGCGTTCGGGAACGCTTAGCGATTTAATTCCCTCGCCCGCGTATTCCAAGATATATCCAACGCCGCCCTTAACCGAAATTTGGCGCAGAACTTCCAAAATAACGTCTTTCGCGCTTACCCATTTATTAAGCTTGCCGGTAAGCTCGACTTTCATCATCTTCGGCATGGTGATATAATACGCGCCGCCGCCCATACAAACCGCGACGTCAAGCCCGCCCGCGCCGATTGCCAACATTCCGATTCCGCCGCCTGTCGGCGTATGGCTGTCCGAACCGAGCAGGGTTTTGCCCGGAATTCCGAATCGTTCAAGTTGAACCTGGTGGCAGATTCCGTTGCCGGGGCGGGAGAAGTAGATTCCGTGACGGCTCGCGACCGTTTGGATATACTTATGGTCGTCGGCGTTCTCAAATCCCGCTTGAATCGTGTTGTGGTCGATATACGCGACCGATTTCTCGGTTTTCACCCGCGGAACGCCGATTGTTTCGAATTGAAGATACGCCATTGTTCCGGTGGAATCCTGCGTAAGCGTTTGATCGATTTTAATCGAAATTTCGTTTCCCGCCTGCATTTCGCCCGAAACCAAATGCGATTTTATTATCTTTTGTGCAATTGTGTAACCCATTTTACTCGCCTCCAAAGTATTTTTTGAAAAAGTGTTGACAAATTCGAAGAAATGTCGTATAATTAACATATAAAGAGGCAAGACCGAAAACGGTTAGCCCGAAGTAAGAAAACTTTAATAAAAAAAGTAGCTCATACTATGGGACTAGTTGGGGGCTACTTTTTTTTATTTTGATTTGCTATTATATCGACAATTGCAACAATTATCTTTAAAACTATGTAAGCAATCTCCACAAAAATCACCTCCTCTCGGAAGTGAACTAACCGTCCAACCTTACCTCATTTATTAATTATATAATAATATATGAAAGCCTGTCAAGTTTTTGTTGCAATTCTTTAAAAAAAGTGGTAAAATAAAATATTATAATCACCATTATAAAGTTTTAGGAGGCGAATGATTATGGAAGAAATTTTGAAAAAACTTGAAAGCGAGCGCGAGTTTATCACCGCTGTTATTGAATTGCGTGTGACGCCGGCGCCCGGAGCGGGGTTTGACAAACTTGCGTCGCGGATTTGTAAATATCCGCAGGTTTTATCACTTAGGCTTATGTCCGGCGGATACGATTTTTCGCTTACAGTTGAGGGCAAGAGTATCAAGGATATCGCGAATTTTGTGTCCGAAAAACTATCTACTATGGACGGCGTTGTCGGCACCGCCACTCATTTTGAGCTTAAAAAATATAAGGATAACGGAGTGGTTTTATCTGCCGATGATACTGACAACAGAGAGATGATCACGTTTTAATTTGCGTGAAATCACGCAATATTTCGCGACGAAATCTGGGAGAGTTGTCGGAAACTTGTTTTCGCTAACAACTCCCCTGCGAAAACTGCCCGAGAGAGCAAGGCGTTTTTTGCCGCCGCTTGATTGGATGCAGTTGACCGCCACGCAATTTGACGCAAATTTTTGAAAGGAAGTTTTTTTTATGAAATATTCAATAACTCCCTCGGTGGCGAACATTCCGCCGTCGGGAATACGGAAATTTTTCGATATTGTCACTCAAATGAAGGACGCTATTTCATTAGGAGTCGGCGAGCCTGATTTTGACACGCCGTGGAACGTTCGAGAGGCGGGAATTCAATCGTTGGAAAGCGGTCAAACGTATTACACCTCGAATTTGGGGTTAAAAGAGCTTCGAACCGAGCTTTCCGGCTACTTAAACCGAAAATATGGGACTAGCTACGACGCTGACGACGAAATTTTGGTAACGGTTGGGGGAAGCGAAGCGATTGACCTTCTAATCCGCGCGGTAATCGGGCCGGGCGACGAAGTATTGATCCCTGAACCGTCATTCGTATGCTATCAACCCTGCACAGCTTTGGCGGGCGGAACGCCTGTTCCTATTGTTACCACCGCGGAGAACGAATTCCGTCTGACGCCGGAACAGTTAAAAGAAAAAATCACCGACAAAACGAAACTGCTCATTTTGCCGTTTCCCAATAATCCTACCGGCGGAATCATGTTCCGCAAGGATTATGAAGCGATTGCCGATGTTTTGAGAGGAACCGATATTTTGGTAATGTCGGACGAGATTTATTCCGAACTTAACTATAGCGACGAGCCGCACACATCATTTGCGTCCATCGACGGAATGTGGGAACGTACAGTCACGGTTAACGGATTTTCCAAAGCGTTTGCGATGACCGGGTGGCGGCTTGGTTATGCCGCGGGGCCGAGCGAAATAATCGCCGCGATGACGAAAATTCATCAATACGCGATTATGAGCGCGCCCACAACAAGCCAATACGCGGCGATTGAGGCGTTGCGCAACTGTGACGACGACGTTGCCGACATGAAAGCGGAGTATAACCGTCGCCGTAAGATTATGCTGAACGGATTCCGTGAAATGGGGCTTGATTGCTTTGAGCCGCTTGGCGCGTTTTACGTTTTTCCGTCCATTCAAAAAACCGGATTGACTTCGGAGGAGTTTTGCAGTAAATTACTTGAAGAAGAAAAAGTCGCAGTCGTTCCCGGAAACGCTTTCGGCGCGAGCGGTGAGGGGTTTGTGCGATGCTGCTACGCTTATTCGTCGGAGCATATTGAGGAAGCGCTTAAACGGATAAAGAAATTTGTGGAGCGGCATATTTAGCGCCCTGCGGGCGCGGGCTTAAGGCGCAATGCGCCTTAGACCTTTTGCCGCTGAGGCGGCGGGCTTTTTCAGAGCGAGGCTCTGGGGGCTTTGCGCGGGCGCGCGCGGCGCGTCAAGGACCAGTCCTTGACAATCCAGCAAGTTTTTGCGCGTCAAAAACTTGATCAAAACCGTCGCCCTCCCCGTCGCGACCCTCCCCGACAAAAAGCGTCGGGCGGGTACCCCGCTGGCGGAACCGCGGGCGATAATTAGTGCAAACAACGCACCCTAATCAGATTAGATCTCGCGCTTTTAGGCGCGGTACGGTCTCGAACGGGCGCGACGTTATATCTCGCTAGTCTTTCCGCGAATGCGGTTCGCTAACTAATGTTTTTATCGTCGCCGGCTTTGGCGCAAATCGCCGCTTTTTGGCGTTTGACGTCATAGGCGACCGGGATTGGCAAGGGCAGAGCCCTTGTCGCCCGTCCGGCAGGACATAAGCCCTCGGGACGGTCCCGAAGAACCCCGCGCCCGTTGGCGCAACTCTTGCAAAGCCCTGCCCTAACAAAATTTGATATTTAAAGAAAGGTTTGATCTCTATGTTCTGCCCGAACTGCGGAGTGAAAGTTGCGCACGAAAACGCGCATGTTTGCATAAGTTGTGGCGTGTTGCTGAATCAAGAACCGCCGCAGATTGTGTATGTGCAAGCGCCTGCGCCACCTGAATTGCCTATGTTTTATAAAGCAGGATTTACTTTGGGTGTTTTGTCGTTGTGCATACCTATGCACGGACTGTTTTTAGGCGCGATTGGTTTGCCGTTTGCATGTATCAGTAAGCGGAAAAGTTCGATCATTATGAACAGTATCGGCATAGTTGTGTGGGGCGGGCTTATTGCGTGGATGGCGTCACCGTTATTTCCGGCTTAACCGAGCCAAAATCAGATTTTACAACTGAAAGGATGATTATACATGAGAGAAAAACGCGATATGTCCGCGTTCGCGGAAACGGCGATTGCGGAGATAAAAGAAAAAGTCGGCGATAAAAAGGTTTTGTGCGCTCTGTCCGGCGGCGTTGACAGCAGCGTTTGCGCGGTTTTAGTGCATAAAGCGATAGGGCATCAACTTGTCAATATTTTCGTTGACACCGGACTTATGCGTAAAGACGAGGGTGACGAAGTTGAGCGTTTATTTAAAGACCAATATGGCATGAATTTTATCCGAATTAACGCGGAAGAGCGGTTTTTGGGCAAGCTTAAAGGTGTTTCCGACCCTGAAGAGAAGCGCAAAATTATCGGCGAGGAATTTATCCGCGTATTCGAGGAGGAAGCGAAGAAAATCGGCGCGGTTGACTTCCTTGTGCAGGGCACGATTTATCCCGATATTATTGAAAGCGGAACGGATAAAAATAAGTTGGTAAAAAGCCATCACAACGTTGGCGGACTACCTGATGTGATTGATTTTAAAGAGATTTTAGAGCCTGTGCGACTTTTGTATAAAGACGAGGTTCGCGAACTTGGACGAATCATCGGGATGCCCGATTTTCTGGTGGATAGACAGCCGTTTCCCGGCCCCGGGCTTGGCGTTCGGGTGATTGGAGAGATAACGAAGGAAAAATTGGATATTTTGCGTGAAGCTGATTACATTTTCCGTGATGAGATTGCGCTTGCTGGGTTGGATAAGAAAATTTGGCAATATTTCGCGGTTCTAACGGGCTTGCGGAGTGTTGGAGTTAAAAACGACGAACGGACTTACGGTTACACCGTCGCGCTTCGCGCGGTTACGAGTGAAGATGCGATGACTGCCGATTGGTATGAGATTCCGTATAGTGTGTTGCGTAAAATTTCGGCACGGATTGTGGACGAGGTTGATGATGTAACCCGCGTGGCGTATGACATTACCGAAAAGCCGCCGAGTACGATCGAGTGGGAGTAGCGGGTTGAACGGTTGTAACTACTGATATTAATATATTTACACCTTAACAATTTGCCTTTTGGCAACATATATCTTAAAAAGCTAACCGATTTAATTATCGGTTAGCTTTTTTGTTGTCTTAATTTA
This sequence comes from Oscillospiraceae bacterium, assembly GCA_009780345.1. Taxonomy (GTDB): domain Bacteria; phylum Bacillota; class Clostridia; order Monoglobales; family WRAG01; genus WRAG01. The sequence continues at coordinate 39,284 of WRAG01000017.1, forward strand.
TCAAGTTTCGTCTTGCGAGCCTTTGCATCGGATTTCGGATAATTATACCGCCACGTATCGTATTCATATTTTGTAACAAAGATTTAATGTTCAGTTTTCCTTTTAATAACGGTGATTTTGTCCTTTTATGTCCGATCGTGTCCTTAAAATTCCCTTAAAGTCTTGACGCCATTTCAGTATTATATTATAATAATAGGCACATAAAATGTTTAGAGAGGGTGTTAGGCATTGGCAGATATATTTACCATTTCACAAGTTGCGAAATATTTACAAATATCCGAAAAAACAGTTAGAAGATTGATAGCTAACGGAGAACTTATAGCGTCAAAAGTTGGCGGGCGCTCTTGGAGAATAAAAGAAACCGAAATAGAACAATATCTTAATGCAAATACCAACGGAAAGGAGCAGAACTGATATGCCTATTGAACGATATACCGAAAGCCTAACAGAGAAAGAAATGAAAATTCAAATCGGCTATAATGATTGGGGATATGTTTATCCGCAAGGCGATGTTGCTGATGCTTATGAAATAGATGAATTGTTGAAAAAAGCCGGCGGTAAACCTAAGATTTGTCCTCTTGATGATTTTAGTCAAGGCGGAAAGGGTAAAGGTAAGCCGGAGTTTATAATTACTTTCAACGATGATACCAATACTATAATTTTAGTTGAGTGTAAGAATACCGCCAAAAAGCATAGAAGTGAAAACCTTGATTGCCCGAGCGGTTTTGCCGTTGACGGAGCTTTGTATTATGCAAAATTTTTGAAAGAAGAATATAATGTAATTGCCGTTGCAATAAGCGGCACTACAACTGCAAATATGAAAGTTGACGCTTATCATTGGTTAAAAGGACAAGATGAATATTTGCAACTTAAAAAAGCAAGTGATATTATTTTAGAACCTAAAAATTATATCAAACTAATAAAAGGCGAAAAACTTCAAAAGAACTATTCGCTTGATGAAATAAGAGAAACCGCTATTGAAATGCATAATTATTTACGAGAGATTAAGGTTATAGAGGGGCATAAACCCATTTTTATTGCAGGTATTCTTATTGCGCTTTCTGATGATGATTTTTGCAAGATGTATTCGGGGTTGCCATCTTTTAAGGCGGTTATGTCAAGCATACAAAATGCTATTGAAACGGTACTCTTGAATAGCAGCATAAAAAATGATAGGACGCCATACATAAAGCAAGTTTTTAGCGTATTGCAAGATAACACTAAATTTGCAGACATTCCATTAATCAACAAAAAATCTATATATTGGTATATTAAACAACTTGAAATTAAAATCAAGCCAATGATGGATTATGCAGATAGCACTCTTGACGCGCTTGGAGTGTTTTATCACGAATTTATTAAATATTCGGGAGGTGACGGAAGCGGATTAGGTATCGTTTTAACTCCGCAACATCTAACTGAATTTATGTGTGATTTGGCTAACATAAGCAAAAATAGCCGTGTTGTTGATATTTGCTGTGGTAGCGGGTCTTTTATCGTCACAGCGATGAATAAAATGTTCAAGTGTGCAAATCCCATTGAGGCTGAAAAGATTAGGCAAGAGCAGTTGTTTGGAGTTGAATTTGATGATGGGCTTTATACGCTTGCTGTTGCGAATATGATAATCCGTTTGGATGGTTTGAATATCTATAAAGGGGATTGCTTTAATCCTAATATTGTTAAGCTGTTAAAGGAGAAAAATCTTAATGTAGGTCTAATTAATCCGCCCTATTCGCAAACCGATAAGTGTGAATTAGAATTTGTTGAACAACTTTTATCTGTTCTAATTGTTGGCGGAACAGGAGTTGCCGTTGTGCCTATGAGTTGTGCTATTGGTACAAAATTCAAAGAAGTTAGGGAGAGGCTTTTCAAAAAACATACTCTTAAAGCGGTATTCTCAATGCCGGATGATATTTTTTATCCCACAGGAACAAATCCTTGTGTTATGGTTTGGGAGGCGCACACTCCACACGATAGTTCACAAGAGACATTTTTCGGCTATTGCAAAAATGACGGTTTTGTTAAGCGCAAAAAATTAGGTCGTATTGATGCTTATGGAAAATGGCAAAAAATTGAAAGCGAATGGCTGAAGCTATACCGCAATCGCGATATTGTTGATGGCTTTTCGGCAAGACAAGCTATTAAGCATAGCGAAGAATGGCTTTGTGAAGCATACATGAAAACTGATTACAGCAAATTGACACAGGCAGATTTTCAAAATACGGTTAATGATTATTTGGCTTATCTTGTAAAGGTGGGTGAAGTCAATGAATAATTTTGACTTTACGAAATGGTCGGAATTTCTGCTTAAAGATTTATTTTTTGTAACTACATCAAAAGATGCTAATTTATTTAATAGCAATGCCGGAAGTACGCCCTATGTTTCTGCTTCGTCAGAAAACAATGGTGTTACGGCATATGTTGATGCAGAGCCTACACAAAAACCAAATACACTTACCATAGCAAGGAATGGCTCTGTTGGTTCGACTTTCTATCAACCGCAACCATATTGTGCCTCTCCCGACGATGTGCGTATACTAACTCCAAAGTTTGAGATGAATATATATATTGGACTTTTTTTCAAGACAATTATCGAAAGAGAAAAATTCCGCTATGCATATGGGAGAAAATTGGGAACAAAGCGCATACAAAATATGGTGATTAGACTACCCTCTACCATTGATAGTAATCCGGATTTTAAATTTATGGAAAATTATACAAAAAAATTAAACGTCAAGCCTATTACAACAATGCAGGCAAAAACTCAAAATTCATCGTTTGTGGTGAATGATTGGAAAGAGTTTTATCTCAATGATTTGTTTTGTTTTGAAAGAGGTAGGCGCCTGACGAAAGAAAATAGATTTGCCGGTGATATCCCTCTTATAACAGCGGGATTTCAAAATCAAGGGGTGGCAGAGTATATAAGAACAGATGTTTGTAAATTATATTCCAATAAGATAACAATAGATATGTTTGGAAATTCTTTTTATAGAGGTTATGATTTCTATTGTGATGATAATATTTTAATTCTTATAGACAAAAATAATATTAGTTTATATGCTAAACTATTTATTGTTACTGTTATAAATGTGGATAAATATAGATACTCTTATGGAAAGCAATACAGGCAAAAAGATATATGCAATCACATTATTAAATTGCCTGTAAAATCAGATGGCTCGCCCGATTGGGCTTATATGGAGGATTATATAAAATCTTTGCCTTACGGAGATAGGATATAGAAAAAATAATATTATACATAAGAAACGGTTGACCGAATTTAATTTCAACTATCGAAATGTTACACTAAACGAATTACATTTGATAATATAGTAAATGATGCACAATTTTTTCTTGCAAAATCGCGTAATATATGGTATAATTTACGAAAAATGTAACGAAGGCGGTGTGTTATATGAAAAAATTACTCGCTATGTTTATTACTATTATATTTTTAACTTCAATTTTGGCAGGAACGGTGGTTGCTTCGGCGACGGGAACCGAACAGAGCTCTCCCTTGCCGCCGATTCAGATTTTTGCATTGAACCCACAAAATATGCAAATTACACATTTTTTTGGGGACAACGAAACTGCGGTAAGAGCTTTTTTTCCATACGAATATTGGGATATTGCGCTAAGTGCGTTTGAAAGTCTTTTAAATCAAGATTTGTGGAGCGGCGGTGTTTTGTTGGGAGGCGGTTTCAATGCTTTTTTTGCCGACTTAACAGGAGATGGAATATATAATATTATTTTCACCTATTGGGCAGGTTCGGGAAACATTTCGTTTGTAGTAACGGTTTTTGATATTCCCGGTCAAAGAGCTTTTTTTAAGGGCTCTGTCTTCAATGGGCCGTTTGGAAGTTTTAACCCGCACGCAAGAATATTAGACGGAGAATTTATTTCTTATCGAATTTTCGGTGCTAATAGTCGCGTTGTAGTCGGTGATTTAGTGATAGAAGATGATGAGTTACATTTTGTCGAGCGGACGGCAGGCGTGATTCCGTTATTTCGTGATACTTGGGAGTTAAGAACAGGCACATATATTGTTCATGGCACGGTTGAAATTACCCACCGCTTACGAATCAGCGGCGATGTGACGATAATCCTTGCGGACGGCAGTCATTTGGACGCAAGTCGCGGCGGAATTCGTGTTAGCGAGGGCAATAGTCTGACTATTTACGCTCAATCTGAAGATGAGGCGACAATGGGCAGATTGACTGCGCACGGAATCGGCGGCGCGGGAATTGGCGGGAATGACGGTGATTTTAACGGCGTTGATGGCGAAAACGCCGGGACGATTACTATAAACGGTGGAAACATTACTGCCACCGGTAGCGGCGGCGCGCCGGGAATCGGTGGCGGCAACGGCTTCCTTGGAGGTCACGGGGGATATATTACTTTCGTCATGCACCTATATTTATGCAAATTTGCCAAAATCCAAATCAATCATATTCAGCAGGCTTTAATAATTTGATCTGTTGAATTTATAAAATAAAAACGCCTATCTATTAGGCGTAAAGCCAATGAAATAGGCGTTTTTGTTATTTGGTGGAGGGAAGTGGATTTGAACCACTGAAGTCGAAGACAACAGAGTTACAGTCTGCCCCCTTTGGCCACTCGGGAACCCCTCCGTTTTGTTGCCTTGTTAAGAATTAGCCGCCTTGCGGCGGCTAATTCTCAACAAAACTATGGAGCTGGCGATCGGAATCGAACCAACAACCTGCTGATTACAAGTCAGCTGCTCTACCGTTGAGCCACGCCAGCGTCGTCGCAACTCGCCATAGTTGCTCTCACAACCATGTTTTTTCGCGAACCAAATCATTATATCATAACCTTACGAGCTTGTCAACATTTTTTATAAAAATTTTTAAAATTATCTTCAACCTTCATCAAGACAGCAAAATTTTAATCCCGATTCCAATCAAAATAATGCCTCCCGCAAGCTCGGCATACTTTGCCAAATATTTTCCAAGCAATTTTCCGAAATATACGCCGGCAAACGAAATAAGAAAAGTCGTAAGCCCGACAATCCCGGCGGCAATCCAAATATCGACGCTTTTATCAATTCCAAAATGCACGCCAACCGCCAAAGCGTCTATACTCGTCGCGATTCCAAGTATAATCAGTCCCCAAAATCCCAAAGAACGTTTAACGTTATCATTTTCGGCACAATCGCCCTTGTTTCTAATCCCGGAATAAACCATTCTGCCGCCGATAATGCTAAGTAAGCCGAACGCGATCCAATTACTGAAAGTCGTTACAAACTCTAAGTTTGCGAATAGTTCGCCCGTAAAATATCCGACCGATACCATCGCCAATTGAAAGAAACCGAAACAAAGCGCGACGGATAACGCGAATGTGATATTGCTTTTTCGTAATCCTTGGCACGTCGCCACCGCAAATGCGTCCATAGACAGCCCAAGCGCGATTAGCATGATAGTTATGATGTCCATTTGCATACTTCCTATAAATTTTATCGTCAATAAGAATACAATATCGGTTCCGGCTCGTTCGGAACAGCAGGTTCGTTAGGCTCGGACGGGATATACACATCCGGCAAGTCATCTCCACCGACGCCGGGCTGGTTGTCCGGCTCGGTCGGAGGTAAAGTTTCGCCGTTTTCATCGTAATAAGGCGGCGATTCAACGGGAATACTCCAATCTCTGTATCTATCCACAGGGTTGATTACATATATTCTGTCCATTGGCTGATAACGGCTTACGTGCAAGAATTCTCTCGATTGCTCAACGCCCGCGACGGTCACAATTCTATACGATCTTACCGAAAAACCGCCCGATCCTGCTTGCTCGACGCGACGCGTTCCAACAGGAATATAACTGCTATGTTGCGTCACAACTCTCGGTTGTGTCGGGCTGTGGGTGAAATTCTCGATTCGCACAACTTGATTTTCAACCGTTTGCGTTCCGACAAGCTGTATCGTAACGCTGTTAGCCGTGCTTGTCGCCACAATTTTTATGGGATAATCGGTGCTATTTAAAAACCGAAGGTCGATAACCCCGCGCGCAACCGCCGCGTCGATTCCGTGGCGGATATATCCGACAGGGAGCGAGTGATTATGCCGCTCGACCACTTCCAAATTCGCGTACAAAATCGCAGCGTAAAGGGTTGACGACGGCTGGCAAATCCCGCCGCCAAAGCCTGTTTCTATCCTGTTTCCGATAAATATATTCGCTTCACGAAACCCCGCTTGCGGCGTTCGAGGCCCAACCGTAATGTCGTAAGAAAATTCTTCGCCGGAAAGCAGTTGCGAATGATTGATATTGCTCGTCGCAAGCCGCACGTTGCTTGAACGCCCGACGTCATTGGCGTTAAAAAATGTGGTATAACTCGAAAGCACGTCGCGGAAAAGCAAAGCGTATAAATATTCTCTTGTTCTCGTGGGGTAAATCGTGCGAACGGTAAGTTGCGTCACGTTCGGCGCGTTGTAAAGCGCTTCTTCCAATTCGTCCCGCGCGATTACCACTTGCGGTCGTTCGGGCGCGATTATCACTTGATTGTACTCGTTTTTGGTAAAATAAGCGTCAATCGCCGCCGCGGTCAGCATGCGATAAAGTTCGTCCAAGCCAAACTCGCCCGCTGGAACGTATTCAATGTTAAGTTCAACTTCCTCGCCGGAATTAAACCCGAAAACCTGCTCGATTCTCTCTCTCGCCAAGTTTCTGTCTATAATATACCCTGGTTCGCCGCGTCTTATCGTCAAAACATTGCCGCTTATATCAAAACTCGGCATCACAGGCGCGATTTCCCGCCCGCGAGTAAGCTGCAAAATCAAACGCTCAACCGTATCGTCGTGCGCTGACACTTCAAGCGGAATATCTCTTGGGAAAAGCCGCGCGGCAACAAACTGATGTGTTCGTGAGAAAATATTTCCACCGCGTCCGACGTCGAACGCGTTTCGCACAGACTGTTCAAAGTCAATACGAATGCCCAATTCTTCGCCGTTGTAGGTTACGCTTGCATCGTCGGTGGTGATTGTAATCGCTTTCGAGTTTAACTCGTCGTCAAATAGGCGTTCAAGCTCAGCCTGCGCCTCGACCGCTGAAAGTCCGCCGATATTTATACCCGCTACCGATACGTTCGGAAAAATATTTTCATATCCGTTAACGTAAACACCCATTCCGACAATCGCCAAAATAATCGCCGAACATAGTATTAAAACTACTATTCTTACTGTTTTTCTTCGCTTTTTCGGGTTTGTTTTGGTAACCGCAACCTCTGCCAAGTCCTTCCCCACCCTTTCCAACAAATAAGTTTGCGTCAAATTGCGTGATTTCACGCAATCTTACTCGAAAACTTTTCCGATATTTTGTATAAATTCTTGGTTGCTTTTAGTTCTTAACATCCAATTTATGATCGTTTCGGTTGTTTCAACCGTACTATGATTCGCCAATGATTTGCGTATCATCCACATGGTTTCAAGCTCTTCCCGCGAGTATAGCAATTCTTCTTTACGTGTTCCTGATTTGGATATGTCGATCGCGGGGAATATGCGTTTTTCCTGCAATTTTCGGTCAAGATGAACTTCCATATTGCCGGTGCCTTTAAATTCTTCGAAAATCACGTCGTCCATTCGACTTCCCGTTTCGATTAACGCGGTTCCGAGGATTGTCAAGCTTCCGCCTTCCTCGATTTTACGCGCCGCGCCGAAGAATCGTTTCGGACGATAAAGCGCGCCGGGATCAAGTCCGCCTGAAAGCGTCCGCCCGGTCGGCGATATGGTTAAATTATATGCGCGGGACAGGCGCGTTATGCTGTCCAGCAAAATCACAACATCTTTTTTATGCTCGACAAGCCGCTTTGCCCGCTCTAACACGATTTCGGTAACTTTGCAGTGATTCTCCGGCTCTTGATCGAACGTGGAATATATAACGTCGCCCTTGATACTCCGTTGCATATCGGTAACTTCCTCGGGGCGTTCGTCGATCAGAAGTACGATTAAGTTTACTTCCGGATGATTTTTCGTAATGCTGTTCGCGATGGTTTTAAGAAGCGTCGTTTTCCCCGCTTTTGGGGGCGCGACGATGATTCCGCGTTGCCCTTTTCCGATTGGCGCGATTAAGTCAATCAACCGCATTGAAAGGGAACGCGAATCGGTTTCCATGCGCAATCGCTCGTTCGGATAAATCGGCGTTAGGTCGTCGAAGGATTTTCTGCCGAATAGCGAGTCAACCGAGTCGCCGTTCACCGTTTGGATATACAAAAGTCCGGCGAAACGCTCGCCCTCTCTTTTCATACGCGTGTTTCCGACGATAAAATCGCCGGTTCGAAGTTTAAATCGTTGAATATGGTGCGGCGAGACGTAAACGTCATTTTCGCCGGTTTGGTAGTTATTACACCGTAAGAATCCGAATCCGTCGGGCAGAATTTCCAAAACTCCGTCCATTATTTTGGTTTCGCGTTCCGGTTGCGGCGCTGCCGTAGCTTCGGGAGTTTTAACAGGCTCAATAGATTCAATAGGTTCAACAGTTTCGACAGATACGTCAGGCTCCGCTTTAATCGCGGCAACAATCATATCAATCAGTTCGCTTTTCTTATATTTGGTCACACTTTTAACGCCGGCAGCTTTTGCCAACGCTTGAATATCACCGATTTTTTTGCCTTGAAGTTCGCTAACTTCCATTTTTACACATCCTAAATTTTAATTGTTCCAAAATCCGAACATATTTTCCACAAAATTATTGTTATACATGAAACTTCCGATATTTGAACTTTCAATCGCGTCACGAATCGTCGCGAATTGTTCCGGCATTGCAAGGTTGATAATCGGAAGAGAGGCGAGATTGAATATCGCGAATACGAAAAGTACAATCAGCGCGCCCTGCAAAAATCCGAAAACCCCGCCGCCAAGCGCGTTTAGTTGCTTGATAACCGGCAAGCGTGTCACAACTTTTAATGCCCGCGCGACGAACATAAGCAAAACTTTGCATAAAATAAACAACCCGAGAATTATAAGAAGATTGACAATCAAATTTCCGCCGAAAATCCTTGCGATATGCGGATACGCGAACCAAACGAGCGCGATGGAGATAATCCAAGATAGTAGGCGGATCACTGACAAAATTAATCCGCGGCGGAATCCGTTAAACGTCATAAATGCGATAAGCGCGATTATGATGATGTCGATTAGCATTTTTTTGCTCCTTTCCAATGCGCCCTACGGGCGCGGGGTTAAGGCGCGTTGCGTCTTAGACCGTGCGGCGAACGCCGCATAGTTTTTAGGGCTTTGCCCTAAAAACCCTTTATTCAGAGCAAGGCTCTGGGGGGATTGCGCGGGCGCGCGCGGCGCGGCAAGGACCAGTCCTTGCCAATCCAGCATTTGAGACTTCGCTTGTGTGATTTTTCACAAGCGGTAGTCGAAAAGTGCAGGGGCGTAAGATTTTTGTGGTTTTTACAAAAATCCACAGCCATCTGCCAAACTTTTGCGCG